>JANOPP010000169.1:0-26348 GCA_031421915.1 Myxococcales bacterium | reverse complement strand
CTTGAGGCGCTCGTCGTCCATCGCGAAGCCCTTGATGGTGAACTCCTCGACGACGCGCGTGGCCCACTTGCGGAACTGCACCGCGCGCTCGGAGTTGACCTTGTAGCCGACGGCGATGGTGGCCGAGAGGTTGTAGTGCTTCGTGTCGTAGGTCTTGCCGTCGGTGGCAGTTATCCGAAAAGGCTGGATAACTGCTTTCTCCTCCAGCTCGCTGTCCGTGAAGATCGTCTTCAGGTGGTAGTTGATGGTGCGGACGTCGACGTCGTAGAGCTGCGCCATCATCTTCTGGCTCAGCCACACGTTCTCGTCGGCGTAGACCGCTTCGACGCCACCCGTTCCGCTGGCCGCCACGAAGGTCAGGTACTCGGCCGCCGAGGAGCGGACGAGAGAAGCGCCGGGCTTCTTCTTGCCGGTCACGCGGCACCGCCCGCCGTCGCCTGGTTAGAGAATCGGGCCATGGTGGCCCGATTCATGGCCCAATTCTCCCCGCTCCAGCAGCGGAGCAACGCGCCGAACGCGGCGCCGCCCTCGGCCGCCGTGCTCGTTTGGGTCGCGGAGGGGGCGAGGTTCTTCCCCAGCGCCGACAGCACGCGCCGCTTGAAGCTCATCAGCCCGTCAGCTTAGCCGACGAGCCCGCCGGCTCGGCGCAACTAGCACCGAAACTCCTCGCCCTGCAGCAAACAGCTCCACCCTATGAAGTGGTCAGCGGTCGAGCCGCCGGGGGGCTTGCTGCCCTCCGCTACTCCGTCGCGTACCTCGCGGTCGAGAACGTCGTCGGAGAACCACTCCTCCATATCAGTGCGAGCGGGGGGACTCGAACCCTGATGTGACCTCGCGAGAAACTCCAACTTCTCGCGACCCTGCAATGGCCACGCGGGGTTGCATCAGCGGTTCGTCCGGGTGTGTCTGCCGTGATCCGGCGTGATCTGCCGGAGCGTGGCAGCCACGTGGCAGCAGAGGAAGATCCCTCGTCCGGTGTCAGGGGTCGGCTCGTCTGAAGGCTCGGGCTGCGTAGCTCCACCCCGTTGCACGCGCTGCTCGACCGCCACCATGATCTTGTTGCTCGTGCTGGCGGCGTCGGTGTTGAAGCCCGAGCTCTAGAAAGCATCATCGCGATCACTGCCTGACCGATCCTCGATTCCTCGCCGGTGACAGGCGACACGTTGAGCCCCGACGTGTCAACGTCGTTCCCAATGGGGATGATGCTGCTGGCGCCGCGTCTGGTATGGGTAGGTTGTCCGTTCAGTGCGCTCGTCGTCGGCGATGGCGTGATCCAGGCGATCGGTCTCGAGGGGCGCGAGAAACCGGGCAACCAGTTCATCGAGACGGTGTGGGCCGACGAGCGGACTCCCCCCGTCCACGTCGAGGCGCTCCCCCTTGCGGACTCCAAGGCACCACCGCGTGCCCAACTCGCGCGCGTCACCGAGCGGGCCGAGCTGGGCAGTTGCATTCGCGTCACGGGCTCCGGGCTGATCGACGCGGCCGTCTCGCTCCAAGCCGAGGGGGTTCCGCCGATCACGCTCGAGCACACCGCGGGCTCCGACCTCGAATGGATCGCCCACGTCCCCGCAACGATCGCTCTCGGCACGTACGCCGTCGTCGTCCGCGTCGGGGACCGTCCTGTGCCGGGACATTGGCTCGTGACCGTGGCCGCGGCTCTGGCCGCCGAGCGCCTGCCGCGCGTCGGCGTCGAGATCACGCCGATCGAAGGGCGTGCGGGGTGGCGCCTCGCGGCGCGCGACGCGAAGGGCGCTCCCGTCCAAGCGACGGTGCGACTGGTGGCCGTCGCTGGCGCGCAGGTCGACTACCTCGACGCGCGCACCGATGCCCGCGGCGAGGCGCTCGTCGAACGCGACGCCCACGCCGACGCGCTGCACGCGTGGGACGTCGAGGGCTACGAGTGGAAGTGCTCCTGCGAGGTCGACTGGGAGATCGTCGGCGGCCTGGCGCCGTTCGTGCGCGTCGTCGCGCCGACGTCGAGCATCGTCGAGTCGAAGCGACTCGAGCGCATCCCGCTGGTCGTCGAGGCGTCGGACGTCGACAACCTCGTCCACGTGTGTCGCTGTCAGGGCGAGGAGCTCGAGTCCACTGCGATCTACGAGATTCCGGACACGGTCGACTACGGGTGGACCATCCTATCGTCGGGCCCGCAGCCCGGCGGGCAGCTCGAGTCGCCGTTCGGCCCCGCGACGCTGTACGTGCCGCCGGAGCTCGCCGAGGGTGCGACGCATTCGGCCGTCGTCCAGGTGGAGGTCACCGACGGACGGCGCAACGACCTCCCCGTGAACCTCAAGTTCTTCATCCAGATCGAGCGCGTCGGTCGCTGCAAGTACCGCAGCACGGCGCAGGCCCAGCCCGACGCGTGGCCGAGCGGGCCCGTGCCGCAGCCGAAGGAGGGCTCGAGCTGCTGGCCGTCCCAGCCGCTGTGGCTGCAGGGTCCGGCGATGATCTGCACGATGCCGCCGTCGTTCCGCGTCACCGCGGGCGAGCGCGCCGTCCTCGTCGCGACCACCTCCGACGTCGACGCACTCGCGCTCACTTGCGACTCGACGACGTGCGCCGGCTTCTCGAGCGTCGTCGATCTGGCTGACGAGGTGAAGGTCGAGTGGTCGGCGGGGCGCGGCACGTTCCCCGACTACGGCGGCGGCCCCCCGATCACCAACGGCAACACGACCACCGTCGTCTACAAGGCCCCCGACCGGCCGGGCCACGACGTCCTCGATGTGGTCGCCCGCGACAGCGGCACCGCCGCGCCCGACCAGCCGGTGCGCGCGCGCGCTCAGATCACGATCTGCCGTGTGTTCCTCACCGTCGATGGCGTGGCCGAGGATCAGAAGGTCTGTCCCGGCCGGCCCATCGGCCGCAACACCGACGACGACGACGAGGACCTGCGCGTCGATCTCGGTCAGCTCCGCGTCGTGCACGAGGACGATCTCGTCAAGATCACCGTCGACCGCATCCCGCGCGACGGCTCGGTGACGCTGAGCGCGCCGCTGGGCGGCGATCGCATCCGGCTGTGGGACTCGCCGACCAAGAACAACCCGGTGAGCCTACCTCTCTATATCCCGCCGGGCGAGCTGCCCAAGAAGCTGTGGGTCGAGGGCACGCGCAACAGCGCCGAGATGGGCGACGTGATGCTGGCCGCCGAGATGACGAACCCGGCGGGCCGCGACGTCGCGCACCTCACCGTGATCGAGTGCGCGCTGTACCGCGGCGACACCACCGAGAGCGGGCGCGGCGAGATCGCCGACAAGAACGGGCTGCACCGCATCCGCACCAACGTGCCCATCTCGCACAGCCTCCCGCACCCGTACGTAGAGATCGAGTCGGCGACCTTCGACGGCGCGCGGCGGGCCGCGGGCGGAGCGTTCGTCGTGAGCATGGACCTCCGCGGCACGGTCGTCTCCGGGCTGGCGGACATCGTGCCCGACCACGCCGCCGATCCCACCGAGGTCACCGTCCAGATCGGCGACCAGACGTTCACCGCGCCGCTGACCCGCGAGGACGAGGCGATCTCGCTCCTGCGTCCGTATGCGGCGCGCTACCGGTTCCAGGTCGCCGCCCGGGCGGTGCGCGCGTTGCCGCACATGAACCACGCGCAGGTGTCCGTCACCGAGCCGATGACCCACCAGGTCGGCTGGAAGCAGGTGCGCTTCGAGCTCGAACCGATCGCCGCCCCCGGCCCGAGCCTCGAAGAGAGTTACCCGTGGCGCTGGATCCGCGGCCCGTGGCGCGCGCGGACGCTCGACATCGGCGGCCGCAACCCCAACGGCCCGTTCGCGCCGTTCCTCATCAGGATGATCGGCCCGAAGGAGGCGATCGCCACGTGGGGGCTCAAGGCGCGCGTGTTCGGCGTCGACCACGAGCTGATCGAGTACGACGACTGGGTCTGGTCGAAGGGCGACTCGAGCGACAATACGCCGGGCGTCTTCCTCGCGGGCGGCGAGCTCGACTGGCAGAACGGCCAGACCCTCGGCTCGGGGCACATCAGCAAACAGGATGGCTTCGTCTTCGCGTCGATCACGCAGACGCTCGCGGGCGTGACTGTGCCGATCGCGGGCGGCGCGATGAACGTCATGGACACGGCGCTGAAGCTCTGGCAGGCGCTCGTCGACCTCGCCGCGATCCGCCGCACCGCGCGCGTCGAGACGCCGAACAACGCGGGCCATACCTACGGGCCGGGCTACACCGATGGCGCCCCCGCGACCGATCCGTTCGTCCGGTTCACGGACTGGCTGTTCGGCCGCTATGCGAACAACGGCGTCCTCGACGCCGATTCGTTCGTGACGATGTGTCAGCACGCCGATGTCCCGCCCGACCAAGAGCCCGCCGGGATCCCGAACGGCGCGACCGCGATGTACTTCGAGGACGTCCTCCACGGGGGACTCCCGGTCCTGGGCAGCCGGCAGCTCCTCGGCCTGTGCGCGGACCTCCGCAACCCAATGGACCAGGAGAACGACTTCACCGACCAGTCGCAGAACGTCACCCAGATCCTCCACTTCAACAACGGGCTCGGCTGGTACGCGCGCGCGATGGGGCCCCAGCTCCAGGAGTGGATCGACGCGATCGGCGATCCGTCGCTGACGGTCGAGCAGAGGCGCGCGCGGCTGCTCGACGCGATCCTCGATCTCGGCGTCCTCCCGGCCACGGGCAGCGCGGCCCTGCGCACGCTCCGCACGACCGCGGGCGACGAGACGGCGCTCTCGTCCGCCCTTTCGGCCAACCCGCACTACGCCCGCAAGCTCCGCGAGGTCACCGACATCGCGATCTGCGCGCGCATCTGGGGCGGCGGCGGGTCGACGTCGAGCCTCGACGTGTACATCGCCTACGACATGGCCAGCTTTGAGGGCTTCCACCTGTTCGGGATCGACTCGTTCAACGACTGCATCGCGACGCAGGCGGGCGCGATCCTCGGGTGGGCCGTGATGGACTCGCTGCCCCCTGTGCTGCTCACGAGCGCCGCCGACCTGCGTCGCGAGCTCGACCACTACCTCGGCCTCGCGCGGCTCGTCTTCTCCTATCACCGCGTGTTCGGGCGGACGCCGCACGCGAACGCGCGGAGCGCGCTGTTCGCGCTGATGCTCGCGGTGGGCGCCACCGGCAACTTCATCCAGATCAGGGAGCAACACTGGAACAAGGTGATCTGGCGCTCGACGATCGGGCGCTACCTCCACAAGAACGTCGCGACGATCGCCAACCCGCTCACGCGCGATCCGTTCGTGGCCGCCACGCGCGCGCACCTCGCCGCGACCGAGGGCACAGACTGGCGCACGCCGATGGCGGCGCCCTACGTTGGCGACCCCGATGACATCGAGGCTCTGCACCAGGTGATCGACCTGCTCACGCTGTTCAACCACTGAAGCCGCGATGCCGACGACGACCATCCCCGGCGAGCACGGTGACTTCGAGGTCGACCTTAGGCCCGAGACCGGATCGCGCGACGAGGTGACGATCCGCTACAAGCCGAAGCACGATGCCAACGGCTGCAAGGACATCCACCTCCTGCAGGTCGTGCGGACCGAAGCGTACGACGCGCAGGGCCGGCTGGTCTCGAGGAAGGACGAGGACATCTTCCAGCAGGGCGACTTCGCGCACACGCGCGACGATCGGACCTGTATGGGTGAGATGGTCGATCACCTCGCGTGCGACAAGACGCCCTACTACGCCGACCACTGGGACGACGGTGACGCGACCACCGATCCGCCGAGCACGACGGAGCTAGACGACGGCCCATGGGTGGGCGACGACGAGCACCCGTTCGGCGACGTCGTCAAGCCGGGGATTGCGAAGGTGCGCTACGTGTTCGAGACATGCGCCGTGTGCAAGGCGACCGGCGCGGCCCTTGACTGCATGAGCTGGTCGTCGGAGTCCACCGCGGCCGACAAGGGCGACATCACGGTCCCGGAGCCGCAGCGCGCCAAGCCGCCGTCCCGCCGCTTCATGTGCGCGGTGAAGCGCTTCACGCGGAACCACACCAAGCTCATGTCGGAGGACGGCGTCCTCCACTGGTACTGCCCTGACGTCGTCGACGAGGTCCAGGATTCCGACGGCGAGCCGATCAGCCCGTGGGGCGAGCCGGTCGGCCGAGCGTTCGCGCGGCGATGGATCAGCTGGTTCCGGCGAGCGTTGGCGCGCTACGGCAGCGCGGCCGGGCGCGCGCGCCAGCTCGACCTGCGGATCCCGTGGGACGAGCCCGCGGCGGAGGCGGCCGAGGTCGCGTTCTCTGACGTTCTCGTGCGCGGGCGCGAGGAGCCTGGGCGCTGCGTGCTGAAGGTGACGTGGGCGGGCCGTCAGCGCGCGCTGGTGCGCGGCGTGGTGTTCACGCCGTGGCCGGACGTCACAGGGCGCAGCCTGTCACCCTTCGTGCCGCGCCACGACGACTTCCGCAACGACGCGGCCGGGCTCGACGGCCTGCGTGTCGCTGACGCCGAGATGGTCGCGCTGCTCGACGCGATGCGCGCCGTCGCGGAGTCCGCGGGCGGCGCGCGCGGCCCTGAGGTGCGCGTGGCCGCGATCGCGGGGTTCGACCTCCCGGCGGCATCGTCCGCGTGGATCTCCCTCGATCGCGCCACCCTCGCGGCGTTCTGCACCGACGCCGCGCGCCGCGAGGCGATCGGTCACGCGACGCGCGCCGCGCTGCACTACCTGTTCGTCAACCTAGGTCGCTGAGCGGTCTCAGCACTGCCTCCGCGCCGGCTGCGGACCACACCATGCACGTGCGTTCCTGGACCAGGTAGAGCGCCGTGCCGCTCGGGATCTGGTTGCTTGCGTGACCCTCGAACCACACGCCTCTTTACGAAGTGCGAGCGGGGGACTCGAACCCTGATGCGACCTCGCGAGAAACTCCAACTTCTCGCGACGCTGCAATGACCACGCGGGTTGCATCAGCGGTTCGTCCCGGCGTGTCTGCCATGATCCGGTGTGATCTGCCCGAGCGTGGCAGCCACGTGGCAGCGAGAATCGCGGTGTCGTCGGTTGCCATGACGCCGGTGCTCATCGGGACCGGTCGAGGTCAGCCTCCTCGTAGACGTTCGCGATGAGGGTGAGCGTCCGGCCGACGGCACCCGTATCGCGGCTACCGGCGGTGTCTAATGCGCAAGTTCGTCCAGAATACGGCCGGCCCAGTCCACAATTTCTTGGTTGCGATGCTTCGCAAGCGATTCGAACCTTGGCCTCGCAACGAGAAGCTGCTCTCGCAGCTCGCGGATCCAGTCGCTCTGACCACCGTCTCTCGTTCGCGAACACTCAGCAAAACCGGTCAGTATGTCGAGTATCTCTATTGTCAGCTGCTCACCGGCTCCGTCGAGCACTTCGAGTAGGAACGGCAGCGCCGGAAGCGAAGCCGATGAGACGTAGGCGTGCTGATGACACAAGCAGCACCAGAGATGGTGAGAGGCTTCGAGCGCTTTCGCGTCGTCATTCGACGCGAGTTCGTCTAGTTGATCAGCGACTGAGCCCCAGCGAGATGTCGTCTGTTCGCTGGCGTTCTCGAAGCGGTGCTCGCTTCCTGCGTTGCCATACGCAGTCTTGTAGTTTGACCACTGGATCGCGTCGAGGCGTTCACGAACCGAGGAGCGCACCATCTCACTGTACCCCTGCCGACCTGGTGGCGCGCGCGGCAGCCCACCGCGACGGCAGGAGCGCCGGTAGATCGAGCAAGCGGATCTTGCGCGTGAGACGTGGCAGGACGTCGGCGAGGTACTCGATCGGATCGACACCGGCGAGCCGGCAGGAGCCGAAGATCGTATAGGCGATCGCAGCGCGCTCGGATTCAGACTCTAAGCACGAATGCCAGGATCAGCGCGAGGCACGCGATGATCACAGCTCCGACGACTGCGCGAGGGCCGTGGGCAGACATGGAGACACGGCCGACGCGTACGAGAAACCGATCGGGGGGCACAGAGTTCATGGGTCTGGTTGTGCCAGCGAACGACGCCGTCCAGTAGGTGCAGATCGAGGCGTCATCGGGGGCGCACGTGCCCTCGAATTGCCACCAGGGAATCAGGTCTCGACGGGCGCGGACCTAGTCGGTGCAACTCGACGCCCGGCGCGCAGATCTTCCTTCAACAACCGTGCAACCCGGACTCGGCCAAGGGTCCCAAGGATCGGACACGGCGCGATGCGCCAGGTTCTCGAGGTTACCAGCGCCGCAATGCGCTCGTAGCCAAGCCCTGCATCCGCGAGTAGCGCCACGACTGCACGCCGGACTGCGACCCGATGCTTGGCTCGATCTACGCGGGCGACGCGTGTGCGCGCACTTAGCCAGAGCGCAACACGATGTGAGGCGTGCTGCAGCAACGTGTTCTCAATCGACATTAGCGCACCGCGGTGCTGGCTCTCGGGCGGCAGGCTGTTCCGATAGCGCGGCCCGTCCGGATCGTCCCAGCCACGGAGCCCACGGGCAGCAGCCATAGCCAGGAGGCGTTCGCGCAGGCGTCGGCAATCTCGCCACGCGAGAACCAGCTGATCGGCATGGGATCGATATTCAGCTTCGCCTTCGCGCAGCGCACTCTTTCGACCCAGCGTGACTCCGTGCTCGGCCAGCTCCAGCGCGCGCAGCAGGTTCCACAAATCGTCGGGCAGAAACTCGCGAAGTGCATGTTCGAGGGTCTTGTCGACCTCGGTCACGTAGATCGCGAGCGCGATCTCTTTGCGCCGCTCGAGAGTGACGCCGTCGCCCAGCGGGCTTCGCGACGCTCGCATTTGTGACACGGGCCATTCGCCAGGTGCCCGATCCGAGATCCGCGCCGAGGCGAGTTCGCATCGCTCCACTTTGCTCAGCGCCCATTGTTTGCGCCCGGCCCAACTTGGCAGAGTCGCGATCGATCTCAGACGCTTTGCTGCCATCGTGGTTCCCGGTCCATGCGTGCGAGCTGCCCCGTAGCAGCAACCCGGAGGGTAGCCGTCTCAGCGCGGGTAGAGTTGATGCTTGGCTTCGTCCCAGCAGGCCGCGCAGAGAATCTTGAACTGCGCAGCCACGAACCACTGCTCGCTCGACGAGCCGTTCAGCGCGCCGAGCGCCTTCTCGCATTCGAAACACCAGGCATCGGGCCGAGCGGTATCGGTGTTGTCGCCCCAGAAGAAGCCGACATGCGCGTCGGAATCGATCGCATGGGCAACGTGCGTGCACACCAGGCCGATTCCCTGGCGCCCGTGCCGCGGGCAATCAGCGGACCGGGTCACCTCTCATGCTCCGGTCCGGTGAGCGTAAACGGTGCGTTCCCATTCGGCGCAAACCATTTCAGGTGACCACCGCTCGGTACCAGGTACCCAACCGAGCGCTGCTCAGGCACCCCCGAGGCGCCAAAGCGGGCGGCGTCTTCGAGCTCTCCGCCATCCCACCCGATCAGCGCCAGCCGAAACGGAGCCGCTTCGAACACGCGACGACCGAGCGCACACAGCCACTCGTCAAGCTGGAGTCTCCAGGCAAGGTCACCGCCGTCCTCAAAAGGAAACGCTCCAACGTCGAAGATGCGACTGAGAGAGCCCATGGGAAGGCAGAAGTGGAGCCAGTCGATGCCGTCGTCGAAACGCATGACCACCGTGTAGCTGGCGACCGCGGCCCCGGTTCCAATTCGCGCGACGCCGTGCAGCCTCGTCTCGGCGGTCGACACTTCGACGCGCGGTTGTTCGTTCGGCTCTAGATCCATGTGTTGATAGCAGCCGTGCAGATCGGCGTGAGTCCACAATGCATGCAACGCGCGGCCTAGCCGAGCATTGTCCCGCGGTCCTAGCTCGAGAGCAAGGTCGTACGAGCCTCCCGTCCACGCGTCCTGCAGAGTGAAGATCCGCTCTGTCATCGCCCGGCCAAAGGGTACGACGCCAGGACGGCGACGGAGCACTCTTTCCACAGTGGCTGCGGATGCAGCGTCTTGCACCAGGTTGCTCGCTGGGTTGCGTTGTGTTCGTTACCCGGCCATCCATGGCGCAGTGTTGCGAGCCGCAGCGATCCCTCTGCGATCGCATCGGGCCGTGGTAGTTCTCGACGCATGGGCGTGCGCCTCTGGATCGAGTCGATACGGTTCAACAGTGGCGATGTCGTTCGGCTGTCGCCGGGTGCCATTCTTGTTGTCGTAGGTCCGAACAACGCGGGCAAGACTGCGCTCCTTCGCGAGCTCTACTCGCGCACGCAGGAAAGCAACAGCGAGGATCCCGGGCAGATCTGTGCCGATGTCACCTTCGCGCAAGAGGGAACACCAGACGAATTTCTGGAGTGGGTTGAAGCCAACTTCGAGAAGCGGCAGAGGCTTGGTGACCGTGAACCGAGCTTCTGGGGTTTCGAGATGGTTCATTCGCAGGGCACGATTCGGCACGTTTGGGAGGCCGGCAACGGGGTGGCGTTTCAAGCGCTGAAAGCGTCGGTTTGTACTCTCGCCGACGCGAAGTCCCGCCTCAATGCGGCCGTTGCACCAGACGCTATCAACTTCGCGACGGATGCGATCTCGCATCCCATTCACTTGCTGTACACGGATGAACGCGCCGAGAGGTTGCTTAGTTCAGCGTTTCGAAAGGCGTTCGGCCAGGACTTAGTTGTCAACCGTTCCGCAGGGAGGACAGTGCCGCTCATGTGTGGCGATGCTCCGATTCCTGCGGAGGGCGAGGATCGTCTCTCGATGCCTTACCTACGGCGCGTCAATGCGATGACTCCTCTCGAGCGTCAAGGCGATGGAATGAATAGCTTCGTCGGATGTCTCTTGGCGCTCGCCGTGCCCAGTCGCTTCGTCGTCATGATCGACGAGCCCGAGGCGTTTCTCCATCCACCTCAGGCCCGCATGCTTGGCGCTGTGTTGGCTGCGAAGTCGTCAACCAGTCAGGTGATCGTGGCTACCCACAGTGGCGACATCCTGCGCGGTCTGCTTGATGCAGGGCACGACAACATCCACGTGATCCGGATCCGACGCACAGGGACCCTGAACACCGTCGCGGAGCTTGAGCCAGGCGACATATCCAAGATCTGGGAAGACTCGATTCTACGATTCTCGAACGTCCTCGACGGACTCTTTCACGAGCGCGTGATCGTGTGCGAGAGCGACTCCGACTGTCGGTTCTACTCCGCGCTTGTCGATGCCCAGATCGACGCGGATGCAGACGCCACCAGGCCCGACCTGATGTTCGCCTCGAGTGGCGGCAAGCATCGGATGCCGACCGTGGTGTCTGCGCTTACTCGGCTAGGCGTCCCGGCCAGCGTGGTTGCAGACTTTGATCTTCTGAACGCTGAGCAGCCTCTGCGAAGCATCTTCGAGATACTCGGAGGGGATTGGTCACGCATCGCAGCCGACTGGCGACTCCTGAAAGCGACTCTCGAAACGAAGACCCGGCCGCTCACGTCCGCGCAGGTAAAACAGGACATTGCTGCCGTTATCAACGGCGTCACTACGTCCGCATTTCCCGATGACGCTATCGAGAAAATCCGCCTGACGTTGAAAGCGGTCTCACCGTGGGCAGCGGTCAAGAGCGCTGGGCTCGCCGGCATTCCAAGTGGTCAGCCCACTGAGGCAGCGAGGCGTCTGTTGGCCGCGCTCCGAAACCAAGGTCTATTCATCGTCGATTGCGGTGAAGTAGAGCGCTTTGTGCCTTCTATCGGTGGGCACGGTCCAAGCTGGGTCTCCGCGGCGCTCGATCGCGACATCACGGCAGATCCAGAGTTCGCCGCAGCGCGAAAGTTTGCGGCGGATCTCATCGCCTATCAGGAACCCAATGTCGAAGCCCGCTGACGATGCGGGGCTGTTGAGGACGTAGCGTCGATGCCGATCAGTCCAGAAAAGGTCCGCGAACTCGCTGCGCATGGCGAACACTCTCGCCTCGACTTCAAGCGCGAGATGTACGACTGGACGAAGCCAGCGACCAACGCAGAGCTTGCGAAGGACCTGATGGCCATCGCGAACGAGTTGAGCGCCGATGCTGAACCCGGCTACATCTTGGTAGGCGTCGAGGACGACGGAACGATCGTCGGCATCCCGTCGTCCCTCCACCTCGATGACGCCGACCTTCACCAGAAGGTGAAACACTTTCTGAACGAGACGCCCCAGTTCTCGTACTCGGCAGCCGATGTCGACGGACTCTCCATTGGCGTCTTCGAAATTCGTCCTGGGCGTCGACCGTACTTCCCCTTGAAGGACAGCGGGACTGTTCTTCGCCGCAGAGTCCCCTTCCATCGAAACGGAACGTCAACGGACGTCGCCTCGCCGTTGATGGTCATCGAGTGGGCGAAGCAGGACGACCCAGATTCGCATCGTCTTCGACTACTACAGCTGCGGGAACACGAAGTTAGGGCGAAGCCTCGGGGCCATTTCGCGATCAGTTCGAGGAGCAGCGGACCGACCGAGATTCGTTTCGGACTCCTCGTTCAGAACATGGGTCAGTATCCATTCGAGGTGAGCGTCTGCCGTTGGCGTTTGGTGTGGACTCCAGAGTTTCGAGCCGACATCGAGCGAGCAATCGCGGATCGCGAACTCGGGGGGGACACACCGGAGATCAGAACGTGGCGAGCGGGTACCCCAGACGTCTACGCGCCACCGAGCGGGGCTGTCGACTTTGGCGGAACCAAGGTCGTTGCACCTTCGAAGGTAGCCAACGTTGACGTTGGCTGGACGATGGAGATGGCACGCCAACACTTCGCCGAGTGCCTGATCCCGATCGATGGTTTCAAGCCCTCATGGGCCACCTACCATTTCGAGGTCCCAGTGAAGGGTGATCTAGGTGATGGCGTCCTGAAGCTGAGCTCAAACTCGTTGGGGGGTGTCTTCGAAGCAAACTCGTAGGAAGTGATCAACGGATAACGTCCGGCCTCCATCGAGGCGAGTGATCTCGAGGTTTACGGCCGGGGCAGAACGACGATGGACGACAGCATCGTCATCGCCTAGGCTCTAGGCATGGCGGTCAACCAAGCTCTCATCGAACAGCTAATGAAGCTCGACGACCAAGAGCGCCTCGAAGTGGCGCAGCTGCTGCTTTCGACGGTCGATGACCAGGACAACCTCGCCGATGACGAACGCGCGCGACTGCATGCCGCGCTGGATCGGTCGCTGAAGGACGCCGACGCCGGGCGACTCCATGACGCCGATGACGTTCTCGACGAGCTGCGCGCACGCCATCGTCCGTGAACTTTCGCGTCCAGGTCACAGGGGAGGCTCGTCGGCAGCTCCTCGAGGTTGACGAGTGGTGGACGACCAACCGTCCTGAAGCCCCGGACTTGATCCTGCGCGAGTTCAGTCGCGCCGTTGCCCTGCTCACGATGACGCCCACGGCCGGGAAGGTATACGTCGCGCAGACTTCGGCCGTGTTTCGTCGAGTGCTGCTCCGACGTTCGGGCTTCCACGTGTACTACCTCGTGGACGACGCCGCCCGGATTGTTCTCGTTGCGGCGATCTGGAACGGCGCACGAGGTCACGGTCCAGCTCTGACCTGAGGCTGTTGCGAGCCCCCGTACCCGCTGACGGCTAGGTGGCGCATGTTGCACCACTGATTTGTCAGCACGCCGTACGCGGATGCAGTCCCCTTCGAGAGTAGCGTAGCCAAGCGTCGCAGTGACACACCTGCGTAAGATCCGGGGCAGCGTGCAAGAGCAAGCTCGATTCATCCCACGCCGCCCAACTCACTAAGCCTCCGCGCATCAAGGGGAACCATGCCGACCGTTGAGCTACCGCCCAGGAAACGCGGCGAAGCGAATGTGAAGATTTCTGGCGCACGGTCGATCGTGATCGTTGGAGCGAACGGCAGCGGCAAGACGCGCCTTGGTTCTTTCGTTGAGAAGAGCGCAGGTGCAAGCGCGCACCGGATCTCTGCTCAACGGTCCCTGGTCATTCCGAAGTTTGTGCAACCGCGCGCATACGAGCAGGCCACTTCGACATTCCTGTATGGCCACTATGAGCCAACTTGGAAAGCAGAGCAGGGACTCGCGCACAAGGCAGGTCACCGTTGGGGGAACGATCCGTTCTCGCACACGCTCAACGACTTCGAGCACGTACTCGCATTGTTGTTCGCCGACGAGGCGAAGAGGAATCGCGACTATGCCCGCAAGGCTCTCGACGAACTGCCGAAGGCGCGCCCGCTGGGGTGCAAGCTCGACGACCTGCAAGCGATTTGGGCTGCGGTCATGCCTCAGCGGGTGCTCGAGATCGGAGACGATCGAATCTCAGCAAAGACGGCAGCGGGTGCATCGTATGAAGCCCGTTACATGAGCGACGGCGAGCGGGTCGCGGTCTACCTCATGGGGCAGGCTCTATGTGCTCCGATCGACGGCGTCGTGATCATCGATGAACCAGAGATCCATCTTCATCGCGCGATTCAGCCGGTGCTTTGGGACGAGATAGAGCGCGCCCGCACCGACTGCACCTTCGTCTACATCACCCACGATCTCGAGTTTGCCGCGACGAGGATCGCTAGTCGCCGGATCTGGCTGAAAGAGTTCGATGGGACCGACTGGATATGGGAAGACCTCGGCGCTGGGACCTCGCTTCCCGATGCGCTCACGATGCAAGTGTTCGGTAGTCGTCGTCCCATCCTCTTCGTGGAGGGTGACGAAACGAGTTACGACCTGGCGATCTACTCGGCGCTGTATCCCAAGGAGCACGTTGTTCCGCGAGGCTCTGCCAGCAAGGTCCGCGAGTCCACCAAGGCACTCGCAAACCTTCCAGCTCTGCACCACCTTGCGGTTCGGGGAATCGTCGATCGCGATAGACGCGGAGACGAGGAGATTGGTGCGTTGAAAGCGGCCGGGCTCCTCGTCGCAGATGTAGCGGAAGTCGAGAACCTGCTTTGTCTCCCCGAAGCGCTGCATGGGGCCGCGACACAGCTCAAGCTCAAAGATGTCGGAGCCGATGTTGCTGCTGCCCAATCCCGCGTGCTCGAGGAACTAGGCAAGCAGCGCGATCAGCAGGCACTGTCTCGCGCACTCGCCGAACTTCAGTTTCGCCTCAACGGGTTCGGCCCCAAGATCGGAAAATCCGATGCAGTCACCCTTGAGCAGGATCTGAAAGCGTATCTGGCCAGCATCGACGTCCCTACGGCGGTCAAGGCCAACCGAAAGATCTTTGATGATGTGGTCGCACGCGCCGACTATCTTGCGGCGCTACGTTTCTTCAACTGCAAAGGAATGGTTTCGTTTGTCGCCACGGCATTCGGCGTCGATAAGGATGTCTACGTAGGGATTGTATTGGCGTTGTTGAAGGACGATCCGACTGGGGTGATTGGGACCGCTATGCGAAAGGCGATCGAGGGCTGAACCACAGCGCGAGAGCAGGTAGCTCTCGACGATCTACTTGGTCGGCTTAACGCCGACGTACAGGGTGATCGCTCCTGCAGGGAGGTCGCTATGTCGCTCCGGTGTTGGCATGTTCCCGGCCGCCGTAAGGGCATCTCCCAACACGTTGAAGGGCTCCGGAGGATCACCGGCACCGCCGAACGCGAGCAGGAGGCCGACCTTGTTCTTCTCGAAGACGCCCTCTTGCAGGGAGACAGTCCACCCAGCCTCGGTAGCAGCAGCAGCAGCGGCGATCGCGGCTGCAAAGACCTTCGACTCGTTGTCGCCGAGCACACTCAAGACAGTGATCGGGGACCCTGGTCTGAATGCAAGACCGCCGACGAGCGCCTTGTGCTGGTCCGGCGAAAGCGTCCGGGGGGTCGCGTGAACCTCAAGGTTCTGCGTGCGGGCCGCCAATGCGTCGAGGTCCTGACGAAAACGCGCCAGCGCTTCAGCATCCGAGCTCGCACTGGGATGCCGCTTGCGAGCTGCTTCGATGAATGGATCGAGGCTCGCCTGAATGCGCTCAATGCGGGCGGTGAGGCGGTCCTCGGCGGCGTCGCTCTCCGCCTTCGTGAAGAAGGCACCAACGAAGCTCGAGATCCCGAACAGGACAGTTGCCCACATCAGCGCCCGCCGCGCGCGCTTCTTGGCGACTGGCGTCAGGTCGAAGTAGTCAAGCCGTGTAATGAGCAGCGCCGCGACGAGCGCTAGGAACATCGCGATGAGCTGAAACATGAACGCCACGGGAGCTCAGGCTACAAGATCGGTCCGACGGCGGCCGCAACCGTGCGCCACCTCAAGCCCTTCGCCTAGCTTGGGCGAGGCAACCGGCGATCAATCGATTTGGGCTGGGTCATCGAGCGGACAGCCATCGAAGGCGCGCGGTGAGTGCGCGTCGAGTCGCTCGGTTTGTCTCCAGCCCTATGGGAAGCTCGGAAGCATGTGGCGATGGGTACTGGTGGTGTTGTTTGTGCTCGGCTGCGCGCCGCAGGCGCAGGGCCCGCGGGAACCGACGCTCGAGGAGCTGGAGACGCGGACGCGTGAGCAAGCTGCGCGCGAGCAAGCGGAGCGCGACCAGGCAGACCGGGCTCGCGCGAAGGAAGCGGCACAGCCCGAGACAAAATTTATGGACCGTGGCGTTCCATCAGAGGCTTCGCAACCGTCGGGGAACGAGTCAGGACCAGTTCCGGATCCGGTCGTCGAGACGACTAAGCGGGATCCCAGCACCATGACTCTCGACTACTCGCCACCGACGGCATCAGGGTGTTCGAGAGGTTGTCGTTGTGGTGACACATGCATTGCATGTTCGGATACTTGCCGTCGTGACGCGCCAGCGTACTCGCCGCCCAGCTCATCGGGCCCGCAGTGCAAGAAGGGGTGCCCCTGCGGAAACGCGTGCATCTCGTGTTCGAAGCGTTGCCGAAAATGACCATGACGCGCTTCGTTCCAGGTCACGAGTACCAGCGTGAAGACATCTTCGATGTCCTCGGAGAGCATCAGACTGAGGGCTCGTTTCTTCTTGATGATGACATCGTCGTTCTCATCGCCAAGATTGGTGACTCCGTCGTGGAGCCACATCTGCCCGATAGGTCGAGCCTGTTCTGGCCAGGTCAAGCTCCAGCCCACATCGCCAAGGAGGGCGTCTCGATTCTTATCTTCGTCGAGCTCGATTCGGGCAAGCTGAGATTCCTCGGCACCGGTCGCCCGAGCAGCTATCGACTCGAGGGGCTAACTGTTCGTGACGTGCGGTTCGTCTTTCGCCCAGCGCTATCGCGCGTTGTTTGGTGCGAGCTTCTTGGTGGAAGGCTCCTTCCGAACCTGTCGCCACCTGCCTCCGAAGAGCTGGCTGAGCTATCCGCGACGGCTACCCCTGAGGAGCGCTGGGCGGCACTCAAGATCTTTGTAGAGCGTTGGTACCAGCGCCCCCTCGACCCCAGTCTCTCGCTTTCGGATGCGCTAGCCCTCGGGCCACCGCTTCTTCATCGGCTCCTCGAGCTCTCCCGCGAGGTACCTGAGTTGTTCACTCAGAACCAACTCGTTGCGGCGAACGAGCTCGTGGTCGAAGACGGCCGCGTGGTGTTCTTAATCGAGAATCAAGGAGTGTGTCATTGGGCCATCGACCCCGTGGGCGAGGATCCTCGCGTTTGGTATCGACTCAATGAAGTAGGAGCGCTCTGGCTGGAGGAGCCGGAGCGACTCTCGATGTTCATGGTGCAGGCGGTTCTTCTCGAGGCGACGCTGCACGCCCCCTTCGGCGCAAGTGCCACTGCGGTCTCTCACGAGACCCGCGACGCGATACGAGCGCACATGGATCCTATCGGCGCCGCCAAATGGAACTGGTGCGGCCATCGGTTTTTCGCCCGCGACGGTGCGCTGGCGTTGATCATGGAGACCGATGATCAATGCGATGTGTGCTTGGGTGCATGCAGCCCATTGGCGCTCGCCGTGTTCGAGGATCTCGTAACCGAACAGTGGGACAACATCGCGTTCTGAATCATGCGCAGCTATAGGGAACTTCTCTCGGATGAGCCGGCGTGGCCTGAGATCGCTGCGGCGGCGCAGGCGTGTGGGCGGGCGAGCGTGCTGCCACGCGACGAAACAGCGGCTCGGTCCTGTCTCGAGACGCTTCAGGTAACGACACGCTCGCCGCTCGGCGCGCTCGCATACGAGACTGGGGGCCTGTTGA
This sequence comes from Myxococcales bacterium, assembly GCA_031421915.1. Taxonomy (GTDB): domain Bacteria; phylum Myxococcota_A; class Polyangia; order Haliangiales; family Haliangiaceae; genus JABFXX01. The sequence continues at coordinate 8,418 of JANOPP010000169.1, read as the reverse complement.
TCGATAGCGGCTGGCTTCGCCTCTTTGGCTGCGGCCACCCGAAGCTCCATCGCGCCCTGGGCCGCTGGAACGAGATGTTGGGGATTCCGCTCGCCGAATTCTTGCTCATCGCCGACGACGTCGTCGGTGGCGCGTTCGCGATCAACGGGGGAGCTCTTGGTGCGCCGCTCGGGAACGTTTTCTACTTCTCACCCGACACGCTCGCATGGGAGGACACGAAACTCGGCCACACCGCGTTCGTCCACTGGGCACTCGAGGGAGATCTCGCCACGTACTACGAGAACATGCGCTGGCCCGGATGGCAGGCCGAGATCGCGCAGGTTGGCGGCGAACACGTGCTCAGCCTGTGGCCCCCGCCGTGGACCCGAGAAGGCAAGGACATATCCAAGGTGTCTCGTCGCCCCGTGCCTGCGCTGGAGCAATGGCGGCTCCAGCAGGACATCGCGGCACAAATTGGGCCGCCGAATCGTGGCTGATACTCGTTGCTCGCTTCCCGACAGCCGAGATCCCACCCCTGATACTGCAGACACCGTCTGCACTTTCACTTCAGGTAGTACTCGACGATCATTTCGAGGCCCGTGCTCCAGGCGATGTGCTGAACAATCCCCGCCTTGTCGATGACAACCACCGTTGATGGACCGTCGATGCGGTACGCGTCGGTGATCTTCCCGTCGTCGTGCGCGAGCGGGTAGTGGAGCTGATGATCCGCCGCGAACTTGGTCAGGACCGCTGGGTCTTCGGTCGAGACTCCGACGACACGCAGACCTCGCGATCCATACTTGTCCTGGAGTTTGCTCATGAAGACCGCCGCGGGTATGTCGCAGTCGACGCAGCGTCTTGCAGTCGTCGGCGTGAAGTCGAGAACAACAACATGGCCGGCGAGCGCGGCGAGGCTTGCGGGATATCGCCCGTTGTTGATGGCACTGGCCGAGAACGCAGGCGCGGGCTTTCCCACAAGGGCCCTGACGTACTCGGTGTGGTCAGCGAGATCGATCGAGATCGCGCGCTCCGCACCGCCGCGACGCACCAACAACCCGATGGCGGTTCCCACTCTCTTTCCTTGGACGTAGCGAACGAACGCGGATCGATCCGCGATCGGGAGGTTGTCCACGGACGCGATCTCGTCGCCCGCGAGTAAGCCACCCTTCTCGGCTGGTGTTGCCGGCAAGACGCGTGCGATGCGGGCGCCACTCGTTTCAAACACGATTCCGATCCACGGTTCTGCATGAGACCGCGGCGGCGGGATCGTCTTCGGATCCGGGCCCTTTACGCGCGCGATTTCGACGGGCGCATTTAGCATTGGTTGATAGTTGGTGGTCGTCTCGGTGTCGAATGCGGGGACCTCGATGCCGCCATCGTAGTGCTCACGAGAGAGGCTTCGTCGAAGCACGTGCGTCGATTGATCGATCCAGAGCGTCAGGTCTTCCAACCGCGGATGTCTTCCCGTGACGCGCCAACAGGGGTGACCGTCGATCGACTCCGTGACCGGTGCGAGCCGCATGTCCTTCATCTCGGCGAGGCCTGGGCCAGATGGAATCGTGGGAAGTAGGAGGCCCGGTACCTCCGAGTATTTGCGCGTTCGACCGAGGTTCGACCTGCCCTCGATCGATCCGCCCGCGTCGTAGGACTGGACCTTGTCACGGCTCGTCCACACAACCGACTTGGGGTGAAACTCGTCGCGGAAGTCGAAGCGAATGCCGTCGGATCGGACGAAGACTGTCGTGAAGGAAGCCTTCCTCGTGTGAGCACCGATGAATTGAGTCGTGACCGTACCCGTGTCCTCGTACGACGAAGCCTGTTCGTAGGCATGGACCATCCCGCCGATGATTTCAGCGCCGGTGGGAGGCGGTCTTGACTTCGGATGCTGCCCGACGCACGCCACCGTCAGGGCAAGCACCGAGACGCTTGCAGCGAAGCCCCTTCGCCGTCGAGCCGCCATACCTAATGGTATTGCAGACCCATCGCCTCGTCACCCGAGAAGACCGAGCGTCGGTGAGTTGAGTGGTTCCCAGTTTTTCCGGAACGGGACTGGTGCAACTTGCTCCACCTCATCTCGACGCGGCGTCCTAGCTCGCCAAGTTGCGCGCCTGGGTCGAACCTCGTGCAAGGCCGTTGAGCTAACACCGGAGTCAAAGATGAAACCCGACCTCACCGAGCCCAAGGGGCCAACGAGCTATCAGAACTGGCGAGCGTATCTCGATGAGAAGCCAATGTGCGGTCGCGCCGAGTTCCCGTTCTACTCCGACGTCGACTTCAGCGTCCCGCGGAGCGAGGACATGGGTCCCTACAGGTTTCAGCACGCCTTTGCCGCGGAACTGAGAGACCCGGCGCTTATCCTCTTCGTGGACGACTACCTCCCCAACGAGGCACCTCAGATGGAGCGGACGCGGACCGACTCGTTCACGGGTGCTAGTTTCGGTGACGAGATCGCGGCGCTGCTCTCGCTGTCACTGGGTCGCCGATTTGTCGCGGGTGACGCCACTCGGACTCAGTCCAACGTCGGGACGAACGAGTGGATCATCATGGGCGACCAGGCTCGACCGAGTCTCTTTAGGGCACTAGCCACCCGCATGTTCGGACGGCGGGTCGTGTTGCCACGAGCGGACGCGCGCACGACGGTCACAACCGAATACCTTTCTAGCTTTCCGAAGTTGAAGCCGGATGTAGCGACCTCGCTCGTCCGAGCCGCGCGTTTGTATCGCGATGCGCTCTGGATCGCGGAGGCCGAGCCGGAGTTGGCGTGGCTGTTGTTCGTGTCGGCTCTCGAAGTTGCAGCCGTTCAGCAGCATGTCGAGGTGCCCCTCATCGACATCCTTCGGCTGTCGAAGCCTAAGCTTGTTGCGCGACTTGAAGCGATCGACGTGACTCTTGCAGAAGAGGTTGCCGCCGAACTTGCGCGCGAGTTGCGAGCAACGGCTCGCTTCCTTGGCTTCATGGAGCGGTTCATGCCGCCTGCGCCTGAGCTGCGTCCCCCCGAAGAGTGGGCGCGCCTCGACTGGTCGCCGCCCCGCATGAAGAAGTTGCTGGAGAGTGTCTACAAGCTCCGCTCGTTGGCGTTGCACGAAGGCATGCCCTTTCCGCCACCGATGTGTTCCCCGCCGAGTCTCGTAAGACCCGAGTGGCCGGCGCCTATCGAGGTAGTTCTCGGGCTCGCCAGTGCGGCATCGGGCGGAGTCTGGATGGCCGATGAACTGCCAATGTCCCTCCACACGTTCGAATACATCGCGCGTGGAGCGTTGCTGAAATGGTGGACTGAGTTGGCCAGGCCTGAGACACCTTCGTGAATTCAAGCTCCGCCAGAGGAGCGTTGCTCGTGAACTATCGTTCCGATCCGGGAAGGCAGGGAGGGAGCTGCGTGACCGCCTGCCGCGCGTTGGCGCTACATGCCCATAAGACTAGCGCGTCCACGAGATCGTGCCGGCCTTACCGATTCTTACGCCGGTCGTCGGATGTTCGATCGCTCCCGCTACACGAATGGCTTCTCTTCGCCGGTCTTGAACCAGTTCGCGACGGCTTCCTGAAAACTCTCGAGTTCGCGTAGCCGTTCGAAAGTGACGTCCCTGACTCGTTCTCCGAACTTGCTATGTTCGTCCTTGGTTGCTGGCTTCGTGTCCCCCCCGAGGCCGATTGGTGCGGAGAGCGACTTGACCCGCACGACGCGAGACGAGGACATGTCGAGCAACATGACATGCCACATCGCGGCACGTAGTCGGTGAACCTTCTCGTCATCGATCGCGCCACTTCCCAGCGGATCCCCGCTGGCCGCCAGCACCAGGCCATAGCCGTGCAACGACGAGAGCCACGTCTGTGCCGCAGCGAACCACGTTGCGTATGCCGAGCGTAGCTCGCGCAATTCGGCATCACGAAGCTGCGTGCGTTGCAGCTCGGCTAGCTGGTTCTGCGCCTTCGTCTGTTCCTCCATCGTCGTGCGGCTCGCGGTGAGTTCCGTCCGTTGAGCCTGAAGTTCCTGCAACTGCACACGAATGGCATGCCTTTGGAGGTGTACGGACCAAGCCGTTGCGCCGAGAGCAATCGCGGTGATCACCCCGACGATAGGGGCCGTCGCATCCCCGATTGCCGCCGCGATGAGCGGTGGAGTGCGGAGGCAGATCCAGAGGCCTCCTACGAGGACGAGGCACGCAAGAAGCACAACGGCGGCAATGACTTTCGCACGGCCGGAGAGTTCCGGCGGATCAAGGTTAGGAGACTCGGGTTTCAAGACGGCGCTCACGCCATGATGGTGGCATCGGGGTCCGACACCCCGCGGCCTCGCTGTCTCAGCGATGCCGCGGTCCACCGACGGAGTTACCAGTCACGCCATTCTTCCGTCAGGTCTCCCACAACCTCGAGGCCAGTCATGCGGACGGCCTCGTCGATGAAGGCGCCAAGCTCTTCCCGTTCCAACGTCTCGATGAACCTGGCGTGCTGTGCGTTGATCTTGTTGAGGGAACGAACCACTCGCTTCACCGAGTTGTGGATGTTCGCCGCCTTTTTCTCGCTCGCGTGATCGGCGACGGCCTGCAGGTACTCTTGGAGGAGCGTTGCGGTCGCCTGAATTCCGGCCGTGGTGAACGCTGTGTCGCCGCCGGCCATTCGACGCTTCCAGGCCATCGTCGGTAACTTCCTGCGAAGCGCCAGAATCGACTTGGCGGACTTCGGGTTGATGTTCGCGTTCTGCCGGCTGAGGTGTCTCTTCAGATGAATCTTCGCTCTCTCGCTAGAGGTGAGACGAAAGACTCGCAGCCACATCAGCCGAAGCTTCTTATCCAGTGCCGCGAGTAGCCTGTACTCGTCGAACTGAAACCACCACGCTTGGCCATACGAGACGTCGGAGCTCCTCTCGGACGGTTTCTTGCCCAACTTTGAGATGATGCTCGTCGACGGATCACCGAGAGACAACCCGGACGGCAATTCAATCCGGTCGGTGCTCAGCTCGATCATTACGAGAACGAGTTCGTCGCTGGTCCTGTTCGAGATAGACAGCGGCTCGCCGTACTCGCGTAGAAATCGATGATAGCCGTCGAACGTAAGTGACACGTCTTGCTTCGAGTTCGTCGAGAGCGCCTCGTACTTGTATCCTTCGACGTCAGTCTCCGCCTTTGGGTTCATTTCTAGTCGGAGCGCCTTCATCGCCGCGCGGAGATCCCTCGACTCGATCGAACGTCCGAGTTGCGCGATCAACCCGTCCGCGCTGACTTTGCCTGCGTCAGTAGCAGTGGCCCGACCGACGGTTGGAACCTTTCTCGAAGGCATGAGCCGCAGCGTAACGCAGTCGTGACGGGCCAGGCTTGTGCTTCCGGACCGGGTGGCGAAGACGCCGGGCGACGTCAGCTCAACCGCTTCGCCAGTGCGTGGTGTCCGTGCATGCCGGCGCGCTCGCCAGCGGTGACGCCGCTCCGAGTACGGCGATTGACCGTCGCGCCGCTCGCGATCAATCGCTCGACCATCACAGTGTCGCCGGCCTGCGCCGCCCAGAGTAGCGGAGCTTCGTCATGCGAGTCAGCGAGATCTGGATTCCCGCCGGCCTCAAGACACGCGTCGACGACGTCGCGCATGCCCTCACGCACGGCCCACAGGAGACCGGTCTGCTTGAACACGTTGTGCGCGTTCGGATCCGCGCCACTGGCGATCAGTGCGAGAGCGGCGCTGCGCGATTTTGCCTTGCAGGCCTGGATCAACGGGGTGTCGCCCTCGGGGGTATACGCCCACTGCCCGTTGACGGTTCGTATATCGACGTTCACGCCAGCAGCAAGAAGCGCGATGATCTTCCTCCGGTTGTTCGCGCGCGCGGCCTCGAATAGCGCCCGTTCATCGGCGGTGAGTGCATTCTCGATGCGCGCCCTGACGGCTGCTTGTTTCGCTGCGTGCAGCGCGAGGATCCGCTTGCGGGGGACGCTCCATTTCACCCCGAGGCTCGCGAGCCCCTCCTTGACTTGCTGCGCGTTGGAGAGCGAGATCGTCTCGCAACCGTCGGGGAGCTCGAGTAGCTGGTCCTGCTCTGCCGCCGTCACTTCAGTGGATCGAGCGCCAGCGAGCCGAATTGCGATCCGAGCGTGGGTCTCGCCCAACGAGGACAGTTCGAGCCAGTTCTGGCGGAGCGTCTTCCCAAACACTGCCTCCACTGGCGATAGGCCGAAGCCCGCGACCAGCTCCAGCCCATGAAGCGCACGGGGCGACTTGATGGGATCTGACAGCGTGAGCTTGGTCCCCGTGGTCCACATCCCGGCAGTCACGTTGTTCTCGAATCCGACGGCGGTTGCAACTGCCAGCGCCTTCGCCGGCCCTGTAATGCCGCGTAGCCAGCGGAACGGTGTCCGCTCGTCCTCGTCGATGTTGTACTGCCTGCGATCGCTCTCGTGATCGAACACGAGGCCGACAAGGCCGCGTGGGTTCCACGCGAAGTCGAATCGATCGCCGCAACCGTTGCTGTAGGCGTACCAGCCCAGCTTCGACGTGCCGTGCCAGGTACCACCGGCCTCGCCAAAGTACAGGGTGCTCAGCGTGAACAGCGCATGGTGCAGTCGCGTCATCTCGATGACTCGCGCACGCGTGAAGTCAAAGCGCATCGACGAAGCATCTTGTCAGCAAACGAACGTCTGGCCCAACCCCTAGTTGTTTCGTTCGTCGTCTGGGCGACGACGTCCGCGCCAGAGCCTAGCCCGCCGTTTCCTCCAGCGCCCAAACGACAGCACGAAGCAACCGAGCGTCAGCATCGCGGCGATCACACCGAGGCTCGCCCCCGCCGCGAAGAACAATGCAGATGCTTTGCCATCGCTCATCCAATAGAACACGAAGTTGGCACCACAACCGCCGATCGCCATCGCAGCGAAGACCGGATCAACGTAGGGCCGCACCGTGCGGAGGAAACGAAGCGAGCTGTGCGGGTGGTTCGTCATGACGGTCGCCTTTCGTTGGGCGCAGCTCTCCCGTTCGCCGAGAAAATGGCGTTTCCGAGAGGATTCCAGATGTCGCTAGGCCTGGTCGGCTTCGCGCAGAGAGGGCGTTAGGGGAGTCGTCGTCTTGGTATTGATGGAGCCCGTGAGAGGGGCTGGTCGCTTCGAGAAATGAGCATGCACGGTTCGGCGGACCGGGGCGATTCGAAGCCCGCGCAGCTGATTTCTCGTCGGAGATTGGACGTGACGGACCTCGGTACGAACAATTAGATTTCGGGACGAGCCCCCGTATTAAAGCGGTCTTCGCTCGGGGTCAACAGGCAACGGCCTTACCGATCTCTCGGCGAATTCCGACGCAAATTTGCTAGAAGATCCGCAGAAGGAACATCGGTCCTCGCAGCGTCTCCCCAACCCCAGGGATCTCGTCTCGCTCCACTTCGCGATCTCGATCTCCAACCGGTTGGGAAGTTCCGCTACTCGTCAATACTGCGCACGCGCAGCCTCGAGCTCGCGGATCACGAATTCGATCAGCGTCGGCGGCGCGATCACCTTGGCGTGGGGGCCCCACTCGAGAATCCACGAGGTGACGGGCAAGAGATTGGTGCAAGGGAACCGGAGCCGCAGTCTCCCGTTCGGCAGCTCGTCCAGCTGCTGTGTCGGATGCCAGAGCCGCGAACGGGCGTAGCTCGCCCGTTCCTTGCTGAACTCGATCACGACCTCCTGTGAATCGTTGGCATCGCCAACGTGGACGCCGAAGGCGCCGTGCATGACATCGGCGAGCTTGAACGTGGCCGGTGGGGTGAAGGAGGTGCGGCGAAGGTGATCGGCCTCGACGAAGCGTTCGGCGGCGAACACGGTGACCGAGCGGCCCTCTAGATCGCTGGCCTCGCCCGCGTCCTGGAGGCGCGGCCCCAGCACGTACAAGCCGTGCTTGTAGAGCACCACGGCGTAGGGCGCGAGGATGCCGCGCTGGGCGCGACCACGCGCGCCTCGATACGCATAGCTCACGAGCTTTCGTTGCAGCACCCCGGTGAGCAACGCATCGAGCACGTCCTCCTTGCCGCTGTAGATCTTCGTTCCACCGTCGGGGATGTACGCGAATCGATCGCCGAGCGTTTCGTGTTCGGCGCGCTCGGCATCGCCCATCCTCTGTTCGAGCTTGCGCAGCACCGACTGGACGTCCTCGGCGAGGGGCGTGCCCTGGAGGACGTCGAACATGCGACGCACCGCGAGCAGCGTGTAGCGCTCGCGACGGGTGATTGCGATCGTGGAGTAGCTTGCATCGATCAGCTTGGCGCCGGCTCGGTTCCCAATCAGGGTCAGATCGATGCGGATCCCTGCATCGATCAAGTCCGCGAGATCCCGGCGTACGGTGCGCTCGCTGACGTCAACCTCGGTTGCCAGCTCGGACAGGGATCGCCCCTGGCGATAGCCGCGCAGAGCGTCGAGGATGCGCAGCGCACGCGCGACCTGACCGACTTCACCGCGGCGGTACACGATTTCCCCGTGACGTAAGAGCCGGATT
>JANOPP010000168.1:0-2866 GCA_031421915.1 Myxococcales bacterium | reverse complement strand
AGCTTGGTCAGCAGATCGTTGGTCATCGTGATGATGTCGAACCCGACCCACTCCGCGTGGAACACGTTGAGGGAGCTCGCGGGGGCTCGCCCAGATCAGCTCCGACGCGGGCGCCAGGTGCACCAGCGCGAGCGTCGGTGTTGGTCACCGGGGAGACGTAGACATTCTTTGCCCCAGCTCGCGATCTCGCGCGCCTGGCGATCCATCTCGTTGAAGTCGCGTTTGACGATGCGGCGAACGCCCACGGCGTACTGGACGTCGCCGTCGCCGGCCTCGGTCCAACGACCATCGAGTTCTGATAGTCGGCATTGGGTGCAGATCGAGCCAAGTCGGTCGATGGACCAATGTCACGCAGCGTCAGGCCTTCGACTTGCGCTTCGGCGCTGTCTTGGGCGCGATCGTGGCGCCTCGATCGGGCAGCCACCGGGGCTCCAAGAGCCGGACGAGGTGCGCCAAATGGGTGTTCTCGTTGGGTGTGCGGTGAGGAAGCTCTGGGGTGGAGGCCATCTCGAGCGTGAGGAGCACGCGGAGGTCGGTGGGGTAAGCGGCTCGGAGGGCACCAAAGTGCACAGACATCGTGCGTGCAGGTCCGACGGCCTTGACCATGGGCACGAAGAGGCGGGCCACTTCTTTCATGAGGTTCGTGGCCGCTTCGAGCGTGGGCCTCGGATGGCTGAGGTCGAGCGCGGCATGACGGGGCTCGGGGAGCGCTGCTCTGACGCGCGTGTATTCGTCGTCGGTGAGCGAGGGAATGGCGTCGACGAGGGCGATGGCTGCGCTGTCGCCGCGCTCCAAGGCCACCAGCCAGGCAGCCTTGGTGTCTGCGTTCCAGAGGCCGAGCGCGCGTCCGGCCGAAATCGTCTGTTCGTGCCATCTGCTCTCTGTGAGCATCTCGTCGCGCAGCCAACCGGCGCCGGCGGGCGAGGCGAAGTAGAGCGGGGTGACCAGGTGCTGGTCAAAGTCGAGGAGCCCGCCGAGGGCGGCAAGGTCGCTGCCGGTCGCGAGCCGCGCGACGCTGGCCGCGTGCCCATGCCGATAGAGCGTGAAGAGCGCCATGGGCGTTACGTTCTTCTTGCCCGCGAGCTTGAGCAGCGCACCCTCGCACTCGGGCGAGAGAGTCGGTGCGAGGGCGAGGGCGGCGAAGACGCCCGCAAAGCCGTGGGGCGGGTTCCCGTGGCGGGTGTCCTTGCGGAACCTGGCCGCGCAATCGGCGATGACGGGCATCAAGACCCGCATCAACCGCTCGAATGCCGCATGGTCCGCGCAAGAGAGCGCAATCAGAAACATGCCGGCCTCGAACGTCGCCATGGACCGGAGCATCACCCCGGACTGTTTCGAGTCCACTGGTGTCACGAGGGGCGCGGCGGCGTCGACGAAGCGGCCGGCGACCCGTGCGACTCGCTCCAGCGTGTGGGTCGAAAAATCGCTGGCGACCGCCAAGCTCGCGCCCGCATTCATGAGCTTGAGCATGGCGTTGCACACTTGGTTCGAGCTCGGGGAGTCGCCGAGCCAGTCGAGCTCGGTGGTGGCAGCTGCAAACTCTTCTTGCGCGACGTTGAGCCCGAGCACCGGGTCGAGGGCGGTTACCCGCGACGCCATTCCCTTGACGGTGATGTCGTCGCTCTTGCTCCAGAGCGCCCTCAGTTGGGTCAGCTGGCACACCTCACGCGGCACCGAAAGATCACCGTAGTGGCCGAGGAAGAGTTTGGCGACTTCATCCGACGACTTGAGCAAGAGCTCGTGCATTCGGCCCAGCTACCATCCGGCGCGAGGAGCCGACAACGGGGATCTGCTGATGGATCTCGCCCATCGGGCAAAGCCGGTCCCACACCTATCCATCTACTCCCGCGATGACCTCGGCCATCACGTCGAGCGCCTCGGCGATCGAGAGCGGCCCTGCTCGCTCGATGCGCGCTGGCCAGCGTCTCTTCTTCGACGAACTCGAGGTACGGCTGCCCGTTCGCCATCGACGCATCGAGGATGTCGATCACGTTGGGGTGGCGGACGCTACCGCAAGCGAGCGCCTCCTGGAGAAGGCGCGCGCTCGCACCGGCATCGCTCGCCACTTCCGCGCGGAGCACCCTGAGGGCGCCGCGATCCTCCCGAAGTACGCGCGGGGGATCGGGATTCCGCTCACCTTCGTCATCGGCGCGGAGGGGAAGGTAGGCTTCACGCAGCGTAATCGGGCCGGTGACGAACACGCGCTCGAACGCGCGATCCTCGACGCGATCGACGATGCTTCCGCGCGCTGTCGCCGCGTGTGGCGCCTTACGGGAAATGTCTCGTCTCGGGCCTAAGGCCTAAGGAGTCGATCAGCCTGCGTCACACGTTCGCGAGTCACCTCGCGATGCGCGGCGCACCCCTCAAGGCGATCCAGGAGATGCTCGGCCACTCGACGATCCAGATGACGATGCGCTACGCCCACCTCGCGCCCGAAGTGGCGCGCGAGGCGGTGGAGCTTCTCGATCAGCCGGCGTCGCTGCGTGGCAGAGAATTGGCAGAGCGCGGCTAGAAATCCGTCGAAGCTTCTGAAAACAAACGGAAGCGCATGGGAATCGAACCCACCAAGCCGCTGCTCGCGCAGAGCTTCATCGGTTTTGAAGTTAATTGGACACGGGTGTCCGCAGGTTTACGTCCCAGTCCGATCCTGTCCATCTCCGACGAGGAATCGTGATCGAGCGGCTTGCAGGTGTCCGTCCCCATCGCTAGGTTGGTTCCTACGCGGTTCCTAGGAACCGACGTGCAAAGGACCCGACGATGGCCACGTTCAAGTTCACCGAGAAGGGTGTTGCGAAGCTCCCCAGCCCGACGGATGTGCCCCAGGCGTACTACTGGGATGAAGAGGTCAAGGGACTTGGCGTGGTCG
>JANOPP010000167.1:0-2275 GCA_031421915.1 Myxococcales bacterium | reverse complement strand
CCCGGCGCCCGAAGTAGTCGTGCACGGCGTCGCTCAACATCAACCCGTCATCGCCACCCGCGGCCTGCTGGCCCAGGCGCACAGACAGGCTCAAGGGCTGGCCCTTCGGCGCCTCGCGGGCCCAATCGACGATGTACTCGGCGGCCTTGGGGTCGAGGTCTCGCTTGCGAAACGGCGCCGGGTCCATCGAGTTGAACAGTTGCCGCATGTCGGCCAGGTACAGCTCCAGCACGCTGCTGTCAGCGCCTGCGCCTGCACCTGCGCCTGCCCCGCTTACGGCGTTTGCGGCCGGCTGCAATGTCTCACCGTGCATTTGCATTCAGCCGGTCTGCGCCGCAGCGTCGGTGGGTGGCTGCACCGCCTCCTCGTTGCCGAGCACCGCCATGTACAGCGCGGGCAGGAACACCAGCGTCAGCACCGTGGCCACCAGCAGCCCACCCATGATGGCAAACGCCATCGGCCCCCAGAACACCGTCGGTGCGATCGGCAGCAGGCCGAGCACGGTGGACACCGCGGTCAACATCATCGGCCGCAGCCGGTTGCTGGCGCAGGTCACCACGGCATCGAGCACAGCGAGGCCGCTGGCGCGATCCTCCTCGATCGAGACGATCAGGATCAACGTGTTCTTGGCGATCATGCCGATCAGCGCCAGGATGCCCAGGATGGCGACGAAGCCCAGCGGACGGTTGAAGATCAGCAGCGACAGCACCACACCGATCAGCCCCAGCGGCAGGATCGCCACCACCATCAGCATGCGGCGGAAGCTGACCAGCATGACCATCGTCGCCAGCAGCATGAGCACGATCATCAGCGGAATCACCGCGAACACCGACCCCTGCGAGATCTGGCTTTCCTCGAACAGGCCGCCCGTTTCGAGCTTGTAGGGGCTGGGCAGCCTGGCGCTGAACTCGGCGACCTTGGGCGCCAGCGCCTGCACCACAAGATCGGGCAGCACGCCGCGGTTGACGTCGGCGCGTACCGTCAGCGTCGGCACCCGGTCGCGGCGCCAGACCAGCGGGAACTCCTGCTCCTCGACGATGGTGGCGAACTGCTTGATCGGCACCATGCGGCCACTCGGCGTGGGCACCTGCAGAGACGCCAGCGACTCGAACGACGCCCGCTCGCCATCGGTGGCGCGCACCACGGCGTTGACCAGGTAGATGTCGTCGCGGACCTGCGTCACCACGGTGCCCGACATGGCGGCGTTCAGCACAGCGGCGATCGTGGTCGAGCTGACGCCGAGCTGGCGTGCCTGATCCTGGTTGATCTTGATGCGCAGCTGGCGCGCCGGCTCCATCCAGTCAAAGTGCACATGCCTCGCGCGCGTGTCGGTGCCGACCACGTTGGCCAGATCCTGCGCAAGGCGTCGCACCTCGTCCTTGTCCGGGCCGGAGATGCGGTACTGCAGCGGCCAGCCCACGGGCGGGCCCAGTTCGAGCGGCGAGACGCGCGAGACGACGCCTGGGAACTGTTCGGCCAGCACACCCTCCAGCCTGTCATGCAGCCGCTCGCGCGCCTCGAGGTCCTTGGCCACGATGACGAACTGGCCGAAGAAGGGGTTCGCCAGCTGCACGTTCAGCGTCAGGATGAAGCGGATCGCGCCGCGACCGACGTAGCTACTGAAGTGGTCGATGTCGGGGTCGGTCTTCAGGATCTCTTCAAGCCGCTTGACCTCCTGCTCCGTCGCAAAGATCGACGCGTTCTGGCGCAGCGTCAGATCCACCGTCAGTTCAGGGCGGTCGCTGGACGGGAAGAACTGCCGCGACACGTTGCCCAGCAGAAGCAGCGAGGCAACGAAGGCGGCGATCGTGACGCCGATGGTCACCCACTTCATGCGGATCGCGGCCTTCAGGAAACTGCTGTACAGCAGCACCATCTTGCTCGGCTTGGGCTCGGTCTCCTGCTTCGGCGGTGGCTTGAGCAGCGCCTTGCCGAGCAGCGGCCCGAAGACCACCGCGACCAGCCAGCTGACGATCAGCGAGATGGCGACCACCGAGAAGATCGAGAAGGTGTATTCGCCGGCCGAACTCGCGGCAAAGCCGATCGGCACGAAGGCAGCAATCGTCACCAGCGTGCCGACCAGCATCGGCGCAGCCAGCGTGCGGTAGGCAAAGGTCGCGGCCTGGTCTGCGCTGTCGCCGGCCCCCAGCCGGCGCAGCATGGCATCGACCGTAGTCATCGCGTCGTCGACCAGCATCCCGAGAGCAATGATCAGCGCGCCCAGCGAGATGCGGTGCAGGTCGATGTTGGCCACGTCCATGACCGCGAACACGAT
>JANOPP010000166.1:0-21991 GCA_031421915.1 Myxococcales bacterium | reverse complement strand
CGCGTTCGTCGCCGCGCTGGATGCATCGCCGGACTTCGCACCCGCGCGCGCCGCGCTCGGCGCTCTCGACGCAGGCGGCGCCGTCACGCTCGCATACACCCCCGACGTCGTGCGCCCGTGGGGCGACTCCGAGGCACTCGCCGACGCGCTCGAGCGGTACACCCTGATGACGACCACGATGGCCGCGGTCCGCATGGCGTACCAGGCGCAGTTTCTCTCGCTCCTCGGCATGGTCGGTCGTGGCCCCTATGCGCCGGTCAAAGGACCCGCGGTGCGCACGTGCCCGATCGGGCGCGTCGCTCCAGCGTGGGCCGCCGCGCAGGCCCAGCTTCGTCGCTACGAGCGGCTGGGCGTCGATCTCGAGGCGGGGTATCGCTATATCGCGCGCCACGACGAGGCCGGTGCCGCGGCAGGCCTCCTCCCCAACCTGCGCGGTCAACTGATCGGCGCGAAGAAGGCGTTCCGGACCGCCCTCGCCGATGTCGCCGAGCTCCGCGCGCAATGGACGCGCGGCCTGTCGCCGGAGCTCAAGCTCGTCGGATGCAACGACAAGCTGCTCGCTGCTGCGGTCAAGGATCCCGCGCGCTACCGCGTGATCGTCGACGACAAGCCGGAAACCGCACCGGTCCAGGTCGCGCCGCGTCCGCGCCCGCGCGCAACGTTCTACGTCGACAATGCGCGCTGCCTCGATCCTGTCGACGTGTGGATCGACGGCTCGCACCTCGGTCAGGTCGCGCCCGGTCGCCGCAGCGCGCTCGTGACGGACAGCGGTGAACGTACGCTGTGCCTGCTCGGCCCCGGTGCCGCGCAGTGCGGCGATCGCGGAACCGTGCGGCAGGTCTATCTCCACGATGGGTGGAGCGTGACGATGCACTGCCTGAAGTGAAGTAAGGTGACCCGATGCACCTCCCGCAGTTGTGGTTTGCCTCGCCGCGGATGCTTCCGCGCGCCGAGAAGCTGCAGGGCAGGGTGGTCGTGCTCGATATCGCGTTCGCCGCGACGGTTGGCACCAGCGTCTCGTTCGAGCTGGTCACCAAGCCGTTTCTCGATGGACTCGGCGATCGGTTGGCCGCGTGGGTCGATCATCACGACCACGAGAAGCACGTACAGTTCGCGGGCGATCCGCGGTTCGTGCTGTCGACGAAGGCCGAACATGGCGCATGTCCCGAGATGGTGACCGCCGACCTCGTGCGCCAGGTCGGTCCGATCGACTGCATCTGCACGCATGTCGATCTCGACGGGCTGTACGCCGCCGCGAAGTGGATCCTCGGGGGCGTGGAGCCATATCCGGGTGCGGACGAGGATGCGCGCGCCGTCGACACCCGCGTCGGGACGCCGGGGCCGATCGCGATGCGGATCGATCGCGCGTTGCGTGCGAAGTTTCGCGACGATCAGCTCAAGCGTGGCGTCGTGCAGTTCCTCGTCGGCGGGATGAAGTCTGGCGTGCATGACGACGTGATCCGCGAGGCCGCGGCCGAGTTCGAACGACGCGATGCGCGCACGCAGGAGCTCGCGAAGCGGTTCACGATCCGCGGGCGTGTCGCGATCGTCGACACCGCGGGTGCTGCGGGGCAGTTCGACAAGACGGACTTGCTCCTCGCGGGACAGGTGAAGGCACCGGTCTCGATCGTGCGCGACTCCGGGATGATGACGATCGCTGCGGGGTTCGATTCGGGCTGGGACTTCGTCGCGCTGTTCGAGCTCGGCGGTGGGATGCCGACGCGGATCACGATCCCCGAGGCGAAGATCGATACGGTGATCGGCAAGATCAACGACGCGCCCGAGCCGACGCCGCGACCCTCCAGCGGAGGGCCGGAGATGGAGCGAGCCGGCGGACGCTGGCGAGCGGGGCCTGACGAATGACTCGGCTTGCGATGATCGCGGTGCAGCTGTCCGTTGACGCCACCGTCGTTCAGTCTGGCGATCGTTACCGGGCGCACCTCGAGAGCTCGGTCGCGGGGGCGCTCGATGCCGCCGGACCTGCCGATCACAGCGTCGTGGTCCTCCCCGAGATTGCGGGACACCTCGCGCTGCTCGCGCTCGCACCGCCCGCGGCGCATCGCGCGAAGACGCTCGGTGCCGCGCTGGGTGCGGCGGCCGTGCGGCGCCCGTTCGAGGTGCTGCGCGGGATCGCATCGACGCGGCTCCTCGATCCGCGCCACGCCGTGCTCGCGGCGCTCGCGCCCGACGGCGAGCGCTTCTGGCGCGGCGTGTTCGGCCCGATGGCGCGCAGGTATGGCGCGTACATCGTCGCGGGCTCGCACCTGCGGCTCGGACCGGGCGGCGATCTGACGAATGCGTCGTTCTGCTTCGGGCCCGACGGACGCCTGCTATCGACGACCGACAAGATCAACCTCGTGCCCGGGATGGAGGACCGCGCGCCCAAGGCCCTCGGCCTCGCGCGCGGCGATGCCGAGCGGCTGCCGATCGTCGACACGCCGTTTGGTCGGCTGTGCACGTTGATCTGCTACGACGGGTTTCGCGAGCCGCACACGTCGCTCGAGCGGTTCGTCGCGATGGGACCGCGGCTCTCGGCGCGCGGTGGCGTGGCCGTGGTCGCGAATCCCGCCGCAAATCCGTGGCCGTGGAAGGAGCCCTGGAAGTTCGCGGAGCCGGGGGAGACCGGGTCGCGCGAGGAGCAGTGGCAGCGCGAGGGGCTGCCGGGCAGTCTCGCCGACATGCCGTTCGCGCGGTGGGGGATCACGGCGCACCTCGTCGGTCGCGTGCTCGACCTGCGGTTCGACGGACAGTCGGAGATCGTGGAGCGTACGGCGTCGGGTGTGCGGCGCCTCGCGCGCGCGGAGCACCCTGATCGCCCTGGCCACGTCGTCGTGGTAGTGGAGAGCCATGGCGAACGACCGGCGACCACTCCCAGTCAAGGGTGAGCCGCGCGGCAGCGTCGAGGTGGTCGCGGATCAGCTGCTCGACCTCTACGTCGATCCTTCGGCGAAGGAGATGCAGCACATCGGTAGCTACGAGCTGCCGAGCGAGGGGCAGGTCGAGAACGTTGTCGAGATGTGTCGCGCGCTGTTGTTCCCGGGCTACGCAGGACCCGATGTCGCGCGCCTCGGCCGCGCCGAGCTCCGCGAGCTCGTGCGGACGCGCGTGCTCGAGCTGCGCATCGCACTGCATCGGCAGGTGTATCGCGCGCTCCACCACAAGAAGCAGCAGGTCCTCGGCCAGTCCGAGCTCGAGTGCGGCGAGTGCGCCGCGAGCGCCGACACGATCAGCGACCGGTTCCTCGCGCACATGCCCGTGCTCCGCGAGCTGGTGCGCGATGACGTCCGCGCTGCGTTCGAGGGCGATCCCGCCGCGAGCGGCATCGACGAGATCCTGCTGACGTACCCGGGCACCTACGCGATCACGGTGTACCGGATCGCCCACGCGCTCCTGCGCGAGGGGAGTGTGGTGGTGCCCCGGATGATGACCGAGCTCGCCCATCGGCGGACCGGAATCGATATCCACCCAGGTGCTCAGATCGGCCGGGCGTTCTTCATCGACCACGGTACCGGCGTCGTGATCGGTGAGACCACCCTGATTGGCGACCGGGTCCGGATCTACCAGGGCGTCACCCTGGGTGCCCTCAGCGTGCCTCAGGGCGAGGCCCGGCCCGACGCCGGGGTCCGTCGCCACCCGACCATCGAGGATAACGTCGTGATCTACGCCAACGCGACCATCCTCGGGGGTGACACGGTGATCGGCAAGGGCTCGGTCATCGGTGGCAACGCGTTCGTGACGACGTCGGTGCCCGCTGGATCGCGGGTTCCGGGGTCGTCTCGCACCCAGCGTGCGTGAAATTCCGCCATCGGTTTGGGCGTGTTAGACTTTTTTGGCGCTCATGGCCGATGACTCGTCAGCACGTCCGCGTACGAACACGCGACTGCGTGGCGAGGCGCCCGCTGGCTACGAACACGGCGCCGGTGAAGCGTCGCGCCAGCACATCGGTCGCTACGAGGTCATCAAGACGATCGGCAAGGGCGCGATGGGCGTGGTCTACAAGGCCCGCGATCCGCTGCTCGACCGCACCGTCGCGGTGAAGACGATCATGTCGCCGCAGGGACAGGGCCGGCGCGTGCGCTCGGCCTTCCTCGAGAGATTTCAGCGCGAGGCCAAGGCCGCGGCGAAGATGCAGCACCCGGCGATCGTCACGATCTTCGACGTCGGCGTCGACGAGGAATCGGGCGCGCCGTTCATGGTGCTCGAGTATCTCCCGGGCGAGTCGCTCGCCGATCGCCTCGATCGCGTGCGCATCCCGCTCGCGCGCTGCGTCTCGATCGCACTCGATCTCGCATCGGCACTGTCGTTCGCACACCGCCAGCGGATCGTGCACCGCGACGTCAAGCCCGCGAACGTCCTGCACGCTGGCGACAATCGCTGGAAGCTGGCCGACTTCGGCATCGCGCGGATGCCCGACTCCGATCTGACCCAGGTCGGCATCTTCATGGGCACGCCGGGCTACTCGCCGCCCGAGGCGATCAAGGAAGGTCGCTACACGCCGCAGGCCGACGTGTTCGCGTGGGGCGCCTGCTTCTATGAGCTCTTATGCGGTCGGATCCCGTACGAGGGCCCCGATACCAAGACGACCAACAGCTACGTCGTCGCCGGCAACGCACCGCCGGTGTCCCGGCACGACGCGTCGATCCCGCAGCCGATCGTCGACGTCACGATGACGGCGCTGCAGCCGTCGGCGACGTCGCGGTTCAAGGATGCCTCCGAGGCCGAGCAGGCGCTGCGCGACGCCTGGGATCGCTGCCTGACCCAGGGTCTCGTGCACCCGGCCGTGCTCGCGATGGAGGAGACTTCGCACGACAAGGCGCCGGCGCGCATGCACGAGCCGCGCAACATCGTTCCGAGCCCGCCCAAGATTCCGATGGGCACCGACTCCGACGAGATGACGGCGCTCGACGACAAGATGCTCAAGAAGCCTAAACAGCTCGTCGTCGAGAGCGTCAAGAAGCGCGTCGGCGATGATGATCCGACGATGCTGCACCAGCGCGCCGAGAAGCCGGCGAAGGGCGATGCGACGTGGCACGGCGTCGGCTCCGGCAAGACGCCCGCGCCCGTCATGAACCCCTCCGCCAAGGGCGGGGACAAGAACGATGCCTCGGGATCCCGCAAGCAGCAGGACGAGGTCGTCACCGATGTCGTCAGCGCGCAGGCGCCTGCCGTCGGCAGCTCCATCGCGAATCGTAAGCGCAGCAAGGTGCCGCTCGTGATCCTGTTGTTGCTCCTTCTCGGTGGTGCGGCCTTTGCCGGCTTGTACTTCGCCGGGATCGTTCAGATCTAGGCCACACTCACCCTCGTGCGCCGGTCTGCAGTTCTCTCGGTGCTGGTCGCAGCCGCCCTCGGACCGACCGTCGCGAGCGCCGATCCGCTCGAGACCCTGCGCTCGCTACCAATCGATCGTTCGCGCGGCCAGCTCGAGCGCCTCGCCGGAGCGCTGGAGCTCGTCAGCACGCTCGAACAGAAGTCGGTCGCCGAGCTGATCCAGGCCGCCGCGGCGAAGTCGCCCGAGGCGCAACTGCTGCTGCTCTACCTCGTTTCGAACACGCCGAAGGCGATCGTCGCCGACATCGTCCTCACCGCCGGCGGTGGTGTCACCGAGACCGCGGGCAGTGGCGACCTCACGGTGACTGCCGGCGCGCGGGTGCTCGGTGACTACTGCGCCCTCCTGTACGGCTCACTGTCCGTGCGAGCGAGCTACGACGCAGGCGTCACCGGCGAGACGCGCGCATCCGCGGGGTTCTGTCTGTGGCAGGGCCTGTACGTCGGACCGGAGGTGCTGGAGCTGGGGACACTCGCGGGAACCGTGTTCCCGCTGCGCATGCACGGCGAGCTCGCGCTCAACGCGTCACCGCGGTTCAGCGCGTTGCGCAACCAGCCGCGGCGCCGGTTCACCGAGGCGAAGTACAGCTTCTTCGTCGAGGGCATGCGGATCATGCCGAAGGTTGCGGAGCGCGGCTTTTCGTTCATCTACGCCGGTTTCGAGCAGCGGTGGGAGTGGCCCGACGTGTTCTCGGGCAAGCGCGGGTTCGAGCTCGGCGGCGGCTTCGGCTTCTTCCGGCTGTTCCATGTGCGCGGCGCCGAGGCGCTCGCCGATCGCGCGATCGACATCCTCGACATCGAGCTCCACGGCACGCGGTTCGACGATGCCGAGCAGGTCGCGATCATCGATCTCTACCCCGTGCGCATGCGAGGGATCGGGCTCGGTACGGACAAGGTCCTGCTCGACATCGAGCTCGGGTTCGGTGGATCGGGGGGCACGATCGGTTCGACCGACTGCATCGACAACGTCGGCTGTGTCGAGGAGACGATCATGACCGGCGAGAACGTCGCCGAGGTCAACTCGTGGATCGGCAACGTCGGCCTCGCGGTCGGCACCCGCGTGCGCGGTGGCGGCCTCAACTTCCTGCGGCGGATCGACAGCAACATCCTCGGCCAGGTCGCACTCGAGAACCGCGGCACCGCCTGGTACCAGACCATCGAGGGCTCGCTCGTCGCGCGCGGCGAGCTGTTCGGCGGCAACGCCACGCACCACCTCGACATCGACGCGCGCGGCTCCGAGCGGTTCGCGGGCGCGAGCATCGATCTGCTGTACCGGATCAACCCGCAGCTCACCGCGGGCGTGCAGCTCGACGCGATCCGGACGTGGGATCGCGATCCGATCCTCGAGGACCGCGTCGCCGGCAGCGGCGTCCGCGCATTCGCGACCCTGAGCTTCACGCGCGAGCTGCACCGCACGAACGTCGATGTCGACCTGGAGTCGTTGTTCCCACCACCGCCGCCGCCCGAGGAGGAGACGCCGGCAACCGACCAGCCCGCCCCTGACGATTCAGGCTCCGACGCACCGGTCGAGCCAGCACCGGCAACGGGGGCGGAGCCCACGTCCCCGCCGCCGCTCGATCCGTCGCCCGACGTCCGGCCGACACGCTAGCCGCGCGCTGACACCGACACGTTCAGGTCGTCGCCACGAGGCGCGCCACCTCGTCGGCGCAGCCGCGCGACAGCGTGAAGCCGGCGCCGCCGTGGCCATAGTTGTGGATGATCCGGCCCTCGCGCTCGAGGCGGACCTCGAGGCGGTACGGGCGGAGGCCGACGCGCTCGGTGCGCACGCGGCCGACCGCGAGGCCGAGCGAGCGCGCCTGGTCGAGGATTCGGAGCGTGACGGCCGAATCGATCTCGGGTTGGGTGCCGGGCGGCCACGGAAGCGAGCATCCGCCGAGGACGAGCTCGTCGCGCCGCGGGATCATGTAGAAGATCGCGTCGGTGTTGCGGTGGTCGGTGACGGTGATCGAGAGATCGACGTCGCCCGGATCGGTGACGACGATCTGACCGAGTAGCGGGTAGAGGTTCGGGTCGGCCGCGACCTCTCGGGCGCCAAGGCCGCAGCAGTTGATCACGAGGTCGCCGGGCTCGGCCGCCAGATCGACGACGGTGCGGGGCTCGATCCGCGCGCGCAGCCTTGCGGTGAGCCAGGGCAAGAAGCGAGCTGGTTCGACGCGGGGCGCGCGGAACTTCCACGCGAGCAGTGCCGCGGTGACCGGCGCGGGCGCGCGCGAGACGTCGATGTTCGCGGCCCACCACGGCGTCGCGTGGACGAGCCCTGTCTCGTTGGTGATCTCGTAGCCCGTGAGGACATCGATGCCGGTCGCCTCGCGCGTCGCCGGGTCACTCGCGAGCTGCTCGAGCCAGATCCGCGTCTCGGCGGCCCAGCGCGCGACCTTCTCGGGCGGGCCCGCTCGGTACGGAAACCAGACCGCGCCCGCGACCGCCGAGGTGGTGGAGGAGCCGGTCGCGGTGGCGACGATCCGGACGGCGTGCCCGTGCTCCTCGAGGGTGAGCGCGGTCGTCAGCCCGATGACGCCGGCACCGACAACAGTGATGTCCACAGGTCGAGCATAGCGGCGCGATCGCTCGACGACGAGTTTTGCGATCATCACCGGTGGTACGGTCGCGCCGTGGATCCGCTGGTCATCGCGCTGTTGACGGTGACGGCGTTGCTCGCCGGGACCGTCGACGCGATCGCCGGTGGTGGTGGCCTGATCACGCTGCCCGCGCTCCTGACGGCCGGCCTGCCGCCGCACCTTGCACTCGGGACCAACAAGGGTCAGAGCGTCTGGGGATCGGGCGCGGCGCTGGTCGCGTTCTGGCGGGCAGGGCGCGTCGATCGCAAGCAGGCGCTGTTCGCGTTTCCGCTCGGGCTGATCGGCTCGCTGATCGGCGCGCAGCTCGTTCTGCTGCTCGCGCCCGCGACGCTGAAACCGATCGTGATCGCGATGCTGATCGGTGCGGCGTTGATACTGGTCGTGCGCAAGCCGACAGGGGAGGGCGATGACACCAAGGGCCGGCCGTGGATCGCCGGCGCGCTCGCGCTCGGCATCGGCTGCTACGACGGGTTCTTCGGACCGGGCACCGGCACGTTCCTCATTGTGGGCTTCGTCGCGCTGTGCGGACGCTCGATGATCCGCGCCACCGCCGATGCGAAGGTCGTCAACTTCGCGTCGAACCTCGCCGCGGTCGCAGCGTTCGCGCGCGAGGACAGCGTGCTCTGGGAGCTCGCGCTGCCGATGGCGGCGGGGCAGCTCGTCGGCGGCGTCGTCGGCGCGCGCCTCGCGATCAAGGGCGGCGCGAAGCTGATCCGGATCATGGTGCTGATCGTGTCCGGCGCGCTCGTGATCAAGCTCGGCTACGATCTCGTGTAGCCTGAACCAATGGTGATGCGCGGTGCTTCTCCGTCGGCACCGTGCCCGCGGTGCGGCACGATCGCACCGCCGACGGGCGACCGACTCATCACCTGCACGGACTGCAAGCTAGCGTTCGATCCGACCGCGGAGCGCGCTGCGGTCAGCATCCGCCGCAATCGCGGTGTCGCGCTGATCGAGAAGCTGAAGGTCACGCGCGCGCCTGCGCACCTCACGGTGAGCTCGGCGTTCGAGCGCCGTCAGGGCGTGCAGATCGCTGCGGGTGGTGTCGGTCTCATCGTGGGCGGCATCGTCTACGGCGTGACGACCGGGACGCTGAGCGCCGGCACGCTGGCGCTCATCACCGTGGCGATGACCCTCGGCATCGCCATCACGATGCTCGGGATCCTGTTCATCGCACCACACGTGATCCGCGTCGACGCCCTCGGCATCTCGGCGGGCCGCAGGCTCGGACACCGCAACACGATGCTCCTCACCGAGCTCGGCAGTGTCGAGAGGGGCGTCGTCAACGCGGCCAACGACCAGCCAACCTTCTACGTCTGCGCGGTGTCTGGGACGCGGCCGAAGCTGCTGCTGTTCACGACGCGCAGCGACGAGCTCGCGGACCACGTCACCCGGATCGTACGGGACGCGGTCGCGACGATGCCAACTACTTCTTCGCCTGGCACTGCTTGAGCTGGAGCCCCGAGATCAGCTTCTTCGCGATGAGGTGATCGCAGGTGTTCTGCTGGACGTAACCGCCCTTGCTGTCACCTTCGAACGCCTTCATCACGTCGTCCTTGAGCCCGTCCCAGCACGTCACCATCAGCGTCCTCGACTTGGCGGCGTTCGGATAGTCCTTCGGGAGACCGAGACCTGCGACGACCGCCTTCTTGAAGTCGTCGTCGGCGCACAGCGCCTTGTTGTCCTTGCCGACCGCCGCCTCGAAGAACGGCACCGCACCGTACGCGTTCATGCTGCGGCGCGCGACCTTCGCGACCTTGAGCGCGAGGGCCGTGTCGCCGCCCGAGTTCTTGACGAACCGCATGCCGACCTTGACGCAGTTATCGAGGCCGTACGAGCTCCAGTACCCGTTCGTCTGGTTGAAGCAGCCCTCGAGGCCCTTGTAGCCGAGCTCGGCGCGCGGCTTGGTGTACTTCGCGTTCTTGAGGAGCACCGGGTACTCCTTGTCGATCTGATCGATCGCCGCGATGGTCGAGCCATCGTCGGTATCGAGGATCCCGAGCACGCCGCCGGCCGCGGTCGCGGCGACGTCGATCCACTCGCCCTTGCGCTGAGCCGGCGAGATGTCGCCGAGGTGCTGGAACGCCTCCTTGAAGGCGCTCTGTTCGTTGAGCGCCTTCAGATCAGCGAGCGTGTACTTCTTGTCGTCCGCCAGAGCGGTCAAAGGACCGAGCGAAGCGGCGAGCAGCGTTGCGACCACGATTCCACGAGCCTTGGACATATCCAGCCCTCCCACGATCTAGAGAATGTGAAACGGAAGAAGACCCCGAGCGAGTGCGAGCTAGAGCTTCTTCATTAGCCAGGGCTTCGCCCAGTCACTGAAGTTCGACTCGTCGTTGTTGCCCATGTACTTCACGATGCCGGCCTTGCTCAGGTCGAGCTTGCGCGGCTTGCCGTAGCCGCACTGGAAGCCCTTGATCTTGGCAGCGACGGAGGTCTTCTCGTCCTCGCCCTCGCGGCAGAGGCTCACGACCTGCTGGACGATCGCGTCGCACACGCCGTACGGGCTGTGGCTCGACTTCTCGGTCTCGGCGCGGAGCTTCGGCTTCTCGATGAACTCGAACGTGAACTTCACGCCGCACTGCTTCTCGCCATCGTCGATGCCGCGGTTGATGTAGTCCATCTGCCCCTTCCAGAACTTCCGCTCCTCGAGCGACTCCGCGTGGAGGGTGGCAACGGTTCCGGTGACGAGGGCGAGTGCAGTGATGAGCAGGTTCTTCATGGGGGCTCCTTTGACGTGATGGTTGCGATGAATATTCGGTGGGGAGTGGTCACAGCGGATCGGCGTCGGTGTCGCGGTAGACGCGGATCTCGTCGCTGGACCGACCGGTGTCGGGGTCGGGGATGTAGACCGAGCGGCGGCCGTCATCCCACGCGTGGAGGAGCACGCCGCCACCTTCCTTGACGTAGTCGATCCGACCACGCGGTCCGTTCTGGCCCTTGAGGACGTAGACCTTGTTGTCGCCGTCGAACCGAACCTTGATCGGGTCGATGTCGGCGATGTTCTCGGTCGCGACCGAGCCGTCGATGACGAGGCCGATGCTCCCGTCGGTGTAGTGACCAAGCTTGAGCTTGATGTGCGGCGGCTGGTTCTTCTTGACCGGCGCCGCGGCCGTACCTGCTGCGGGTGCCGTGGCGGGAGCCATCGCCGGCGCGGTGGCGTAGGTGCCCGGCGTCGTCTGGTTCGCCGCAGCGACCGTGGTGGTGGGCTCCTGCCGGGTGTTCTGGGCTGGTGCCGAACAGGCGGCGATGAACAGTGTGACCGCCGCGAGCTTGGTGAAGTGCATCCGCGTTCCCCCTCGAGTTACGTGTGGCCGACCATAGGAGCAAGGCACACGCCACCTCCTGGAAGCCCCCAACTACCTGATCGTACTACGCAGTTCCGCGAGCTGTCGCCTGCCGGGCGACGCTTCGGTGGTGCCGGCCAGGCGTCACCCGAGAGCGGGAGGAAGCTTCGCGCGGCGGAGATCCCGGACGAGCTGGGCCTGGCCATCCGCGTGATAGCTCGAGCGAACCAGGGGACCCGCGACGACGTGCGTGATCCCGAGAGAGCGCGCGTAGGTCTCGAGCTCGGCGAACTCGGTCGGATGGACGTAGCGCTCGATCGCGAGGTGCTGCTTGCTCGGCGCCAGGTACTGGCCGAGTGTCACGATGTCGACGCCGAGCTTCGCGACATCGCGCAGGACTTCTTCGACTTCCTCGCGCGTCTCACCAAGGCCGAGCATCAGGCCGGTCTTGGTGACCGCGTCGCGGCGGCGCGCGTGCTCGAGGATCTTGTAGCTGCGCGGATAGCTCGCCTGCACGCGAACCTGGCGCGAGAGCCGCGGCACGGTCTCGAGGTTATGCGCGAAAACGTCGGGATCGGCGTCGAGCACGATGTCGACGAGATCGGTGTTGCCCTTGAAGTCGCCAGCGAGGATCTCGAGCGTCATCGACGGGCACGCGTCCTTGACGCGGCGGATCGTCTCCGCCCAGTGCGCGGCGCCGAAGTCCGCGAGGTCGTCGCGATCGACGCACGTGATCACCGTGTGCTCGAGCGAGAGGCGGCTCAGCATCTCCGCAACGCGCCGCGGCTCGTCAGGGTCCGCGGGCAGCGGCCGCCCCGTGGTGACATCGCAGAACCGACACGAGCGGGTGCAGATGTCGCCGAGGATCATGATCGTCAGTGCGCGGCGGGTCCAGCACTCGCCGATGTTCGGGCAGCTCGCGCTCTCGCACACCGTGTTGAGCTGGAGCTCCTTGACCATCGCGCGTAGCTCGAAGAACGCTGGCTTGGTCGGCAGCGTGGCGCGGATCCACTCGGGGTGGCGCCGACGCGGCTGCGGTTCGGCTGGGTCCGGAGCCGGACGCTGGCCGACGACCGGGAGGTGCACGCGCGACTCGGACATCCCGGGATGGATACCCCAGTTACGGGATGTTGACTATCATCACCCAGTCGACGCTCGCGCCGGCGTTGCGTGCGCGGAACCCCGCGAACGTGTCGGGGATCGTTTCGTTCGTCGGGGAGTTGGTCGCGGTCTGCTGGCCGGCCGGGAGGAACTGGCAGTTCCAGGTCGATCCCATGCGGCGCATCGCCAGGCCGTACGTCTGGCCGTTGCCGATCGCGATCGAACCGCTGCTTCGTCGCGTGTTCGGGAGGTCGTAGAGTGAGAGCTCGGGGCCCGCTGCGCCGAGGCCTGACTCGCACGCGACTCCTGAATTGGCCACGATGGACACGCGGTCGGCGACGCCGAGCGTCGACGGTGCCGCAACGAGTGAGTCGACCCGGAACCGGGCCGAGACCACGCGGTTCACCTGACTCTGCACCGGCCACATCATGTACGCCGGCGTGTTGTTGTTGCCGAGGATCACCATCTGCCCGTTGCTGAAGCTCATCGTTCCGGTCTTGACGATCATGGGATTGAGCGGCGTCCGCTCGAAGCCCTCGAACAGCGCGATCGAGTCGCCTGACGTGTTCGGGTTCGGGTCGCAGCCGATGCCGACTCCGTCCAGGTCGCCATCGGCATTGTTCGGCGGGCCGAGCGGCGGGCATGGATCGCACGCATCGCCGAACTCGTCGCCGTCCTCGTTGTCCTGGAACATGTTGCGGATCGTCCGGCAATTGTCGACGTCGTCGGTGACGCCGTCGTTGTCGGTATCGGCCGTCGACGAGCCCTCCGAGCCCATCGAGGCGTCGATCATGCCGATCGAGTCGCACGTGCCCGTGGCCTTCGGGCCGCGGCAGAACTCTCCGTCGCACGCCTGACCGTCGGGGCAGGTCATCCCCGCCGAGCACGTGAGCGCACAGTCCGCGAACGACGGTGCGTAACACGCGCCCGCGAGTGAACCGATGACCAGACTCAGTGCAGCGGCGATTGCCCGGTTCACGCGGCGATCGTATCGCATCGACCGGCTCAGCGCGCACGCTTGTGGACGCGTGCCGCAAACGGCTGGCGTCGCTTCGGATCCTCCACGTCGAGGAGCTGGCCGCAGATCCACGCCTTGTCGACGAGCTCGACGACGAGGTCGACCCGATCGACGACCGCTGGTGTGCGCTCGGCTGCATGGATCGTGAGCTGTGCCGTCCGTGGACCACGATCCTGGTAGCGGCCGCGATCGACGGGCTTCCTGCCGTTCCCGAGGGCGAGCTGGAGCGCGACCTGCGTGCCGCGGACGATGCGGTCGCCGGCTGGGACACCCTCCGGTGGCAGCGCGAAGTCCGCGAGCCACACGGTCGTGCCGCGCGCATCGACATGTGCGTAGGCCGAGGCGACCGTCGCGAGCGTCGCCTCCGCCGTGGTGATCGCCGTGGGGCGCTTGCAACTCGCGGGGAGCCCTGTCCAGTCCATCGGCGTGCTCGCCTCCTGGACGCGCGAGCGGCCGTCGCTCGGCTCCGGCGGTGACGTCGTCGTCAGTCCGGGCACGAGGATCGGCGTCGGGCGATCGACGAGTGTACCGTCGCCGAGCTGACCACCGTCATTGGCGCCCCAGCACGCGAGCTCTCCGGAATCGAGAACCGCGCATGTCGAGCGTGCACCAATCGCGAGCGCGAGCGGCTTTGCCGGCAAGCTGACGACCTTCGCGTCGCTGCGATCCGGTCCGGGCCCCGCGCCGAGCTGGCCATGGCCATTCGCGCCCGCACACGCGACGCCCGAGCCGGTGAGGTCGCAGCGAAAGTTCTGGCCGTGCACGCGATCGATGATGTTTCCCGCGCCGACCCACGGCTTCACCTTCCCGGAGTCCCAGCACACGGGCGGGCCGCCGCGCCGCTGCGCGCAGCGATTGCCGAACAGCTGCGTCGCGTCGCCGAGCTTGGGGACCTCGCGCGCCTTGCCGTCGAACCAGCTGACGCGGCCGTCGCGGTGAAGCACCTGCACGGAGCCGTCGAGCGCGCGCCGCAGCTGGACCGCGTTGGTCAGGATCGGCGTTCCGGACGCAGGCGTGTAGACGTTGCCCGTGCGGGTGAGGACGACCGGGACCTTGCCGTAGGCACGGACATCGATGACGTCGTCGATGCCCTCGAGCTCGGCGAGCTGGAGCTGCTTCGCGCGCAGATCGAGCGCGGCGCTGCGAACGTGGCCGTCCTCGGTGACGACGTAGAGCGTCTGGTCAGGACCGAGATCGATCGCAGCGGCGGTCGTCAGGTCGGGGATCTCGATCGCCGCCGCCACCACGGGGAGCCCGCGACCGTCGAACGGGGATCCCCAGCACCTCACGCGACCATCGGTGCGTCGTACGCACGCGACGCGATCGGCGATCACGACCTCGAGGACCTTCGCGGTGGCAGTGGTCGGCACAGCCACGGTCGGTGCCGCGTCGCGCGCGGTGGCCGCATCGCTCGCGAGCGGTGCATCGATCGTGCGCGCATCCGCGAGGAGGGCGGCCCGCGCTCGGTCGCCCTCGGGGTTTGGCTTCGCATCCTTGCCGCACGCGCTGACGAGCACGCATGCAACGAGGAACCACCGGAGCATGCCCTTCGATAGCACGCTGCTCGCTCGCGGATGCAGTTCGGGGCGGCTACGGCGCAGGCGGTAGATCGCGCAGGACGTCGTCCGTCGCGACGCGCTGGCTGTACGTGTCGGCGAGCCAGCGCTTCAGCACCGTGCCGTCCTTGCCGATGATGAAGATCGATGGCCACGCGATCTCGGTATCCGGATCGAACACGCCGAACGCCTTGATCGTCGCGCCCGTCGGATCCGCGACGATCGGGAACCCGAGACCGAGCTTTTCGACCATGGCGCGACCCGCCGGAACCTCGTCGACCGAGATCGCGGCCAGGCCGAGATCGAGCCGAGTGAAGTCGGCCTGCTTTGAGTGCAACTCGCCGAGTTGCTTGCGGCAGTGCGGTCACCAATCGCCGCGATAGAACACGAGCATGACGCGCGCGTGCTTCGCGAGAGAATCGGTGAGCTGCCACGGTGCACCGGCCGAATCGACGAGCGCGACGGCGGGAGCCTTCGCTCCGACCGCGAGCGCGGAGGTCTCGATTCCGGGCGGTGGTGTCGGGCGGCGCGCGTTCGTCGGCTTCGTTCCGAGAGCGACGTAGGCAGCGGAGCCCGAGCCTGCCGCCGAACCGGAGCCAGCGGCGGGCTGCTTCGAATCCGACGAGCTACAGGCCGCGAGGGCGAGGAGGAGGGCGGCGCGCCGCATCGAGATGTTGTGCCACGACATCGGCGGTCTCGCTACAGATCGATCGCGTGGCCGAGCGCTGCTTCCGTCGCGCTCTTGATCGCCTCGGCGAACGTCGGGTGCGCGTGGATCGTGGAGATCAAGCTCTCCGCGTTGACCTCGGTCGTCTTCGCGAGCGTGAGCTCGGCGACGAGGTCGGTGACGGCAGGGCCGATCATGTGAGCGCCGACGAGCGCTCCGGTCTCCGCGTGCCACAGCACCTTCACGAAGCCCGTGGTCTCGCCGGCGGCGCGCGCCTTCGCGAGTGCGGTGAACGGGAACTTCCCGACCTTGACCGGGATGTTCTGCGCCTTCGCCTTCTCCTCGGTCAGGCCGAGCGAGGCGATCTCTGGAGAGCAGTAGGTGCACGCGGGAATCGCGTCGTAGTGCACGGGCTCGGCGTGGACGCCGGCGATCTTCTCGGCGACGAAGACACCCTCGGACGACGCGACGTGCGCGAGGCCGCGACCGATCACGTCGCCGATCGCCCACAGGCCATCACCGCAGCGGTTCTCGTGGTCGGTCTTGATGTAGCCCTTCTCGAGCTGGATGCCGTGCGCCTCGAGGCCGAGGTTCTCGGTGTTCGCAGCGACGCCGACGGCGACGAGGAGGATGTCGGCCTCGATCGTGCGCGCGGCCTCCACCGCATCACGCGACGGCGCGCCCGGTGCGGTCTTCGGCTCCACGGTCATCGTCACCTTGTCCGCAGACGGCACCGCGGATGTCAGCTTGGAGTCGAGCATCGTCTTGATGCCGCGCTTGTCGAATGCGCGCGCCAGCTCCTTGCTGATCTCCGGGTCCTCGTTGGGGACGAGGCGCGGCATGTACTCGACGATCGTCACGTCGGTGCCGAGCGAGCGATAGAACGAGGCGAACTCGACGCCGATCGCGCCCGCGCCCAGGACGACCATCGTCTTCGGCTGCGCGGGGAGCGTCATCGCCTTGCGGTACTCGATGATCCGTTTGCCATCGATCTCGATCCCGGGCAGCGAGCGCGCGCGGGCACCCGTCGCGATGATGACGTTCTTCGTCGACAGAGTCGTCTTGCCGCCCTCGGCGGTCACCTCGATCTGATGCGGCTTCCACGCCCCTGCACGCGGCAAGAGCTTGGCGGTCCCCATGATCGAGTCGATCTTGTTCTTCTTGAACAGGAAGCCGATGCCCTTGCTGACCTTGTCCGCGACGCCGCGGCTGCGCGCGATGATCGCGGGGAAGTCGGCCTCGACCGACCCGACCTTGATGCCGAAGTCGGACGCGTGCTTGAACGTGTCGAGCACCTCGGCGGAGCGGAGCAGGGCCTTGGTCGGGATGCATCCCCAGTTGAGGCAGATGCCGCCGAGGACCTCGCGCTCGATGCACGCGGTCTTGAGTCCGAGCTGCGCCGCGCGGATCGCGGCGACGTAGCCGCCGGGACCCGAACCGATCACGATGACGTCGTAGACAGTCTCGTCACTCACAGCGCGAGCGACTCCGGCTTCTCGAACAGCTCCGCGAACGCCTGCAGCCAGCGTGCGCCCAGCGCACCATCGATCACGCGGTGGTCACACGACATCGTGACCGTCATCCGCTTACCCGGCACGACCTGATCCTTGACGATCACCGGCTCGTCGACGGTCGCGCCGATCGCGAGGATGCCGCCCTCGGGCGGGTTGATGATCGCGGTGAACCGCTCGATGCCGAACATGCCGAGGTTCGATACGGTGAACGTCGAGCCCGTGATCTCGTGGCCCTTGAGGCCGCGCTTCTTTGCGCGCTCGGCGAAGTCCTTGACCTCCGCGGCGATCGCGCCGATGCCCTTCTGATCCGCATCGCGAATCACCGGGGTGACGAGGCCGTCCTCGATCGCGACAGCGACGCCGATGTGAACGCGGCGATAGCGACGGATCGCGTCGCCTTCCCAGCTCGCGTTGCACTCGGGCACGCGGCGCAGCGCGAGTGCGACGGCCTTGATCACGAGATCGTTGACGCTGACCTTGCCGCGATCACCGAGCAGCTCGTTGAGCCGGGCCCGGAACGCGAGCAGCGGCGCAGCGTCGAGCTTCCGCATCAAGTAGAAGTGCGGGACGTCGCGCTTGGCCTCGGTCAGGCGCGCGGCGATCCGCTTGCGCATGTTCGACGCCGGGATGTCCTCGAAGTCGCCCTCGCCATCAGGAACCATCTGGCGCGGGTTGCGCACGGCGATCGCCTGCGTCTCCTTGTGATCGTCGGCGTCGTCGGCGGGGGCCTCGAGGCTCTCGTCGGCGTGGCCATTCGGTTGCGGCGCGCTGCCATCGGCAGCGGCCTTGACGTCGCGCTCGACGATCCGACCGCCGGGGCCCGAGCCCGTGAGCGTGCGGAGATCGATGCCGAGCTCGATCGCGAGCGACTTGGCGAGCGGGGAGGCGAGGAGCTTGCCGCCGGTGGGCGCGGCGGCAGCCTTGGCCGCGGGGCGCTGCTGCGGCGTCGGCGTGCTCGGGCGTGCCGGTGGCGGTGCTGTCGGGGCCTTCGCCGCGGGGGCCGGTGCTGCCGCTGGAGCCGCAGGCTTCGCGGCCGGCGCAGGAGCGACGGCCTTCGCGGGCGCAGCGCCACCACCGCTGCTCGCCTGCGCGATCAGCGCGGACACGTCCTCACCGGCCTTGCCGATGATCGCGACCGGCGCGCCGAGCTTGACGGTCTCGCCTTCCTTGACGAGGAGCTTGAGGAGCACACCCTCGTCCTCGACGTTGAAGTCCATGTTCGCCTTGTCGGTCTCGACCTCGGCGATCAGATCTCCCGGGGAGACCTTGTCGCCTTCCTTCTTGGTCCAGCGAACGAGGACGCCTTCCTCCATCGTGGGGGACAGCTTCGGCAAACCGAGAATCTGGGCCATGACCTACTCCAGGGTGCAGCGCGTTATAGATACAGCGCGCGCTTCACTGCGGCGACCACATCGTGAACTTGCGGCTGGACCTCGTCTTCGAGGTTCTTCGCGTACGGCATCGGAACGTCATCGCTGGTCACGCGCTCGATCGGCGCGTCGAGCGCGTCCATGCAGTGACGCTGCATCTGGTACGCGACCTCGGCGCCGAAACCGGCGACCGGCCAGCCGACCTCGACGATCACGCAGCGCCCCGTCTTGTTGACCGAGGCAGCGAGCGTGTCGACGTCGAGTGGACGCAGCGTGCGCGGATCGACGACCTCGCACTCGATGCCTTCCTCTGCGAGCACCTTGGCCGCGTCGAGGCAGGTCCACACCATCTTCGACCACGCGATCAGCGTGATGTCCTTGCCCTCGCGCTTGATGTCGGCGACGCCGATCGGGATGAGGTCATCACCGTCGGGGACCTCCCACGTCGTGTTGTAGAGCGTCTCGCCCTCCATGAACACGACCGGGTTCTCGTCGCGGATCGCGCTCTTCAGGAGACCCTTCGCATCAAGCGCCGTCGACGGCATCACGACCTTGAGGCCCGGCACGTGGGCGTAGTAGCTCTCGAGCGCCTGGCTGTGCTGCGAGCCGACCTGCACCGCGGGGCCACTCGGGCCGCGGAACACGATCGGGATGTTGTACTGCCCGCCGCTCATCTGGAAGATCTTCGCCGCGTTGTTGACGATCTGATCGATCGCCACGAGCGAGAAGTTGAACGTCATGAACTCGATGATCGGGCGCAGGCCGACCATCGCGGCGCCGACACCGATGCCGGCGAAGCCCATCTCCGCGATCGGCGCGTCGACGATCCGGCGCTCGCTGAACCGCTGGAGCAGCCCCTGCGTCACCTTGTAGGCGCCGTTGTAGTGCCCGACCTCTTCTCCCATGATGAAGACGTTCGGATCGCGATCCATCTCTTCGCGCATGGCCTGGTTCAAGGCTTCGCGGTAGCTGATGACGGCCATGGCCTGACTCCTATTGACCCTTCACCACGTACGACTTGTAGTCGTCGGCCGGCGGGGACTCCTCGGCGAACTTCACCGCGTCCTCGATCTCGACCTTCACGTCGTCCTCGAGCGCGGCGATGTCTGCTTCGGGCATCCCGACGTCGAGCAGACGCTGGCGGCAGCGGTTGAGCGGATCTCGCCGCTTCCACTCCTCCACCTCGTCCTTGGTGCGGTAGAGGCCCGGATCGCTCATGGAGTGACCGCGGAACCGGTAGGTGATGACCTCGACGAGCGTCGGCTCACCGGTGGTGCGCGCGCGCTCGACCGCCTCGGCGATCCGGCGCTTGACCTTGACGACGTCGTCGCCGTCGAACCGATCGCGCGCCATCCCGTGCGACAGCGCGCGGAGGGAGACGTCCTCGACCGCGAGCGACCGATAGACCGGCGTGCCCATCGAGTACTGGTTGTTCTCGCAGATCAGGACAACGGGGAGCTTCCACAGCGCCGCGAGCGCGAGGCCCTCGGCGAAGCCGCCGATCGTCGACGCGCCCTCGCCGAAGAAGCACAGCGTGACGGCACCGTCGCCGCGATACTTCGACGCAAAGGCCGCACCCGCGGCGATCGGCACGTGGCCGCCGACGATGCCGTACCCACCGAGGAAGTTCGTGGCCTTGTCGAAGATGTGCATCGAGCCGCCGAGGCCCTTCACGCACCCGGTCTTCTTGCCGTAGAGCTCGGCGAGGATCGGCCGCGCGGCGACGCCCTTGGCGTATGCGTGACCGTGCTCGCGGTACGTCGCGACGACGTAGTCCTTCTTCTCGAGCGATGCGATGGCCCCGACGCACACGGCCTCCTGGCCGATGATCAGGTGGAGGAACCCGCCGATCTTGCCGGTCGAGTACGCCTTCGCAGACGCCTCCTCGAGGCGACGGATCGCGAGCATCTGGCGGTAGAGTGGGGCGAGCTCCTCAGGAGTCGTATCGACGAGCTCCTGCTGATCGTGATGCTCGACCCGACTTGAATCGGGAGTCATGGATGCGGTCACCACGGCGCGGACCCTACCAACCGGATGGCGCGGGCGCCACCGCGCGGGTCAGCGCAGATCGATCGCGACGGTGTTCGACGTGCCGATCGGTCGGACCTGCGAGGCTCCGCCCTCGACGCCGAGCTCGACCTGGCGGAACCGCTCGGGGAGCTTGTCGACCATGAACTGACCGATCTTGCACGGCACGGGCGTGAACCCGATCGTATCGGACGCGTCGCGGCCGATGAACGTGATGAACAGGTCCTCCCGGCCCACGCAGCTCGCCGTGTTCGCGTCGGCGCCGTTGATCGTCCACGTGGTCACGACCGCGCGGACGCTGCTCGCCGAGGCGCACATCTTGTCGCGTGCGCAGACGTCGCTGCCGCCGCACTCGGGATCGCTGTTGCACTCACCGCCACCACTCATCGGACACCCCGCGAGCGCCACGAGTGCGGGCAGTGCGGCGAAGGTGGTGGGGAGGCGCATGACGAACCGACAACTAATCTAGCGCCTCCGCGTGCGCAGTGCACGGGGTTCGAATGGCGGTTCCGAGGCTGGCGGCGGGCAGCTGGCCTCCACGCGTGCGCTGTTGCGATCGAGGCCGCGCCGTCCGGCGAGGTGATGGCGCAGCGCGATGCGGCTCACGGGCGGATCGAGCCCGACGACTGACGATCGTCACTGCACGTAGATCGGGCTCGCGTAGACCCACGGCAGCTCCTGCTCGGCCATCGCGGTCCCGAGATCGTGGAGGTACGGGCCGAGGTGCGATGGGACGATCGAGATCTCGACGCGATACGCGCCGGGGGCGCCGAGCTGCGCCTGGAACTGACCGTCGACGGCAGAATCACTGTCGGCGATGACTTGAACGGGACCGGCAGGATCGATCCAGAACACCTTCGCGCGAACGGTCGGCTGCGGCAGCGACGGGTCGAGGCCGAGCACCGTCGGGACATTCACGGTCAGCACGGCGCCTTGCACGACCGAGACGGTACCGCCGAGCTCGATCGTCTGCCCACCGGGCGTGACGGCGCGGATGTCGAGGCCCGCGGGCGTGCCGAGGATCTCGAACACCGCGAAGTTGCGGCCCGTGCCGAGCGCTTCCTGGATCTGGTCGACGTTCTTCGGATCGGCGACGAGGGCGATGTTGCCGAACCACCGCATCACGCGCCGGTACGAGTCGCCTCGCTCACCGTCGGGGAGCAGCACGGGGATCGCGTTCTCGTGCGCATCGCTCCCGGCGGTGACCGCGATGTGGCGGCCGTCCTTGAGCAGGGCGTGCCACTTGTCGATCGCGGGACCGTTCGGCGACAGGAACGCGAGCATCGCGAGGTCGGGCTCGGCATGGCCGGGGTTCGAGTCCGCGAACTCGACGGCGCCGGCGATCGCGCCCGACGCATCAAGCCCGAGGTAGTCCTTGCGAATATCGGGATCGATGTTCGCGTGGAGGTTGTAGACCTCGATACCGTCGGGCGAGACGAGGCGCAGCGTGTCGAGGGTCTTGCTCTCGGTGTGTGCGACCCACACGCATTGATGGTCTTTCAATCCCATGGCTTTCAGTGCGGCC
>JANOPP010000165.1:0-1506 GCA_031421915.1 Myxococcales bacterium | reverse complement strand
GCCACCGCCGCCCGCGTAGTTCACGCCCGCGTTGCTCGCGCGTCCGCCGACACATCCGCCCCGCAGCGGACTCAGCTCCGGCGTGCCCGCGGGCCCGCCGGGGTTCCCGCCGGTGATCGTCGGCGATCCGCCCGTGCCGCCGCGGCCGCCAGCCGTTCCGAACCCACCACCACCGCCGCCGGCCTTGCCTTCAGAGTTCCCCGCAGCGGCGCTGCCACCTCGACACGCAGGGTCGTTCGGGAGGGCGCCGGGACCATGCAGGGTCCGGCTCGCGCTCACCGAGATCAGATGTCCGATCGTGACCGCGCCCGAGGACACGATGGCCAGAGCGCGCGACCCGGTCACGCTCACGTCGCCGCCGGTCGTCAGTGACTTGACCTTGATGACGAGGATCTCCACCGGCACCCCGTTCGTGATCGTCGCGGTCGGCAGCACCCGCGCACCGCTCTGATCGGTGATCGTGCCACCGTCGGTGTCGATGACGGTGGCGCCCTGCAGCACGAGATCGGGAGCCGTCGCAGCGTCGTCGAGGTGCGTGGCGAGGCCGTTCGAGGGATCGACGTTCGTGCAGCGATTCACGCTGGCGTTGCACCCCAGCGCGCACGCCTGCATGCCCGTGATGTTGCCCTGGCCATCGCAGCTGACCAGGTCGTCGTTCGCGCACATCGCCGTGACGCCCACCGCGCATGCCCTCGGCGCATCGATGGCCGCATCGTCCGGGACGTTGGCGTCCGGTTGCTCCTTGACCGAACCACAAGCCGCGACCGAGACGACGCCCAGCAACAAGAGCAAGGATAAGCGCATGGGCCGAACATAGATCACTCCAGGCGCGTCGTCCCGAGATTGTGCGAGCGCGGACGTGCCGTTCGCACGTCACCACGAATGATCTAGATTCCGCACGCGCGAACCGACGGAGCCGGCTGACCGTGCGTTCCGATGGACGTCGTGACCTACCTGGCAGATGTGCGCTGGCCGCTCCACACAGCGACCGGCCTCCATGTCATTGCCGTCGTTGGGGCTCGACCTGGCCGTCGCGCGGATCGTGGCTGACAGTTGTCCGGCTCTGGGTGACGCACGGCACTTGCCTGGATCGACGACGACATGGGACGCTTTACATCGTGGCGGACTTCGCGCCACGGGGAGGCACCCATGGCGTCACGCGTCTCGCTGATGTTCACGATCCTGCTCGCCGCCTGCGGACCCGCGGTCCTCAGCGGTGGCGATGACACGGGCGGCGATGACGGCAAGGGCGATGGTGCATGCGCCACACCGGGCGCGACCCAGGCCTGCTACTCGGGGGCGCCGGGCACGCAGAACGTTGGTCCCTGCACCGGCGGGACGCAGACGTGCTCCGACACCGGATCATGGGGACCGTGCCTCGGCGAAGTCGTTCCGACGCAGGAGACCTGCGGCAACTCGATCGACGACAACTGCAGCGGCGCGACCGACGAGGACGTCGACACCGATGGCGACGGCTTCACGACGTGCGGCGGCGACTGCTGTGAC
>JANOPP010000164.1:0-8447 GCA_031421915.1 Myxococcales bacterium | reverse complement strand
GCGGATGTCGGCGACCGCCGCGTCCGCATCGATCGCGGTCGAGACTTCGTAGCCCTTTGCCTTCATCAAATAGGCGACGAGCTTCAGGTTCGTCGGATTGTCATCGACGATGAGAATCTTCTCGCCGGACATCACGCCCCCCCTGCCTGCTTGTTCTCGACGCCCGCGCGAACGAGCGAGGCAACGAGCGTGTCGCGGTCGAGGGGTTTGTAGATCACGTCATGAACCGCGAAGCCGGCCACGACCTTCGCGTCCGGGACGACCGTTATGACGATCACCGGCACGGCAGCGTTGCGCCGTTCTCCATGCAGCGCGGCGAGCAGCTCGAGACCGCTCATGTCTGGCAACAGCAGATCGATCGTGACCGCATCGAAGTCGCGCGCGCGCCAGCGGTTCAGTGCCTCGGCCCCCGTCGCGGCCAGCTCGACCGCGTAGCCCGCACTCGCGAGCGCTGCGACGAGCTGCGCCTGGTCGGCTGCATCATCCTCGACGACGAGGACGGTCCTTGCTCCTGCACACGCCTCGCGGATCACGAGCGGCGGGCTCACTTCGAGCTGGGCTACCGCGCGGCGCGGGAGCACCGCGAAGAACGTGCTGCCTTTGCCGAGATCACTCGTGACGCCGACGCTGCCGCCCTGTCCTTCGACGAGTCGCTTGGTCAGCGCCAGTCCAAGACCCGTTCCCTGGTGCCGCTTGCTGCTGCCGGTCTCGAGCTGCTGGAACTCGATGAACAGCTTGCCGAGGTCGGCGGGTGCGACGCCGACGCCGGTGTCCTCGACCTCGAGGCGGAAGTGATTGGCGTCCTCGGGAACGACGCGGATCGAGACGCGCCCTCCCTCGGCCGTGAACTTCAGCGCGTTCGACAGGTAGTTGTAGGCGACCTGCTTGAGCCGGCCTGGATCCAGGAAGATCTCGGTCACCGTTGGATCGATCTCGGTCTCGAGCTTGATCCGCTTCGCCGAGACCGCCGTGCGAAGGATCGCGCTGACCTCTCCGATCACCTTCGAGACCTGGATCTCTTCGGGCCGGAACTCGAGCTTGCCGGCCTCGACCTTCGCGAGGTCTAGGACGTCATTGATCAGCTGGAGCAGATGACGACCGCTGCTCAGAATGTCGCCGAGGAACTCCTTGTGCTGCGGGGAGGCCGGATCGACCTGCCCATCGTACAGCAGCTCCGCGAACCCGATGATCGCGTTGAGTGGCGTGCGCAGCTCGTGCGACATGTGCGCGAGAAACTCGCTCTTGAGACGGCTCGCTTCCTGGATCCGACGATTCTGCAGCTCGAGCTCCTGGCTGCGTCGCCGGATCTCCGCGCTCTGGCGGCGATCGTTCGCTTCCCGCAGCGCGCGCTGGACCGCAGGGACAAACCGCTTGGGCTTGTCCTTCGACAGAAAGTCGAGCGCACCGGCGCGCAGCGCTTCGACCGCGGGCTCTTCGCCGATCGTTCCCGAGATCACGATGCAGGGAACGCCGACCTTACGTGCGGCGAGTGTGTCGAGCACGGTGCGGCCGCCAAAACCAGGCATCGACCAGTCCGAGATCACGAGGTCCCACTCATGGTCGAGCGCACCCTGCAGGTGCGCGAGCGATGCGACGCGCATCGCCGTGACCTCGTACCCTCCGCGACGAAACTCCCGTAGCAGGATCTCGAAGTCATCTTCGGAGTCCTCTGCCACGAGGACGCGCAATACGCTCGTCTGACTCACCGACCTCCCTCTCGACGCTACCGTTGGTTTCACCGATGCCACAAGCTCCTCACTGTCGCCCGTAGCTCGTCGCGAGCCGTTAACGTTCTCCTGGAATTGTGAAAGAGATCTTCGCGCCCCCACCTGGTGTGCCCTCGGCCCAGATTCTCCCTCCATGCCGCTCCACGATACGCCGAGCGGTCGCGAGACCGATACCGGTGCCGATGAACTCCTGATCGGAGTGCAAACGACCGAACGGGGTGAACAGGCGGTCAGCCTGCGCCATGTCAAAGCCCGCGCCGTTGTCACGGACGAAAAATCCGCTGTCACCGTTCTCGCCAATCGCCCCGACCTCGACCTGCGGCGCCTCGGTCTTGGCCGTGAACCTCCACGCATTTCCGAGGAGGTTGTCGAACAGGATCCTCATCAAGCGGCCGTCGGCCTCGACGACGAGGTTTGGAGCGATTCGCACCATGACAATTCTGCCTGGCTCACGACGCACCAGCTCGTCGATGGCCATCCCTGCGACCATCGATAGGTCGATCCGGTGGCGTCCGATCGGTGAACGGCTGATCCGCGATAGCTCGAGCAGGGCATCGATCAGATCAGCCATCCGATGGGAGGCCGCGAGCACGCGCCGGATGTGGTCGGTCGCCCGATCATCGAGCTTGCCGGCGAGATCTTCGACCAAGGCATGGGTGAGCGCGCTGATCGTGCGGAGGGGTGCGCGCAGATCGTGCGAGACCGAGTAGCTGAACGACTCGAGCTCGCGGTTCGCCCGAGCGAGCTCGATGTTGGTGCGCGTCAGCTCCTCCGCGAGAGTGGCACGCGCCTCCGCGAGCGCTCGTGCGGCGCGTTCTTCGGACGCCTCGAACTCGCTACGCAGCAGCTGCTCGCGAACCTTGCGCTGCTCCTCTTCGATCTGCTTGCGCCGGATCTGCGCCTGCACGCGCGCACTCAGCACCTCGAACCCGCTCGACTTCGAGACGAAGTCGTCTGCGCCCGCAGCGAGGCCCTCGATCACCGCGTCGCGCTGCTCGCTCGCGGTCAGGAAGATCAGCGGCGTATCGCGCACGACGGGCGACGCCTTCAAACGGCGACAGGTCTCGATCCCGCCGATGCCCGCCATCGAGCGATCGAGCAGGATGCAATCGACCGACTGAAACCCGAGGAGCTGGATCGCTTCCTCGCCCGACATCGCGCGCGCGACGTCGTAGCCACGCTTGCGTAGGCGATCACCGAGGAGCCCGAGGTAGTCCGGATCGTCGTCGACCGCGAGGATCCGCTTCGGCGTCAGGATACTGCCGCCTTCGAGGCGCACCGTCCCCGACGAACGGAGCAGCGCACGGATCCGTGCGATCACGACACCGAGGTCGTCCTTGCGCACGAGGCCGTCGGCACCCGCCTCGAGAGCGCGGACCTCGGCATCCTTCTCGCTCGTGGTCGTCAGGAGCAGACACGGCGTCGTGCGCAGGCCGGGATCGAGGCGGAGCCGGCGGATCACGCTCGCGCCGTCGACGTCCGGCATCACCGCGGCGACGATGATCGCGGTGGGTCGGCTACTCGCGGCGAGCTGCAGACCCTCGGCGCCACCGGACGCCGTTGCGACGGTGAAGCCCGCGGACGCGAGCGCCTCGGTCAGCGCCCTGCGCGACGTGATGTCGTCGTCGATGACGAGCACCAGATCGCGAACCGGTGGCCCGCCGATCAGCTGGCGGATTCGCGCGATCACCTGGGCGGTGTCGTACGGCTTCGCGACGTAGTCGTTCGCGCCGGTCGACAGACCACGCACGCGATGCTTGATGTCCGCTTCGGACGACAGCATGAGCACCGGAAGCGCGGCGAGCGTGTGGTCCCGGCGGATCTGCTCGAGGAGCTCGACACCGTCGCCATCGGGGAGGCGCACGTCGAGAATCACGAGCGCGATCGGGTGCGTGCGGAGCGCGATCCGCGCCTCCGCGATCGTCGCGCACGGTAGCGCTCGGAAGCCGGCGCTCTCGAGAGCCTCCCCGAGGTCCGTGCGGACCGCGAGGCTGTCGTCGACGATCAGGACCACAGGCATGGGCCCTTCAAGCGTAGCAACCTCAGCCCGCGATGAACTCCTCGATCGCGGCAGTCACTGCGGCAGGCTCCTCTACCGGAGAAGAGTGACCGGCTCGTGGAATCTGCACGAGATGTGCTCCAGCGATGCCGGCGACGATCCGCTGCGCCCTCGCCAGCGGAGTCGCAACATCCTCGTCTCCGACGACAACGAGCGTCCTGGCGGTGATTCGCGACAGCTCGGCGTGAACGCCGGCGCGATCGATCACGCCGTTGACGGCGCGCCAGGCGTCCTTGCGACGTGACATCAGCGACGTGTAACGGTCGCGTTCGTCGCGTCGTGAGGCATCGGTGAGAATCGACTTTCCAAGCATGATCGGCGCGACGCGACTACGAACAACGCCTGGACCAAAGAGCTTCACGACGCGGACCAACAACCGGTATCGCTTCAGGTTCTCCGGCGGTTCCGGATCGCTGGACGTCTCGAGCAGGATCAGCGATCGGACGAGGTCGGGGCGACGCGCCGCCATCCGCATCCCGACAAAGCCACCCATCGAGAGTCCGCAGAAGTGGACGGCCCCGGTGCCGAGCGTCTCGAGCAACGCGACCGCGTCTTGCCACACGAGCTCCATGCCGATGCACTCGCGATCGAGATCGGGGGCGCTCTGACCCTGCCCGCGGTGATCCCACGCGATGCAACGGTAGCGATCGCGGAGCGCCGCGATCTGCGCCACGAACAGCTCCGTGCTCCAGAGCAGGCCGTGGCTGAAGGCAATCGTCTCGCCGGTCGACCCGGGTCCGGTGTCCAGATAGAACAGCTCGGTTCCGTTGACGGAGAGGCTCGGCATCGCGCCGAGCATCCCACTACAGCGAGATCGGGTCAGGTCGCAGGGCCCGGAACATCGGGACCAGGATGAAGGCGAAGGCGACGAAGCTCAGCATGGGAATCCCAGGAGCAAGGTCCGGGCCGACGGCAACCCCACGAGATGAGACACCGCCGCACTGGGGTGCAACACGACTGGCCAGGACGGTCGTCCCCCGGGCATCACGGGGCTCGTGCGACGAGACCACGCCGCGTCGAGACCCACAAGGTCTTGCCGATCCGGGCAGTCGCCGTCGTGTCCTTGCCGGGCATCCCCCGCAGAACAGCCCACGTCGCCTGTGCGCCGTCGCCGGTGCGCACGCCCTCCATCGTCGATGCGTACAGCGTGTCGCCGTGCCACGACAGGCCACCCGGGTTGATCCAGCCATCGCCGAGAGGTGTCGCTGTGACGACTCCCGACGACACGTCAAAGCGCGTCACGCCGCCCTTGTACGTCCCCGCCCAGATCGCCGAGCCGCGCGGCGCGAGCGCCATCACCCAGTCATCGCGCAGGTGACCGGTCGCGACCGAGTAGCGCGTCCACTCCTTGTCGTCGGCACGGCCGCGATACAGTCCGGTCGTCGTGCCGAGCCAGATCGAGCCATCGGCGTCCTCGGCGACCGCCCACACGTTCGTCGCCTCGAGGTTCTGCTTCAACCCGATCGAGACGGGGCGGCCCTCGCCGAGAATCGCTGCGCCGTGCATCGTGCCCGCGAGGATCCGTCCATCGCGCATCTTCGCGAGCGACAGCACACCGCGCGCGGGCAGACCGTCGCGCTTGCCGAGCTGGCTGACCGTGGTGCCATCGATCACCGATAGGCCGGTCGCAGTCGCGACCCAGATCTTCGTTCCATCCACGAGCAGCGCGTTGACGCGATGATCGAGCTTCGCGTGCGTGAAGCGCTTCCACGCACCGTTCTCGAAGATCGCGACGCCATGATCGAACGTGCCGACCCACAGACGATTGCCATCGACCGCGAGGGCCGAGATGTCGTTCGCGGGCGGGCCCGCGGTGCGAGCTCCGGCGATCCACGCGGTATCCTTGCTGCCGCGCAGCCACACACCGTCGAGCCCGCCGGCGCACACCGCACCGTCGCGCTCGGTGATCGACTGCGTCATCACCAGCTCCGTGGGCAGAGCCGCGGTGACGAGGCGACCGCGGTCGACGCGAACGACTCCGCCACCGAGGCCGGCCGCGACGATCTCGCCGTCGACGCGTGTCACGCGCCGCAGATCACCACCACCGTAGCCGCGAACCGTCGCGCCCTCGCGAACGAACAGGCCAGCGGTCGTCGCGATCCACAGCTTCGCACCATCGCCGTACAGCGACGTCACCTCGTTCGCGCCGGTCTCGATCGTCATCAGCTCGAACTGACCGTTGCGCAGCTTGTAGAGACCGCCCGAGGTCCCGGCCCAGAGCGCACCGTCGGCGACGGCGAGCGCCGCGGTCCGTGACCGGTTCTGGATCGCGGTGGTCGAGCGCGCAGTGTTCCCACCACGAAACGGAACCATCGTCGACGAGCCATCGGTGGTGAGCTTGACGATGCCGCCCTCCCAGGTCGCGACGTAGGTCGCTCCGGAGAACGCGAGCATGTCGCGCACCGAGCGCGACCCGGAGGTCTTCATCACTGCGAGCCTGGCGCCGTCGAGCGTTACCTGTGCCGCGCCGGTCTCGGTGCCGATCCACATCGCGGTGCCGATCATCGAGATCGAGTCGATCCGCGTGCCCGGCAGGCCATCGACCGCGGTCCACACCTTCTTCGTCGTCCCGCGCGCATCGACGCGCACGAGACCGCCGCCGGTGCCGACGAGGAAGTCGCCACCACCGAGCGGGTAACACGCGCGCACCTCGCCGATGTTCGTGTGCACCATGGGTGCAGCACCGGCCGTGGACGTCGCTGCGATCAGCGAGGCAACCACGATGCGCGCGTTGGTCAGCATCACTGCACCACCAGCTCGGAGGTCGCCTGGTTGAGCGCGTTGTCGCGAGCCACGATCTTGAGCGTCACCGGCGCCGAGAGCGGCGTTGCCGGCTCGTAGCGGCCCTCGAACTGGCCCCATGCGGTCATCTTGAGGCGCATCACCGTGCCGTCGGGGAGCACGACCTCGACGCGGTC
This sequence comes from Myxococcales bacterium, assembly GCA_031421915.1. Lineage (GTDB taxonomy): Bacteria > Myxococcota_A > Polyangia > Haliangiales > Haliangiaceae > JABFXX01. Next base: position 1,743 of record JANOPP010000164.1, on the reverse strand, counting down.
GGCATCCTTGCGCTTCTCGCCATCGTTGATCTGGCGCGCCTTGATGACGTAGCCCGTCGCGTCGGCGGTTGCCGTGACCCTCACGAGCGGCGCCTTGGTGTCGACGGTGTACGGCAGCTTGATGACCTCGGTGCGGCCGTCCGCGTGGAGGATCGTCACGCGCACTTCGTAGACACCATCGGCGGTCGCCTGATCGATCAGGAAGCGAACCATCCACGCCGACTGTTCGGCGTCCCACACCGCGAGCTTGGTCTCGCCGAACGGGAAGCTGACGATCACGGAGCGCGCATCGATCGGCGCCGGGATCTTGATCTCCGGATCACCGGGCTGGATCTCGTCGGGCGACAGGCTCGCCTGACGTGCGCCGAGCGAGTCGAGGTCGCCACCGGTGACGGTCGGCGCCTGCGCGAGCTGCTGCGCGGCCTGTTGCGCCGCCGCGTTCTTGCGCTCGATCTGATACTGCTTGTAGGCCTCGTCGTTCTCGAGCACGAGCAGCGACGTGTACTTGCTCATGACGCCGAACTCGGTCGACATCGCCACGATCTCGGCCTTGTCACCATCGGCTGCCTCGAGCGCAGCGAGCTGCTGGCGCGCCCACCGCTGCGCGACGCGATCCGTCGGGATCGCGGCGATCAGGGAGACGTCCTGGCTGTAGGCCTTGCCGTAGAGCTTGCCGGTCAGCTTGATCGACGCCGGCAGCTGCGCGTCGACGGGCGTTTTCATCACGGCGACGATCTCGTCACCGTTGAACATCGTGGCCGCGGTCGACGGGAACACGATCGCGCCGCCGGGCGCACCGGACGCGACAATGCGCGCGTCGGTGAGGCGCGGGGCGTCAGAGAACGCGGCCGCGAGAGCGAACCGCTGCTCGTCGAGCCGACTCTTCACGATCATCGCGCGACCACCGGTGCGGCCCGAGAGCTCGGACCACAGCGTGGTGCTCGCGCCTTTGCCGACCAGCGCGGCCTCGATCGGCGCGCCGAGCTTGTCCGCCAGCTTCGCGAGCTCGTCAGCGCGCTGCTCACCCCACGTCGGGATGCCGTCGCCGATGTAGATCACGTCGCTCGGGTCGCGTGCATCGAGCGCTGTCAGCGCGTTGCCGAGATCGCTCGCGCCGTCAGGCTCGATCCCCTTCAGGAACTCGATTGCCTTGGCGATCGCCTCGGGCGTCGCCGAGACATAAGAGTCGCTGCTCGGCTGGATCTCGACGTCGCTCGCGAGAACGATGAATTGATCCGCGGGCGACAGCTCCTTCAGCGTGGTCGCCAGGAGCTCGAGTGACTGCGCGCGGCCCTCGAGCGAGCTGCGCGACGTGTCGAACACGATCGCGACCTTGCGGGAGACAACCGGCGACATCGTACCGACCGCGAGGTTCGGCGCGATCCGGATCGCCGTGTACACGCCGTCCTTGCGCGTCTCGCGCATGACGGCCGGAATCTTTGCTGCCGCGACCGGAACGATCAGGTCGACGCCCTGCGCGACGTTGCGCTGCGCGAGCACGCTCACACCATCCACTTTGATCGCGAGCTCACCGATCGTGCCCTGGTCGGGGGCGGCGATCGCGTAGTCGTACTCCCAGCCGGTCGCACCGCGAGTCAGCGGTGTGATGTAGCGGATCACGACTTTCTTGTCCTTGTTCGCCTCGAGTGGGAACACGCGGAGCTTGAACCAGTTTCCCTGCTCCCATTCGAGGAGCGCGGGGTCGAGCATCTCGTCGACGATCTTCTCGTAGACGGCGCGCGC
>JANOPP010000163.1:0-11550 GCA_031421915.1 Myxococcales bacterium | reverse complement strand
GTTGTGGATCGGCCGGCAATCCCGATGGTGCGACTACCGACGTCATGTGCAGGAAGGAGCCGGGCTTTGCGTTCGGTCGCTGCGATAACGGCAACACGTGCGCGGCGGCCGGCATGATCTGTCGCCTCGACACGATCTCGTGCAACGCGACGGCGAACTGCTGTGCGGGCAACGTCAACCAGTTCGACACCTGCCATCAGGACAACCTCGGAATCCCGCGCTGCGGTGTCGCCGTGGACTGCACCAATCCACAGGCCCAGGTCGGCATGGCGTGTGCGACGAGCTCCGATTGCTGCGGACTCCCATGCGCGCCCAACGCGATGGGGAACCTGGTGTGTGGCGGCATGTGCGTCGCCCAGGGCGGCACGTGCACGAACTCGGTCGATTGCTGTTCCGGCCTTCCGTGCGTCATCAACGGCGGCGCGGGCACCTGCGGTCCGCCGCAAGGCTGCGCGAACTACGGCCAGACCTGCGATGCGCAGAACCCGTGCTGCGACGCCACCGCGTGCGGCACCAACGGGATCTGCGGCCAGATCATCTTCTGATCGGATAGCGCCTACCGGGCCGCTGAAGATTCTGCGGCCGGACGTCGTCGCCAAGCGTGCGGTGTACCTGAGAAAGATCCGTGCGACGAGGTCGTCGACGCAACGGGGCCGGTCGCCAATGCGATGGTCCGGCTCGTCGAGCTCACCCCGGCCCCCTGTCCATGCGGAGCGCTGTCCGATCAGGATGGCTACGGCAATGAGGTGCCCCTGTGTCGCTGTCCGGCGGCCCTCGCCAGCTGGCAGGCGCGGCTCGCGAGCTGTCAGTGGGCAGCGCGCAGTGTCGCCGAGATGCGCAGCAATGCGCGCGGCAAGGGGCTTCGATGCCTGCGGAGGTGCACTCGATGAGGTCCGGGGAACCCAGGCAACCGCATACTGCCAAGAGGAGACCGCAACGAGCGGGTCGTCGTCAGCAAGAGCGATCCACGAATCCCAGGGCGGGACGTTGTTGAGGTCGAAGTCGCCCCGGGAGGCTTCGTCGGGCATGTTGTCGTCGCGACGGCACTTGCCGAAGCGCCACATGCTGAACTTGTCGCCCGGCCGGGTTTCGGAACCAGGGGCGCACGAGTGGGGTAGAGCAACGCCGTAGGAGAGTGACCATGGCGGGTCCGGCAGTTAGGATCTCGGCATGCGAACCCTGCCTTTGATTCTGATCTTGATCGCCGCGTGTGGTGGCGACCCTCCAAATGTCGGCGGCACGTGCACCACCACGGGAGGTTGTGACGAGGACCTGACCTGCAACACCACCGTCCCTGGCGGCTACTGCACGGCCTCCTGCACCACATCCGGATCGACGGACGAGTGCCCGGAGGATTCCGTGTGCGATTCGGTCTCGGGTGCCGCGATCACCTGCGTGAAGATCTGCAAGACCTCGGCAGACTGTCGTTCCGATCTGGACTGCAATGGCGTCAGCGGGAGCAACGTCAAGGCTTGTAAGCCGAAGCCCTGATGGCTCAGTTGAAGCGGTCGACGCCGAGTCCGATCGACATGTTGATGTTTCGATCCGTTGCCGTGCCGAAGTAAGCGCGGACGCTCGAGGCATCGAACGGCGTCGGGATGCTGTGGACAACGCGCCAGGTCGTGGGCGCCTGAACAGTTCGAAGCGCTCCGGCCGTGATAGGCCCACGCCATCGTTGAGTCGCCGGCCGTCGCGATCCGTCACCTCGTTTCTTGCATCGCACGCCTGCCCACACGGCGTTGTGGAACCGAACTGCGCTCGAGTGGAGCCGATCGGCTCCTCGACCGAGCGTGTGTCTTGCCGATCGCGGGTTTACGCGAGCCAGTGGCTGGCCCACCGCTTGCGATGCGGAGGCACATGCAAGGACGTCCTATCCTCTCGTTCCTGATCGCGGCCGGTCTGCTCTCGATCACCACACCGGTTCAGGCGGAGCGCTACAACGCGAAGTCGCGCTTTGGCATCGGACTCGAGCTCGGCGCTCCGAGCGGCCTCAGCGGCAAGTACTTCCTCGGCGGCATGGTCGCGGTGCAGGGAGGAGTCGGTGTCGTGCAGTCATGGGGCTACGACGGCGTGCACCTTCACGCGGAGGCGGTCTGGCACCCCGTTCTCTTGACGCGCACACCCGCCGTCGACATCCCGCTTCACGTCGGAATTGGCGGGCGGTTCCTGCAGCACGATCACGGCGACTTTCGCGACCGCTGCTGGAACGGTCGGGACTACTACCGGTGCGAGGGCTCGGACTCGCACCTCGGGGCTCGGATCCCGTTCGGCATCTCGTTCCTGCTGCGTAACACGCCGATGGACTTCTTAGTCGAGCTCGCGCTCGTCGTGGATCTCGTCCAGGTCAACAACGACTACGGCTACGACCACGACCGTGGCGGCATCGACGGTGCACTCGGTGGTCGCTACTACTTCTAGGAGCCCTCCATGAAGCAAGCACTGACTTTGATCTCGGCGCTCGCGGCGTGTGGCAGTGATGGATACGACCACCCCGGCGATCACGAGCCGGGCGAGCTCGCTCCCGTGATCGGGGCGACCTACTTCGACGATCGCGATTGCCTGTCGGAGTGCGCTCGCTGCGACGACGTCCCCGGCGGGTTCAAGCAAGATGCCGCAGACGCGATCACTCAGCTCGAGACGAGGTCTCAGCCGTGAAGCAGCGGCTCGGCCTGCTGGAGAGACGCAGTTCGGGTCGCACTCGGATCTCCGGCGTCATGGCGCTCGTCCAGGCTCGCACGCAGGAGTCGTTGTTCGCGGTCGAGGACATCTCATCCGCCGCAGCTCGATTGGCCGGCGAGCTGCCACTGGCCTGCGGCGAGCTGATCGCCGTCAGGTTCAAGCTCGACGGTGTGCCGATCACGATCTCCGCGGTCGTGGTGCGGCTCGAGATCCGGAATGGACCTCGTGACGCTGTCGTAGTCGCGTTTCGGGACGTCTCGCCCGCGATCCGGCACTTCCTCCATCGCCTCGTGCTCAGGAGCTTGGGCATGCCTGCTGTGACCCAGAACCTGCGATGAGCTGCCCGAACAACGTCATGGTGTGCAACCGCGCCTGCCCGTGATTCTGGATCACTTGTCGCCGCGAAGCTTGTGGCGCCGGATCAAGCGCTCGAGGGACTTGCGATGCACCTCTGCGATTCGCGCCGCCTCGTCGAGGTCACCGGCGGTGTGCCGCAACAGCTGGGTCAGGTACTCGCGCTCGGATTCGGAACGCGCCGCACGGAAGGTGTGCTGCTTGTGGACCGCGAGGTCCAGCGAGCGCTGGAGCTCGTTCGCGGCGCGATCCGGCTCCGGCATTCGCAACAGACTCGGATCGGCAAGAATCGCGGCACGCTCGACAACGTTGCGAAGCTCGCGCACATTTCCCGGCCAGTCGTAGCGGGTGAGCTCGCCGAACAGGGCCTCCATCGTCTCAGGCGGCAGCGCGGCTCGCTCCTTCGCGCCGAGTGCATTCTTGGCGAAGTGAGCTGCCAGCAGCGGGATGTCCTCGCGCCGCTCGCGGAGCGAGGGCACCGTCAACCGGATCACGGCCAACCGGTAGTACAGATCTGCGCGGAACCGGTTCTCGGCGATCATTCGCTGCAGATCGCGATTGGTCGCCGCGATCAGACGGACGTCAACCTTGATCGGGCGCTCGCCACCGACGCGAGTGAACTCGCCGTTCTCCAGACACCGCAGGAGCTTTGGCTGCAGCTCGGACGCCAGCTCGCCGAGCTCGTCGAGAAACACCGTGCCGCCGTCGGCGCGCTCGAACACGCCGGCCCGCATCCCCGTGGCTCCGGTGAATGCGCCCTTCTCGTGACCGAACAGCTCGCTCTCGATCAGCGTCGCGGGGATCGACGCGCAGTCGAGCACGACCAGTGGCTTGGTCTTCCGGCGCGAGCGCTCGTGAATCGCGCGCGCGACGAGCTCCTTTCCCGTGCCGGTCTCGCCTTGGATGATCACGGACGCGTCGCTCGGTGCCACACGCTCACACAACGCGAACAGCTCGCGCATCGCGACCGACCGCCCGATCAGCCCTTCGAACGATTCCTCCTTCGCCAGAGCAATCTCGAAAGGCTGATCGAGGACGCGGAATTTGATCTGGGTCGCGCCGAGAGAGAACACGGTTCCATCGTCGAGGCAGGCTTCGCGGATCCGGATCCCGTTGATCCGCGTTCCGTTCGTGGATCCGAGATCGTGCAGCACGTAGTCCTGCGCCTCGACGTCGACTCGCGCATGGAGCCTCGAGACTGAGGGATCCTGGACCACGACGTCCGCCGATGCGTGAGTCCCGAACAAGACGCTACGCTTGTCGCCCTGATAGGGGCTGGTGGTCCCTGCTCCCACGATCTCGAACGCGAACCCGCCGATCTGCAACGCGACCGCGCGATCGCCCACATGTAGGACGGTGGTAGCGCGGTGCCGGTCAGCAGCCATCGAGCGGATTGTACTGACCCTGGGAATCGAAACGGTCCGTGCGGAGCATTTTGGCTCCACGCGGAGCGGTCAGCGGCACTTATCCTGCGGTAACCCGGTGCATCCGCGACGGTATGATGGTTGCTTTGATCCTGAACACGCCTTGACCGACGGAACGCTCTCCCTTCCGCTCTCGAACGTTGATCAGGATCGGCTCGTTGGTGGCCGCTACCGGCTCCGTGCCTTGATCGGCCAGGGGGGGATGGGGGCCGTCTACGAGGCCGAGCACGTCGCCGATGGCCGTGCTGTCGCCGTGAAGATGCTCTTGCCGCATCTCGCGAACGCGACAGAGGTAGCGGCTCGGTTTCGCCGCGAGGCAAAGGCAGCGACCCTGCTGGAGCATCCGAACATCGTCGAAGTCTTCGATCTCGTGCCGGACAACGACACGCTCTATCTCGTCATGGAGCTGATCCGCGGCCAGTCGGTCGCCGCACTGATCGAGTCCGGTGCCTTGCGAGCACGCCGATCCCTCGTGATCGCGCGTCAGGTTCTCGATGGTCTGGCACACGCTCACGCGGCCGGCTTGGTCCACCGTGATCTGAAGCCCGAGAACATCATGGTGTCGAACATCGGAGACGCCGGACGCGAGTACGACCGCGTCAAGATCCTCGACTTCGGGGTGGTCAAGCTCGTTGGCGACGCCGCTCAGCAAGTTGGCGACGGCAAGCTCACACGCACGGGTGTCGTGTTGGGAACACCGGCATACATCGCTCCGGAACAGGCGCTCGGTCAGCTCGTCGACGGACGTGCAGATCTGTACTCGATGGGAATCGTGTTGTTCGAGATGCTCACGGGCCGGACGCCATTTCGGAGCCCCGATCAGGTCACGCTGGTGCGCATGCAAGCGTCAGCGCCGATCCCGACACTGGCGAGCGTCGCGCCCGGTCGCCCGTGGTGCACGCCGGAGCTCGAGCACTTGATGCGGCGAGCGCTCGCGAAGCGTCCCGAGCAGCGGTTCGCCAATGCCGGAGAGATGATCGCCGAGCTCGACGCCGCGTTCCTGTCGTTGAATCACCTCCCCGTAGACGGCTGACGTCCCGAGCCCTCCCCCGGGTTCAGCGCCAGGCTCCGTAGCGTAGCCAGGTCCAGACCCGTCTCGGGACGGACGGTCTCTGTTCTCGCAACCCTTGTGCCGGCGCTTCGAACCGCAACTCTTCGATCGCCAAGGCGGTAACCGAGGTCGGTGGAGCGACCGTGTCCCGTGCGGAGCAAATCGGCTCCACGCTCGAGATCGCCACCTGCGCTGTAGCCCCAGTTGCGGGTCTCCCGACGAGGAACAGATTCTGCAGCATCTCCTGCGCGTTGATGACCTCGAAGGCCGACACCGATCCAGACGGCGAAGCAATCGGCATCGGTAGCGTCATCGGCGGTCGCTACCGCCTCGACGCCGTGCTCGGCCAAGGTGGGATGGGATGCGTCTACCTCGCCGAGCACACCGGCATCGGGCGCGCCGTCGCCGTGAAGATCCTGAAGGCGGACCTCGGAGGAAGCCAGGACGCAGCTCGCCGGTTCAAGCGCGAAGCACTCGCCTCGGGGCGCCTGGATCATCCCAACATCGTCGGAGTCAGTGACTTCGGCGTGCTCGATGACGGCTCCTGTTACCTCGTGATGGACGCGCTCCAGGGCGAGTCGCTCGGAGCGCGGATCGATCGCGATGGTCCCTTGCCATGGAGCGATGCACTCGATGTGATGCGCGGCATATTGCGTGGTCTGAAGCACGCACACGACCGCGGGGTCGTCCATCGCGACATCAAGCCCGACAACATCTTCCTTGCGAGTCAAGACGGCCGCCACGTCGTCGTCAAGCTCCTCGATTTCGGCATCGCGAAGCTGGTCGCCGGTGCGGACGAGGACCCAGCGTCGACACGCGCGGGCATGACGATGGGCACGCCCGCGTACCTGTCGCCCGAGCAGGCCGTCGGTGGAGAGATCACCGCCCGGACGGACCTGTACTCCGCGACGGTGGTGCTGTTCGAGATGCTCACGGGACGGGCGCCATTCGATGACCCTGATCTCGTCGCGGTCATGATCGCGCACGTCAGCAGACCGGCGCCGAGCCTCGCCGAGACGGCACCGGGTCTAGATCTCCCACCGCAGCTCGAAGCAGTGATCGAGCACGGGCTCCAGAAGTTCACAGCGGCTCGGATCGCGTCGGCCGGCGACTACCTGGAGCTTCTCGATTCGATCTTTGCGCCCTTCGAGGCCGCACTGCCGGGGGCCGCCGCAGGATTCACCCCATACACGCCGGAGGCATTCCCGTCCCCGTCCTTCGCGTACGCGCCGACTCCGTTCCCTGCGCTGCAATCACAACCTCTGCTCGCGCCGGCACCCGTGGAGCGAGCTCGCTCTCTCGCCGAGCATAGCGATCCAATGCCTCGCACGTGGCTCATCGGAGGCGGCCTCGCGTTCGGCGGTGCCGTACTTCTCGCGGCCATCATGGCGTTGGCTTCCGGCGATGAGCCCAACAAGACCGCGGCTCGGCCGGACGCGGGCCCCCGTACCGATCCGATCGAAGACGTGGGTTCGGCGGCGACCGTCCCCACCTCGCCGATCGAGACGACCGATGACGTGTTCGAACAACCAGATAGGCAAGTCGCACTCAAGGCGCTTCTCCACGACCTGAGCAGCGGCAAGACCTGCGCGGACCGCCGCGCGGTGATTCCCAAGCTTGTCGAGCTCGGAGACCCGGCCGCGATTCCCTCGCTCAAGGCGGCGCGCTATCGCATGCGCGGCGGCTTGCTGGGCGTCGGCAGCTCGAACTCGAACGCGTGTCTGAAGAAAACCGCCGAGGCCGCGATCAAGGCACTGACGAAGTAGCGGCCAGACCGAGCGAGCGCGCCAGTCCGCTCAACTGCCAGGGCGTGCGCAGGACTGCGTGAACGCGCGCAGAGCAAGCGTGTTCCATCGATTCCACGCGATCGCCGAACACCATCACTCGACGCAGGTCGGGATGACGTTCCTCGATGTGAGAGAGAAGGTCCGCTCGAGTCCGAGGGTCCAGGTCGCCACCGAGGATGGCGCCGCAATATGGGACGCTCCCATCTTCGAGGTGCCAGATCGCTTCGAGGGGCCTCGCCCCGATACGAGCTCCCAGGCCGAGTCGCACCAGATCGCGTTCCATGGCGCTGCTGACCTCGGCCGATGAATGAACGACAAGAACGGTGGGTCGGGATGCAACTCGGGCAGCCTCGAGCATCGCGTCGACGCTGCGCCCGATCAGCTCCGACGTGACGTCCGACGTGCCTTGGAACGCCACCGCCACTTCTGAGCGCTGACGGTCCACGCGAATGACATCTGCATTCAGCCGGATCGGATGTTGATCCAGCTCGAGGATGACCTGGACGCGCTCGCCCTCCGCGAGGCGCAGGCCACCCACCAGCCGTGCACCACCGCGCGAGAGGTCGCGAATCGAGAACACAGAGGTTTCGCCGAGGCGCGCCACGACAGTCGCCGTCGTTGCCGGCGCGCTGATCCGCGGGAAGGCGCGCGAATCAGTCATCGTGATCATCGCGGTGATGACGGTGGCGATGCTTGCGGTGCTTGTGGCCACGCCGGTGATACGAGAGATCGTAGTCGTCATCGTAGTGCGCGCCGACCACGATCACCGGCGCATAGAGCTCGAAGCGCGGTCTGGTGACGACGCCCCGAGGCCTTGCAGCCTTGACGACCACGTCGATCACCGGCGGCCGATAGCCTTCCGGCGGCGCGACGGTCACGACAGGACGGGTGTAGAGCAGCGGCTCGTAGACGACGTTGATCTTCGCGTAGCGGCGCGCATCGTCCTTGTAGCTCTTGGGCCACCTGCCCGTGTACCAGTACGCCCCGCCGCGCAGCGCGAAAGACACGCTCGGCGGTTCGAACACGTGGAAGTGCGGGCCGTCGAGATAACAGAACGTCTCGTCGATCGATTCCTCGAACACGACGGGGTGATGGCCGTAGTACGCGTGTTTGGGGCCGTCGTATCCGAACGGGACCGGGTCGCCGACGAACTGATAGCGACCGTCGTGCACGCGGTAGAGAACGTCCGCACGTTCCGGCGGCTGGACGTGAACGTGCGGATCTTCGATGTTGCAGAGCACGTCGCCCGAGAGCGGATGAATTCCCACGTATGCGGTTTGCTTCTTCGCAGGCCTGGACGGAGCAGCGGCACCGATGCCATCCATGGAGCCAAGCACGCACATCACGAGGAGGAATCGCTGCATGGGCCTGACCATCAGCAACATGCGCGCCGGCAGCGCCCGATGAAATTTCGCAAGGTTAGAGCTCGCGGCCACCGCAGAACGGCTCCGCCGGAACCGATCTGCTCCACGCCCCCCGTACCGCCCGCACCGCCCGATGCCACCGTTCCACGAATCGTGATCGAGTCGTGCGAGGCAGTTGCTGCCGTCGATGGAGACACCGTCGCCGTTTTCCGTTGAAGCCGCCTGGAACCCGCGCCCGCACAACAGCACCGCTACGAGTCCACCGCGAAAGGCGCATGCGCCGGTTGCAACTGCGGGTGTGGAGCGAGCGAACGCCTCGAACAACTCCAGAACAACAACAGCGTATTAGAAGTAGTAGCGGAAGCCGAGTGCCCCACCGAGATCGAAGTCGAGGTCCGGAACGATCTGAAGCTGCGTTGAGAGCTCGAGGAAGATCTGGAGTGGCACGCGGCGGAACTCGAGCGACAGCCCGAAGGGGACGTGCAGACCCGCTCCACTATCCTTGCCGCCGCCACCGCTGCTTCCACTGCCGCTGCCGCCACGGTCGCCATCACCTCGCCCGAGGACCAGGAAGGCGCCCGGGCCGAGATACGGCGACAGACTTGCGGACCCGCCGCTCAACAAGTTCGGCAGAATGAACAGGTAGTCGGCGTGCACGTAGACGCCGTCGATTCCGAAGTCATCAAGCCCGATCGCAGCGTCGATCGCAGTGGTACTGCCGACCTTGTACATTCCAGTGATGCCGGTGGGATCGCCGACGACGATGCCGAGCCCAAGAGGTCCACCGTCCGCCCAGGCAAGTGGCGGATGAAGCGCGATCGCAGCCACGAGCACGATGGAACTGTTCGTCATCGATGTCGATCATCCACGATGGTCGTTGGATGTGCAACGTTGCTTCCGACTGCGAGAGTCGCGTTGTCATCTGAACGACCTCCGCGTGCAGTTTTCAGCTGACTGCTCCGTGGACCGTGCCGTTCGACCGCCGCGCCGATGACCAATCACGGCAGCAACGACCGACCTCCGCGGCACGCCCGCTGCTGCGAATCACCCATCAGCCTTGATACGATCAGGGCTGGAAGAACACGCCCTTCAGGTCCTCCGAGCGAGAGATGACCGTGGCCGGGTCTTTGATCGATTGCACGCGGAACTGGTAGTACATCCCGGGCTTCAACGCTGGCCCGCCGTAGAGCAGCGTGACAACGCTCTTCGGCGTCCCCGATTCCCACACGACATTGCCGTACGAATCGAAGACCGTGATCGCGTAGCGATCCTCGGACGAATCGTCGAGCCACGTGAACGTGGGTGCACCCGTCACCATCTCCGGCACGGTCGCGCCAGGCCCCACGATATCCACGGAACCCGTCACCTTGAAGCCATCGCCGATCGTCACGTCCTGGCCGGCGACGACCTGTTGATGAACGATATCCGTGCCGCCACCTCCCGATTCATCACGAACCAGGTTGTCGTTCTCGAACGCCGCCAGCACGACGTAACGACCCGCCGGTACGCCCGTGATCGAGAACGCGCCGTTCACGTCCGGTGCGGTTCCTGGGTTGGGTGCGCGCAGGCCTGGAGGCGCCTCACCGCGCGCGATGTTCGCCTTGAAGGTCGACTCGACGACGAGGATCACCGACGTTGCCTCGCCGAGCTGTGGGTTGACGAGGCTCACCGATCCCGAGACGGTCGACGCCCTAGCGTCGCTGATCTCCAGATCGACCTCGACGGTCGCGCCCGCGCTGACCGTCGCGCTCTTGCTCGCGTAGTTGTGGCCACGCGCGTATGCAGCCACGCTGGCCGTGCCGGCCGGCACATTGAAGATGGTGTACGCGCCGTTGCGTCCCGCGATTGCCGTGTACCCGATGCCGTTCACTTCGGCGACCACCAGCACAGAGGCATCGGTTGCATTGTCTGCGACGTCGCCTTCGATCGTGCCGAGTCCAGGTCCGCCGGCCGCGAGCTTCAATAGCCCCACATCGGTCAGGGCCGACTTGATCTCGTAGCGCCCATCCGTCAGCACGGCCGTGGAGGTATCGAAGGGAAGTGCCGGCCGAACACCGGAAGGGAACGTCAGGAAGCCACTGGCATCCGCACGTAGCGTGAGCTTGAAGGTCTCGGCAGGTGCGCCACCGCTCGCACGTGTGGTCGGGATCGCGAGTGAGTACGTTCCGTCCGCGGCAGAAGTCGCGACGAAGCTCATCGCGGCACCGTTCGCATCGAGCGCGACGACCCGTGCACCACCGACGCCGGCGTTGGTCTCGAGATCGAAGACGCGACCGGCCACGACGACCACGGCCACGCACGTCGGCTCGCCACCCTGAACGACCTCGCACGCCTGGTTGTCATCGCACCCGGTGTTCTCCACGGCGTCGCACGTGGTGTCGTCGCCGCCGCAACCGACTACCAGCATCGCAAGCACCGAAGCAAGTCGAGTCCACATGTCGAACCTCCTATGTTGTTACAGAACGCTTCCGACGGCGGAAACGCAGCGTTACGAAACCAATCAGACACGAAAGCAAAGCGGAGCCGGCGGCGCCGCCCGAGCCCGTGTCGCAGCAACCGCCCGGAGTCCCGGTGGCACCGGCGCCTTCGCAATCGTTGGCGGTGTCGAACGTGCCGCTCGAACAGTCGTCGCATCCATCACCATCCGAGTCGCCGCACTGATTCGGATCGTCCGGGAACGGGTCGTTTGCATCGACGACGCCATCCCCGTCGGAATCGCCGCCTCCCCCACCGCCGCCCCCACCCGACGTCGTGCACTGCGCCTCGAACAGCGCGTTCAGGAACAAGCGCGTGCCCTGGCTCGTCGAGCCTGATGCCACGGGAACGTTGGTCGAATACTGATGGCCGCCGAGGTAGCTGATCTTGCCTTCGCAGCCTGGCGCGTGGCGCTC
>JANOPP010000162.1:0-1667 GCA_031421915.1 Myxococcales bacterium | reverse complement strand
GGCCGCACTTCGGATCCCCGCCGTCTGGGCGAGCGCGTTCGTGACGGTACCGTGCTCGCGTGCGATCTCGCGAAGCGTCGCGATGACTTCCTTCTTCGAACGCGTGCGAGGCGCGCGCGTGCGGACGCCTGCCGCGGTCGCCGCCGCTTGCAGAGAGCCAAAGTGCCGCTTGGCCACGTTGCACAGGTTCGGGTTCGTCGACATCGACTTGCCCTCGCCGGCGAGCGTGCGCATCGCAGCGATGATCGCGGGCTTGGTCCACCGCTGTTTCTGACGCTGGGGCCAGTCGCTCAATCCCGCGCGTTTCGTCGCACGTTGCCAGCTGCCGAATCGCGCCACGGCCGCCGCGAATCGCCGCTGCTTCGACAGCTCCCCCAGCGTCATGACGGGCCGCTCTTTGGCTAGCGAGCGCAGCCAATCGAGTAAGTCGTCATCGCTGAAGCGATGGACCTTGAGCCCGACGCGCGCGTAGTCAATTCCGGCGGCTTCGATCGCGGATTGCCACGATCCGTACTGCGCGACCGCGGCTGTCACCAGGGCGCGTGGTGCCTGCGTGAATGCGAGCGAGACGCCCTTGGCGTGGAGCTCCTTGATCTGCGGCAGCACCTGCGATGGCGCGACGCCGTCACCCCGGATCGAGTCGAGTCCGGCGAGCTTGCGCGCGGCGTGGACGGATCCGAACTCATCGACCAAGGCCGTGCGAAGCCAGTAGGGCAGTGCCTTTGCACGCACGGGTCGAGACCGTCGCGCCTGGTGTTGCTTCAACTCGGCAAGCAGTCGCCGGCGACGCTGTTTCGTCCCGAGCCAGGATGGCAGGCTTCGACGAGATCGAGCTCGCTGGGATTGTCGCTTCCTGGGAGCAGCCATCGCGGAGGTCAACGCTGTAGGCCTCTCCTCACGACTGCTTCTTCCGCTCGCGCGGCGGGCGCTTCGCTGCGCCCTCACCGAGACGCTTGGTCTCGGTCACGACTCGGTCGAAGTCGCTCTCGAAGAGGCGGTCCTGCACAATGCGGTACTTTTCGAACTCGCTCTCGGCGTGGGCACGCGCGATCTCCGCGGTCACCCTGCCGGCGTCTTGCAAGACCTCGCGATCGGTTGCGGCGAGGAAGCGGTTCAGCCGCACCTCCCAATCCTGCATGGTCATGGGGAGCTTGCGAATCGCCATGTCCTCGGCAAGGTCGAGGTAGGCGTTCACCAGCCGCGACAGCTGCGCGAGCTCCGCCTCGGTCAGGTAGTTCTTGGCGACCACAACGTCGAACTTCTGGATCTTGCCGTGGGGAGCGTCGGTCCAGGTGCGGAGCCCCATGTGCTCCTTGTTCGCGTCGGCGCGGTCGACGATGACCTCGGCAGCGGTCTGCCCATGGATGGCCCAGTGCAGCTTGTTCTGCACGGTGGCGAAGAAGCGCTTGGTGGCCTGCGCGGTCACGTCGTAGTCGACGGAGGTCGCGTAGATGTCGGTGATCTTCTGGTAGAACTTGCGCTCCGATAGGCGGATTTCGCGGATCCGCTGGAGCTGCTCCTCGAAGTAGCGATCGCTCAGAACCGAGCCGCCTCGCTTGAGGCGCTCGTCGTCCATCGCGAAGCCCTTGATGGTGAACTCCTCGACGACGCGCGTGGCCCACTTGCGGAACTGCACCGCGCGCTCGGAGTTGACCTTGTAGCCGACG
>JANOPP010000161.1:0-13935 GCA_031421915.1 Myxococcales bacterium | reverse complement strand
AGGCTGGGTCAGAGAGCCGCGCGCAGGATCACGATCAGCGCGATGAACAAGATGATCGCGCCGCCGATCGTCGAGAAGCCGCGCACCAGGACGCCGCGATCGTAGGTCTCGCGCTCCGCGGTCAGCTTGTCGATCTCCGTCGTGCGCGCCGTGATCGCGCCGCGGATCCGATCGATCCGCTCGTAGAGCTCGGTGAACGCCGCGCTGTTGGTCCGGTTGAGGTTGACCAGCGTGCCGAGCGTGACGAGCCGGCGCTGGACCTCGGATTCGGCGAGCCCGATCTCGCGCGACTTCCGCTTCTGCTCGGCATCGAGCTCGGCGAGCCGGTGGGTGTGACCTTCGCGGGCGTCGGTCAAGCTGCGCTTCGCGGCATCGAGCTCGGCGCGGGCGGCATCGAGGCGCGCGACCGCTTCGCCGATCGGGCGCTCGAGCGCGGCGAGCTTGCGATCGACGTCCTGGCGCTCCGGCTCGAGCGCGGCGGCCTCCTTGCGGTAGCCTTCCGCGCTGCGACGCAGATCGGCACGAACCTCACCGATCGTGGTGTTGCCGGCGGAGCGATCGTTCTCCTCGGCGTTCTTGAGGTAGTTCTTCTGCCGCCGCTCGAGATCTTTGCGCTTGTCGCGAAGCCCGCGGCGCTGGCCCTCGAGCTGCTGCGACTCCTTGTGCGCCTCGTCGGCGGCGTGCTGCGCCTCGCCGAGCTTGGTGTTCCGCTCGGCCTCGATGTCGGCGAACTTGCTGTTCTCGTCGGCCTTGCGCGCGTCGACGTCGCCGTGCTCCTTGCCGAGCGCACCGATGCGTTGCTCGGTGGCATCGATCGCGGCGTTCTCGGCGGAGAACACGCGGCTGTCGACCTTCGCGGTCCTCGCTTCGCGACCGAGCGCGCCGAGCACCTGATCGAGCGCGTCGGTGTCCTGCTTGATCTCGGCGCCGAGCGTCTTGATCGCACCGCCGCGCTGCCACTTCGCCCGCGTGAACTTCACCGCGTACTTCGCGGCGTTGATCAGCCCGAGCTCGGGGACCTCGGGGACCGGCAGCACCTTCGCAGGCGTGAACGGACGATCGCCACCGACCTGGATCCTCGTCGGTGGCGGCGTGGCACCGGCGCGGAGCGCACGGGCAGCCACGTCGACCGCATCGCCGCCACCCTCGGTGGTCGGATACGCCGGCGTGATCGCCGAGACGGCCGAGGCGTCCGCGGGCGGTGGCGTCAACGGACGCATCGGCGCGTGCGGACCTGGGGGAGGGAGCGTGAGCGGTTTGCGCGCCCCGGGCTCGCTGCCGGCCGCCCGCACGGGTGGCGGCGACGACGGCGTCTGCGAGCGACTGCCCGGCAGCGGGGGTGGCGTCGTGGGTGGACGAGGCGACACGCGCACGGCCTCGGTCGCAGGGTCCGAGGGCATCACGCTCGGGATCGGTTGTGGCGAGACATCGCGCGCGCGCCGCGCTTGATCTCCCTCGCGTGGCTCCGGTGGTGGCGCCTCGCGACGCTGCGCCGCCGGCCCCGGCGAGATCGCGGCGAGGAGTGCGCGCTTGGTCGCCTCGGCGGGATCCTCGTACCGCGCGGGCACGGGCTCCCGCGGCTCGCTGGCGGAGGTCGGGGCGGCCGGGAGGGTGTTGTCCGGGCGCTCCGGCACCGAGCTCGTCTGCGCGGCGGCGGGCACGGGTGGCGGCACGGTCGTGCCCGACTTGCGGTGTGGAAGCCCGGTGGTGGTAGGGCGGGGTGCCAACTGCACACCCGTCGGCGGTGCGTTGCGAGCACGGCGAGGCGGCAACGGCGGCATCCGACGACCGCACGCGACACACGCCGCATGATCGTCCTGATTCTCCGCCGAGCAGAACGGGCAGAACCTCACGGCGCAGGCACCCCGCGCTCGTACACGATCTTGCCGCCGACGATCGTCAGCTGGACGTGGGTGTCGAGGATCGTCCGATCGGCGGCGAGCGCGCGATCGAACACGGTGACGTCGGCGACGCGACCGACCGCGATCACCCCGCGCGAGCCCTCGGCGAACTCGGCGTACGCCGCTCCGCTGGTGAAGGCCGCGAGGGCCTCGTCGAGCGTCAGCTTCTGATCCGGATACCATCCACCCGGCGGCTTGCCGGTGGCGTCCTGACGCGTGACCGCGGCGTAGATCCCGAGGAGTGGCGCGACTTCCTCGACGGGGAAGTCACTGCCCGCGGCGAGGGGCACGCCCTTGTCGAGCACCGTGCGCCAGGCGTAGGCACCGCGGATTCGCTCGGCGCCGACGCGCTGCTCGGCCCACGGCATGTCCGAGGTCGCGTGCGTCGGCTGCATCGACGCGATGGCCTTGCTCTCGACGAGCCGCTTCCAGTCCTCGGGCGCGACGACCTGGAGGTGTTCGACGCGCAGCCGGCGATCGCCGCCGTGCTTCGCACTGGCCGCGAGGTACGCGTCGAGCACGCTACCGATCCCGGCATCGCCGATCGCGTGGATCGCGACCTGCCAGCCCCCCGAGACCGCCGCGTCGACCGCATCTCTCAGGACCCCGGGCTCGGTGACCCACAACCCCTTGTTCGCACGCTCGTCGTCGTACGGCGCGTACATCCGCGCGCCGCGCGAACCGAGGGCGCCGTCGGCGAAGAACTTCACGCCGCGCATCGCGAACCACCCCGTCGCCGGAGCCGGCGCGACTCGCACGCGAGCGAGCTTCCCGGGATCGCCGGCGAGGTAGGCGTAGACCCGCAGCGGCAGCTGGTTCGCGGCGGCGAGCGTGCGATAGACGTCGGCCGTCGCGTCCTCGATCCCCATGTCGTGGACGCCGGTGATGCCTGCCTCGATCGCGAGCTTCGCCGCCTGCCGGATCCGCCGCTCGCGGACCGCCGCCGAGGCGACGGGGATGACCGCATCGACGAGCTCGCCCGCGTTGTCGATCAACACGCCGGTCGGTTCGCCCTGGTCGTCGCGCAAGATCTTGCCACCCGTCGGATCCGGCGTGGCCTTGGTGATGTTCGCGAGCGCGAGCGCCTTGCTGTTGACCCAGCTCGCGTGGCCGTCGATCCGGCGCACGAGCACCGGCCTGTCACCGAACGCGACATCGAGCGAGGCCTTGGTCGGCCACTGCTGCGCCGGCCAGCGGTTCTGATCCCAGCCGCGACCGAGCACCCACTCGCCCTTGCTCGCCTTCGAGGCGGTCGCGAGCTTGGTGACCGCCGCCTGCTCCGACGCGAGCCCGCGCACCGAGATGTTCTCGAGATCGACCCCGAGCCCGTAGAGGTGGCAGTGCGCATCGATCAAGCCCGGCGTCAGCGTCTTGCCGGCCAGATCGATGACACGGGTCGAGCCGATCGCGAGCCGCTTGATCTCGGCATCGGTCCCGACGGCGACGATCACGCCGTCGTCGATCGCGACTGCCTGTGCACGCGGCCGCGCTCCATCCATCGTGTGGATGTCGGCGTTCACGAAGATCAACTCGGGCGTGCTCTTGGTGGCCGGCGTCGTCGCGCGGCCCGAGCACGCACTCGCCGCACTAATCAGTAAGGCCAATCGCGAGATACACTTGGATGTCACCGGATTCGAGACCATACCCGACATCGACACCGAGGAGTGGCAGCACGATCTGCTTCAAGTAGAAGCGCGTTCCGACGCTGACCGAGTTCTTGAACGGCGCCATGTACTCCTGAAACTTCGACTGCTGCACGCCAGGGCCCGCTCGGTTGCGCTCCGCGTTCGGGAGGTAGTTGCGGTCGGGGCTCTCGGTGTTGAGGAACGTCGTGTACGCCGAATCCCAGAACGCGAGCGCGCGCACGCCGAAGCCCTTGATGGTGAACACCGGCACCGAGTACTCGAGGTTCGCCTGCGCGCGGAAGTCGCCGCGGAACTGACCGTTGAGCCAACCGCGCTGCGAGGAGCCGCCGGTCAACCACTCCTGCTGGAACGGCAGGTGAAAGCCGTAGCCGACGTGGCTCTTGAACTGGAGGTTGTGCTCCTTGAAGATCCGCTCGCCGCGGAAGATGCCGAGGCCGGTGATGAAGTAGCGGAAGTCCGAGCCGAGACCTTCCTGTGAGTTCTCGAACGACGCGGCGACCTTGTAGCCGGTCGCGACACCGTTGTACGAGGCGCGGCGATCGAGCGACATCGTGAACTCGGTCGAGACGTCGTTGCCTTCCTTGCCCGGATCAGGCACCGCGTTCGGATCCGAGGTGGGATCCCCGGTGACCTGTTCGATCGTCGCGCCTTCGGCGAGCTTGGTCTTGCCGTAGGTGACGCGCGCACCGCGCAAGCGCGCGTCGATCTTGAAGCCACGAAACAGCTCGATGCCGAGGCGCAGCCCACCGTTGAGATAGTTGAGGCGCGATTCGCGCACGGCCTGATTGGCGCCTGCATCGGCATCGGTCTGCAGGTACTTCACGGGCACCGCGTACTCGAACTGGCGCGAGCTCTTGAGGAACGTGTCGACCTGCGCGTACCACCGCGTCCCGTTGAGGTTCGGGATCACCCACGCGCCGATGAAGAACGAGTCACCGGTGGCGATCTGGCCGTAGAGCAGCAGCTTCTGGTTCTTGCCGAACAGGTTGTTCTCGCCGAACCCGACGCCACCGCCGATGTTGGTGGGCTGCGTGTAGAACGCCGGCGCGATCACCCACGAGTGCTTGTCCTTGACGAGGATCGTGATCTTGACGCCCTCGCCGCCCTTGTGCGGCTCGCTGAACACGGTCGCGTCCTTGAACAGCCCGCTACCGAGGAGGCGCATCTTGACCGTCTCGATCATGTCGAGGTTCCAGTCGTCGCCGACCTCGATGCGCGCGATCAACGCGACCGTCTCGTCGTCAGTCTTGGTGTTCTCCTCGACCTGGATCTCTTTGATCTGTTCGGCGTACGCCGTCGAGACTCCGAGCAGGATCGCGAGCGCGATGCATACGGCCCTCATCGACGAGCAGTATGGCATGACGTGGCGGCATTCCGTGATCGTGTCCAACCGATCACAGCAGGTGGCAACCGTGTTACGAACGGAGCCATGAATCCCGCAGAGGTGGCCACCGCGCTCCTGATCGAGCGCACGCTCCAGGACAGCCCGGCGTATCGAAAAGTCGATGACACGCTGTACGTCATCAAGCAGGGCTCGGCCTACGTGATGATCAGTGTCGTCCCGTGGGGCGACAACCGCGCGATGGTGCGGTGCGCGTCTCAGCTCGTGAAGGGAGTCGACGTCGACGGCTCGCTCGCGATGCAGTTGCTCGAGCTCAACGGTCACCTCCGGTTCGGTGCGTTCGCGATGGACTCGCTCGAGCACACCATCCTGTTCACCCACACGATCCTCGGCGGCACCACGCTCGATCCCGAGGAGCTGACGGCCACGCTGCGCGATGTCGCGCTGATCGCCGACGAGTACGACGACAAGCTGGTCAAGAAGTACGGTGGCCAGCGCATGATCGACCTCCTCGAGGAGGCCGCGATGGAGCGGATCATGGACAAGGACCCGTCGAGCTTCAACTTCGACGACTGACGAGCAGATCACCGGGGTACCGCGCGCGCACGCGTCTGCTCGCTACGGGCCCGTCGTGAACGAGAACGACACGGGCACCAGGTTGGTGGTCGCGGCGTCGGTGATCGCGGTGGTCAGGTCGATGGTGATCAGCGTGCTGGCCGGTAGCGCGGCGTCAGGCGTGAACGTCGCGATGGTGTTGCCCGCGGACATCGCGATCGTGCCGGTGAGCGCACCACCGTTCAGCATGAACGAGGTCGTGGTCACGTTCAGCACCGGCTCGTCGAACGCGATCACGATCGTCGTCGTGATCGGCACTCCAGTTGCCATGTGAGCCGGCGAGATGCTCGCGACGCTCGGCGCGATCGCGTCAGCACCGGTCGTGAACGACCACGAGATGGGCGCTGCGGACAGCGCGTTGGCGGCACCGTCGGTGATCGCGCCGGTGAGCGTCGCGGTGTGCTGCGTATTCGCCGCGAGCTGGAGCGTCGGAATCAGCAGCGCGGTGCGCGTGGCGGCGGCATACGTGACGGTCGCGCCGACCGGTGAGCCTCCCTGCGGCGTCAAGGTGAACGAGGTGCCGGACACACCGATCACGGTCTCGTCGAACGATGCGGTGACGTCCGTGTTGACGGCAACGTTGGTGCCGGCAGCAGCTGGACTTCGGAGGACCAGCGTCGGCGCGACCGTGTCAGGTCCGGTCGTGAAGGTCCATGTCACGGGGGGCAACGAGTTGAAACTGAAGTCAGTGATGTCGAAGCCGAGTCGAGCCGTGTACGTCGTGTTGGCAGCGAGCTGTGTCGAGGGCGTGAGCTGCGCCCGCGTCGACGTCGGAGACGTCACGGAGCCACCGACCGGCATCGCACCCGCCGCGAGCGTGAAGCTCGATCCGTTGACGCCGATGACCCCTTCGCTGAAGTCCGCGACCACCAACGTCGCGACGTCGACTCCGCTCGTACTTGGGGCGGGCGAGAGAACCACCACCATGGGTGGCGTGATATCGCCCGCGGTCGTGAACGTCCACCGGACCTCGGATGCGAGTGGATTGCCTTCGAGGTCCACGATCCCGGTGGTAACGATCGCCGTGTACTCTTGGCCGAGGCTCAGCTCGGAGCTCGGCTTGAAGTTCGCACTGTCGATCGTCCCGACATAGCTGACCGTGCCGAACACCGGGCTCCCGAGGTGTTCGAGACGAAACGTGGTGTCGTCGACACCGATCACGGGCTCGTCAAACCTCGCGATCACGGTGACGTCGAGGCTCGCCCCGACCGAGCGAGGTTGCGGGATCTGCGAGATGACATTCGGTGCGCTGCGATCCGCGTCCGTACCAGCATCGACAAGCGCCGGGTCGCAGGTCGGCTGCGTGCCGTCGAGCTCGCAGCGGTTCGTCGAGGCGTTGCACGCGTACGAGCTCGGACACGCACCGGCGGGGCCACACGCGAACCCGCACTCGGGGGTCGGGATGTTGTAGCAACCGACGAGGAAGCCCAGTGTGAGGGCCAAGCACGCGATCCTCGCGACCATCGAAGTCACCGTATCACGAGCGTCGGTGTACCATCGGAGGTGGAATGGCGGCCAAGCTCGACCGTGACCAGCTGACGGCGCTCGTCGAGCCGCACTGGCGTCGGCTGTACAACTTCGTGTTCCGGCTCACGCTGGATCGCGAACGAGCCGAGCGCTACGTCGCGGACGTGTTCACGCTCGCGATCGGATCGGCGGACGCGATTCCAGCGGCGACCACCGAGGTCGAGGGCTGGTTGCTCGGGCTCGCGAACAAGCTGCTCGAGGAGCGGCTCCCGCGGCAGCCCGAGGTCAACTTCGACATCCTCGACGAGACGCTGCGCAGCGAGTCGACGCGCACCGACGTCGTGCGCTCGCTCAGCGATCCGCAACGCGACTTCCTGCTGTGGGAGCTCAAGCAGGGCTGCATGACCTCGGTCATCAACTGCCTGCCACCGGGCGAGCGCGCCGCGTTCGTGATGTGCCACGTGCTCAAGGTCCCGGACGAGAGCGCCGCGAAGAGCCTCGCGATCACCGAGAGCGCGTACAAGGTTCGGCTGTCGCGCGCCCGCAAGAAGATCGGCGACTACCTCGCGCCGCGCTGCGAGCACGTGAACCCGATGAACCCGTGCCGGTGTCCCGCCCGCGTTGGCACCGCGCTGCACAAGGGCTTCATCCGCTCGATCGGTGCGAGCGGCGGCGAGGTCTCGCTGCGCAAGCCCGTCGAGCCCTATGGGCGGTACGGCACGGGCGCCGGCAATGACGACGTGCCGATGCGCGACATCTCCGCGATCTACGGCAACCTCCCCGAGCCCGATCCACCGTCCGACCTCGGTGGAAAGCTCGTCGATCAGCTCGCGCAATGATCCGAGCGCTCGTCGTCGTCCTCGCGCTCGCCGGTTGTCAGGGCTCGGACAAGAAGCGCGTCGAGAAGCTGCCGGCGCCCGACCCCGTTGGCTCCGCACAGCCGATCCCGGAGCCAGCGACGATCGACTGGAAGAACCTCTACTACGATGTCGGATCGCTTGGCAGCGTGAAGGCGACCGGCGGCCGCGCCGAGTTCCGCGTCGTCGAGGACGAGGACTCGACGGTTCACGCGACCCAGGATCCGGGTGAGGGTGGAACCTGGGGTGGCTTCCTCGATGTCGACGATCCGTCGTACGTCGATCTCGACGGCGACGGTCACGACGAGACCGCGATCCCGTTCGAGCTCAAGAGCGCGCAGCTCGACGACGCGCCGCACGTGTTCGGCGTGTTCGTGTTCACGCTGCGCGACGGCAAGCTCGTCAAGCTCGGCACGATCACGACGAGCTCCAAGCCCGGCTTCACGATCGAGGGCTCGACGATCAAGACCGCGGACGGCAAGCGCTGGACGTGGGACGCGACGACGCAGGCGCTGATCGAGCGTCGCTAGTCAGTTTCCGGCACAGGCGGCGGTCACACCGCCGCACTTGCGGAGCTGGCACATGTTGGCGTAGCCGCAGTCGCGCGAGCACTTCGCGAACGCATCGAGGGCGGCCACGTTCGCCGGAGACACCGACGCTCGACACGAGCACCGACACGGATCGCCTTCCGCGGCATCGTCCTCGCACGAGTTCTGACACTTCATCGCGCGAAGACAGCTCGCGGTGCCCCGCGCCGCGCACGGGCTCGGCTTGGGAACGGGCTTGCTGACGCCGGCGTCGATCGGAGGAGCGGTGAGGACTCCGGCATCGATCTGCGCGTAGGGATCCGCCGGCCCGACGCCGGCTCCGGCATCGCGCCTCGGTCGAGGCACGCGCGCATCGGGAGGAGCCGCGGCGACGACAGCCGCGTCGACCGGTGGTGGCGCGACAGCCGCATCGATCGGCGGCGCCTGGACGACGACGACCGCGGCATCTGCCGGTGCCTTCGCGACGGTCGTGTTGCCCTTGCCCTTGCACTGGGTGAGCACGATGATCAGGACCGCGAGGGAGATGCAGACCCCACCGAGCACGCCGATGATGAGGTTGGTCTTCGGCGCAGATGGCGGGGGGAGTGGTGCGACCGGCATCGTCGCGCCCGCAGGATAGGCCGTCCCGACCGCGACGCCGGGCTGCGCATAACCACCAGGGGGCACCGGCGTGTTGCCGGCGTGCGGATGGGCGGGGTGCGGTGCGTGCGCGACCGGCATCGGCGTCTGCGCGCCGGGATGCGGGGCATAGGCGACCGGCGCAGGCGTCTGCGCGAGGTGCGGTGCGTGCGCGCCGGGATGCGGGGCATACGCGACCGGCGCAGGCGTCTGTGCATTGGGCGGCTGCGCGACGCGCGCTTGCGTCCCCGGATGCTGCGCGGCGGCAGGCATCGGCGTCTGCGCGTTCGCCGGGAGACCTGGCCCCGTCGCCATCGTCGCGCCGAGCCCCGAGACCGCACCGTCGGGCTGCGCGAGGCCGAGCGGCAAGGCGAGCGCCGTGAACCCCTGTGCCATCTCCTGCGCACTCTGGAACCGGCGGAACGAATCTCGCGCCAGCGCCTTCGCGAAGAACTTCTCGTGAGCCGGAGTCGCGGTCGAGAGATACGCGCGGATCGGCGTCGGCTCCTTGGTCGTGATCGCGGCGAGGAACTCGGCGGTGGTGCCACCGATGAACGGCAGCTTCCCGCACAGCATCTCGTAGATCATGATGCCGGCGGCCCACAGGTCGGCGCGTGCATCGACGCCGCTCGCGTTGCTGACCTGCTCGGGCGCCATGTACGCCGGTGTTCCCATCGTCACGCCGTGCGCGGTCTGCACGCGCGCCATGCCCGAGTCGAGGACCTTGGCGATGCCGAAGTCGAGGAGCTTGACGGTGCCCGCCGGTCCCGAGAGGAAGACGTTCTCCGGCTTGAGATCGCGGTGGACGAACCCACGCTCGTGCGCTGCGGTCAGCGCCTCGAACAGCTCCATCATGATCCGGCGGATCTCGGGATGCGGCAGGTTCCCGTGCGCCATCGCGTCGCGCAGCGTCTTGCCCTCGAGCAGCTCCATCACGAGATAGAGCAGCCCGTCGGCTGCCTTGCCCGCGTCGACGACCTGCACGATCCCTGGATGGCCGATCGCGCTCGGCGCGCGTGCCTCGCCGAGGAAGCGATTCTGGACCTCACTGTCGAGCGTGAGCTCGGGCCTGAGAACCTTGAGCGCGACCTTCGCGCCGGTGAACTTGTGGCTCGCCTTGAGCACGAGGCCCATGCCGCCCTGTCCGAGTGTGGACTCGACCAGGTAGCGCCCGTCGATCAGTCGTCCCTTCCAGTCGTCGCTCACCACCGCGAATGGTAACCCAGCCGCCCGTGCGGGGCGACTAGGAGACCTGGAGCTTTGGCTTGGGCGGCGACGTCGTCGGCGCATCGCTCTCGACCAGCCCGACCCGCCCGGTGACCTCACCGCGCGGATCCGCGTAGGTCGCCAGCTCGCGGCTGATCTCGAGCAGGAGGTCGGCTTTCTCGCGGTACGGCATGAACGCGCTCTTGAAGCCCGCGATGATGATCTCCTTGATCGTCTGCAGCGACCAGCCGTAGTGCTGATGGCAGAGGTGGAGCTCCTTCGTCACCGTGGTGTCGGACATCAGGCGGTTGTCGGTGTTGATCGTGACGCGCAGCCCGTAGTCGACGAAGAAGTCGACCGGGTGCGTCTCCCAGCTCGCCGCCGCGCGCGTCTGGAGGTTCGATGACGGACAGACCTCGAGCGGGATGCGGTGATCGTTGACGTAGTTGAGGAGGTCGCCGCTCTCGACGAGCCGCGTGCCGTGACCGATCCGATGCGCACCGCACTTGTGGATCGCCTGGTGCACCGAGTCCGGACCGAACGACTCGCCGGCGTGAGCAGTGCAGTTGATGTTGTTGTCGACGACGAGCTGGAACGCGTGCTTGTGCAGCTTCGCCGGGTTGTTGACCTCGGAGCCCGCGAGATCGAAGCCGACGACGCCGCGGTTCTTGAACGCGATGCACAGCTCGGCGATCCGCAGGCTCGACTCGGGGCCGAGCGATCGGATCGCGCACAGGATCACGCCGTAGCGGATGCCGAGCTCGCGCTTCGCGGTGCGTAGGCCGCGGAGCACGGCCTCGACGACCTGCGCCGGCCGAAGCCCCTCCCGGATGTGGAGCAGCGGCGAGTACCGCACCTCGATGTAGCGGACGTTCTCGGCCCACGCATCGGCGGCGAGCTCGTACGCGGAGCGCTCGAGCGAGTCCTCGGTCTGCATCACGCTCAGCGTGATGTCGAACGCGCGGAGGTAGTCATCGAGCGAGGCGACGTGATCGCCGGCGGCGAGGATCGCGTGCAGCTCGCCTCGATCGAACGTCGGCAGCTTCACCTTCTGCTTCTTCGCGAGATCGATCACCGTGTCGAGCCGCAGCGAGCCGTCGAGGTGGCAGTGCAGATCGGTCTTCGGCAACCGATGGAGCAGCTCGATCGGGATCTGGGCGGGCGTCGTCATCGGTCGAATCACTATCTCTTTGGGGGTGGCTCGCCTGCAAGCTCGATCGATCCGAGGCCGTAGTCTGCCGCGGTCGAGATGCGGAGGTTCGCGGCGCTGAAGTCCTCGCCGAGAAACCACTTCGCGGGGAGCTTCGGGTAGCGAGGCACGTGGACATGGCTGCCCGGAGCGGCCTTCTGGATGATCGCGAGGCGCTCGCTACTGATCGCACCGACGGTCCAGTACGTGAGCAGGCACCGCGCGCAGACGTACGCGAGGACGGCGCCCGAGAGGACCGCGAGAGCCTTGCGCGACCACGGTGCAGCGAGCTGCGCGAACAGCCAGCCCGTCAGCGCGATCGAGAGAAGGCCGATCGAGTGGACGTAGAGCCGGGGCCCGAGCTTGGGCGAGGCGAGGAGTGCGAGGGTCGACAGCACGCCCGCGGCGGCGAGCACGAGCAGCGCCGGATGCTGCCACGCGGACAGCGGAGGCAACGGCAGCGACGGCGGCGGTTGGCGGCGACGCGCGAGCAAGGCGAGCACGATCCACGGCAGGGACCACAGCGAGTAGAACGCGAGCTTGCCAACGATAGCGAGGTTCGCGCCGATGCCGCGCTCGGTGATCCTCTCGAGCATGCCGGCCTGCTGTGCGAGGCCGCCGTAGCGCGCGTCATGACCCGGCGCGACCATGAGCAGGACGTAGCCGGCGATCAGGCCGATCAGCCCTGCGATCATCCACGGCTTGATCCGATCGCCGCGGCGCACCGACCACACGACGGCGAGCACGCCAAGACCGATGAACGCGGGGCCCGTGTGCTCGTTGCACATGCCGGCCGCGACGCCGAGCAGGAGGAACAGCGGCGCCCACCACAACCGATACTGGCGCGGCTCCGCGGCGTGGAACCGGTACGGCACGAGCCACAACAGATTCAGCAGTAGCCCGAACGTGTAGTTCCCCATGAACGGCCGGTAGAACAGCATCGGACCGAACTGCGGGGTGCACGCCGCGAACAGCGCGGTCACCGTCGCAAACACGAGTGCGTCGTCAACGCTCTTGATCGAGGGGCGGCGGCCGAGCCCGATCGCGGTCATCACGAGGAACAGGCCGATCTCGAGGAGCGGCGTGATCACCACGTGGTACGGGCCCGGCGCGTAGAGCAGCGTCGTCACCGTCTGACCGAGGCGCGGGTTCGACCCGAGCCAGCCATCGCGCACGAGCCGCCAGGCTGTCGCGAGATCGACGTCGTTCCAGCGATGGAAGAACGTGTTGCTCCACGCGTCGCGGACGAGCGGCTCCCACGCGACGCAGACCACGAGCGTGAGCCACAGCGGGATGACTACCGCCGCCCAGACCCACGGTCCACGCAACTTCACGAGGCGACGTCGCGGGCCGGCGGATCGACGGACGGTGCGCCGCCCCCGAGCTGGACCGCGGGCTCGTCGAAGCCCCACTTCTTCCCGACGACGAACAGCGGCCGCCCCTTCACCTCCTCGAAGATCCGCGCGATGTACTCGCCCTGGATTCCGTTGGAGAGCAGCAAGAGACCGTTGAAGAACAGCATGACGATGAGCAGCGACGCGTAACCCTTGGCCTCGATGCCGTAGAAGATCTTCTCGACCAGCGTGATCATCAGATAGACGAACGCGCCGAGCGCCGAGAGCCCGCCGATGTACGTCCAGATCTTGAGCGGGGCTGTCGAGAACGAGAACAGGCCGTCGAGCGCGAACCGCCACAGCTTGAACAGCGACCAGCCACTCTGGCCGCCGGCGCGAACGTTGGCCTGGAACTCGACCTTCTCGGTCTTGAACCCGGGCCACGCGAAGATGCCCTTCATGAACCGGGTGCGCTCCGGCATGTCGTTGATCACGTCGACGATCGCGCGATCGAGCAGACGGAAGTCGCCGGCGTTCGGGGGGATCGCGACGTCGTTCATCCGCCGCATCACCCAGTAGTAGGCGCGGGCAGACGTCCGGCGCAGGAAGCCCTCCTCGGTGCGCTTGGTCCGGACGCCGATCACCATGTCGGCGCCGGCGCGCCACTTCGCGACCATGTCGACGATCACCTCCGGCGGGTGCTGGAGATCGCAGTCGATCGGGATCACGGCGCGGCCGCGTGCATGGCGAAGGCCCGCGGTCAGCGCGACGTCCTTGCCGAAATTGCGGGCAAGGCTGACGATCTTGATCCGGCTGTCCTTCGAGCGCGCGGCGAGCAGCATGCCGAGCGTGTCATCGCGGCTGCCGTCATCGACGAACACGATCTCCCAGGGCTCGCCGAGCGTGTCGAGGACCGGCGTGATCGCCTCGACGAACGCCACGAGGTTCTTCGCCTCGTTGTAGGCGGGCGCGACGATGGAGATCACCGGCGAATCCACAGTCCCGACATTTAGCACGACCCCCGATCCAGGCGCGCATTCAGAGCAGGCGCGTGGCAGCGATCACGAAGCATTCAGCGGGGGTACACGCGAGGGCCCAGTAGGCTCCCCGCTCCCACGGGACGTAATCGAGCGTCGTGTCGGCGGCAGTGCCGAGGCGGCGAGGCTCGCTGCCAACGCGGTAGATGAACACCTCCACGTCGGCGCGACGGAG
>JANOPP010000160.1:0-16107 GCA_031421915.1 Myxococcales bacterium | reverse complement strand
CGTCATGATCCTCACGGCGAACATGCTGCAGGCGCCACCGCCGTATGCCACTGGCTAGTCGAGTAGGTGGTGCGCCGGGTTGTCACGGGGCAGACCCACGGAGATCGTTGACCTTACTGGAGATTTGACGCGGTACGTCGTTTGCTTTGGGCGCGGGTCCTATGAAGTCCCTGACTAGCTTTGTCTTGCTCGCCTCGCTGGCTGCCTGTGCCACCGAGAAACCCGACCTCGACCCCACGGCCCTCGACTCGATCGATATCAACGAGGAGGGCAAGGACGACTCGTTCCGGTACCCCACCCTCAAGGGCACGCTCGGGATGGGCGACTCGACCACGGGCCGCGTCACCCCCCAGAAGTCCTTCCACGCCTACGACTTCACCTACGCCGGCCAGGCCGGCCTCGTCCGCCTCGACGCCAAGTCGACCGCGGGCCGCGACCTCGTCCTCGCCGCGTATCGCCGCACCGGCAACCTCTGGGTCCGCGTTGCCTTCAACGATGACTGCGGTGACGGCTCGCTGAACTCGTGCATCGCGCTGCCGTCGACCGCGGGCAAGTACCGCTTCGTGGTCACCACGTACGAGGCGCTGTTCGGCTCGACGACCCAGGCGAACTACTCGTTCGCGATCAGCTGCAAGGATGGCGGCTGTCTCGCGCAGGGCTGCGGCGGTCTCGCGGGTCTGCAGTGCGATGCCGGCGAGTACTGCTCGTACGCGCCCGAGGCGATCTGTGGCGCGGCCGATCAGATGGGCACGTGCGCAGCGATGCCGCAGGCGTGCACCCAGCAGTACGATCCGGTCTGCGGCTGCGACGGCCAGACCTACGGCAACGCATGCACGGCCGCTTCGGCCGGCGTCTCGGTCATCTCGCAGGGCGAGTGCCCGGCGGTGGCGTGCGGCGCGCGCGCCGGTGACACGTGCAGCGCGGACCAGTTCTGCCAGTTCGAGCGCGGCGCGATCTGCGGTCACGCCGACGGTCAGGGCGTCTGCGCGGAGCGCCCGGGCGCGTGCACGGCGAACGTCGCGCCGGTCTGCGGCTGCGACGGCATGACGTACAGCAACGAGTGCGTCGCTGGCGCCGCCGGTACCGGCGTGCTGCACGACGGCGCCTGCCCGTAGCTGTCAGTCGTG
This sequence comes from Myxococcales bacterium, assembly GCA_031421915.1. Classification (GTDB taxonomy): domain Bacteria; phylum Myxococcota_A; class Polyangia; order Haliangiales; family Haliangiaceae; genus JABFXX01. The sequence continues at coordinate 14,980 of JANOPP010000160.1, read as the reverse complement.
TCCACAACCTGACACTTCTACCCGCCGTTTCCACAGAGTTCCGAGGAGTTCTGGGGGGCACGCGGGTTGCTGCACCTTCGAGGGTGCGTACCGCCTTCCTCCTGCTGCTGGTCAGTCTCCCCGGGTGTATCGGAAATCCCTTCGACTACGACGATAACCCACAACCGACAGGCGTTTGTGGCGATGGGGACTACGACAACCAGTTCGAGAGCTGCGACGACGGCAACCTCGTCGATGGCGATGGTTGCAACTCGCTCTGCCGGCGAGAGCTCTACGTGCGGGCGAGCTGGTCGTTCATCGGCCTGCCTCCGAACGAGTGTCCGGCAGGCTATGACCGCGCACAGCTTCGTTTGGTGGGGGCCGAGCCCGACGACCCCAGCCACTTCTTCGAGGCCCCGTGCACGGACGGAGCGCTCGGCGAGTATCTTCAGGGCAAGGGCGGGAGTGGGAACTACCAGGTCTCGATCGCGATGCTCGATGCGAATGGCGCCGAGCTCAGGGTCTCGTGGGTCGAGACCCGACGCGTGAGCACCGACGTCATCATGCGCCAGTTCAACGTGCCCTGATCAGTTGAGATCGGCGCGACGCGTGCGCCACTCGTTGAACAGCGCGCCGAAGCGCGCGTTGTTCTGGAGCGCGGAGAGATCGGAGTCCGTCTCCATCTTCTCGCCGTGCTCGTAGCCGTGCTCGATCGCGAGCTCGACCTGATCGATCGCGCGCTCGATGTCGCCGACCGCCGCGTAGGCGCAGGCGGCCGAGTGATAGATGTATGGATTCTCGGGACCGTAGGGCTGGCCACCGTCGGCGAGCTCGACGCCGAGCTTGAAGTCGCCAAGCGCGTGCGCGTGGATACACGCGTTGTTCCATGCCATCACGAATGCGGTGCGCGCCTCGCCGGTGCCGCGCGGCGGCTCGGGGAGCGCGAGGACGCAGCGCAGGATCGCGAGCGCCTGCGGTCGCTCGACCGCGAAGCTCGCGTTGTAGAGGTAGGGCACGAGCGCGGTCTCGGCGGGGAGCCTCGCGAGGACCGCGTCCATGTGGCTCGGAGCGTGGCGCGCGATCGCGCTGACGAGGTCGGCGACCTCCTCCGGATCGGTCGCGCGTAGGGTCGCGTCGTCGAGGAGATCGAGGGCGCTCGAGAGCTCGTTCGGCAGGTGCTCCGCCGTCTCGCCGACGACGAGGAGACGGACATCGCGGCGTGGCGCCGCGCGGGCAAGAACGATCGCCTCGGGGAGTCTGTTCTGCCGGATCAGGACGATGCCGAGGTAGCCCGTGGCGTCGGAGTCGGCGTCGAACGAGAGTGCGCTGCGGAGCAGGCGCTCGGCGACGATGGCGGTGGCCGCATCATCGGGATCGTGATCGAGCGCGACCTCGATCAACATGCCGGACAGCTCCCGCCGCGACCACGCGCTCTGCGAGACGGCCCAGGCGAGCGCGCCTTCCTCACCGTGGCGGCGAAAGCGCTCGGCGAACGGGTTGCCCGCGAGGACGAACGGCTCGGTGCCCTCGTCGGTGACGGCGCGCGACTTGACGGCGTCATCGACGGGATCGAAGCGGGCCCATGCGAGCGGGAGGACGTCGTTGATCCGCGCAGCGATCCACAGCAGGAAGTGAACCTGATCGGAGGCGGTCGCCGGGACTGCGAAGCGCTCGACCCACATCAGCGCGGAGCGATGCGCGCGATCGTGGACGACGTCGGCGCGCTGGAACGGCTCGAACTCGTCGGAGCGCTCGTCCTGGTAGGCGGAGAGCCAGAGCGCAAAGAACGCGTTGATCACGGACTCCTCGCCGGGGAGCGGCGTGCCCGCGAGCTTGAGCGCGATGCCGAAGCTCTCCCAGTCGTAATCGTCGATGATCTCCGGGTAGCGCTCGATCGGGAACGAGACGGAGTGCTCCATCGGAGGCGGGCTGTTGCGCCAGTGACTCTCGGGCGCCGAGGTGATGTCCGCGTCGAGGTCGCCAGTGTCGTCGTCGAGCTCGTCCTCGTCGCCCGTGTCTTCCTCGTCGGGCTCGGGCGCGGCCGGTGCATCGGGTGCAGCGAACAGAACCTCCGGCTTGTCCTCGAAGATCGCATCGACGATCTCGACGGGCTCGGTCGGATCTGACGGCTCGTCGGAGGAGTCCTCGAGCGGCTCGGTCGACGAGATCTCGAGCCAGGTCAGGCCGTCGATCCCGGTCTCGATCTTGATGCACCAGATCTGCTCGAGGTTGTAAGCGACGGCGACCTCCTCGAGGGCCGTGCGCTGGAGCTCGAGGTCGGCAGCAGCCGGCGGCATCCACGGCGCCGCGAGCCACTGGCGCTCGATCTCGTCGTCGGCGGAGTCCTCGCGCGACTCGCTCGGCGGATCCTCGGCCTCCGTGACACCCGCGGATGCGAGCGCTTCCCACAGCGCGCGCTGGAGCGCCGGCGAGAGGGGCGCGGTGCTCCTCGCAATGACGATCCCACGTGCCAGGTCGCTTCGCCGTGGCTCGAGCCCGGTCAGCTCCACTGACTCCAACGTACCATCAACACTCGATGATGTTCACGGCGAGACCACCACGCGCGGTCTCCTTGTACTTGCTGCTCATGTCGGCGCCCGTGCGCCACATCGTCTTGATGACCTTGTCGAGCGACACCTTGTGCGTCCCGTCGCCCTGAAGCGCGATCCGGGCGGCATTGATCGCCTTGACCGCGCCCATCGCGTTGCGCTCGATGCACGGCACCTGGACGAGGCCACCGATCGGATCGCAGGTCAGGCCGAGGTTGTGCTCCATGCCGATCTCGGCGGCGTTCTCGACCTGCGCGGGCGTGCCCCCCATGACCTCGGCGAGCGCACCGGCGGCCATCGAGCACGCGACGCCGACCTCACCCTGGCAGCCGACCTCGGCGCCACTGATCGACGCGTTCTTCTTGTACAGCGCGCCGATCGCGGCGGCGGTGAGCAGGAAGCGCATCGTGCCGTCGTCGTCCGCGTTGGGCAAAAACTTCCGGTAATACATGATCACCGCCGGGACGATGCCCGCGGCGCCGTTCGTCGGGGCCGTGACGACGCGACCGCCGGCCGCGTTCTCCTCGTTGACCGCGAGCGCGAACAGATTGACCCAGTCGAGGAGCACCAGCGGATCGCTACCGCCCGCCGGATCGCTCTTCATCTTGCGATGCAGCGCCGCAGCGCGACGCTTGACCTTGAGGCCACCGGGGAGAATGCCCTCGCGCTCGCAGCCGCGCTTCACGCACTCGTCCATCGCACGCCAGATCGCGGCGATGCCCCGCTTGACCTCGGCCTCGGGTGCCAGGGCCTTCTCGTTCTCGAGCATCAGCGACGAGATGCTCATGCCGTGCTCGACGGAGAGTTTCAGCAGCTCGTCCGCGGAGTTGAACGGATAGGGAACCTTGACCTGATCGGCGGGCGTGCTGCCGTCGGCCGGCGAGCCACTCTGATCGACGACGAAGCCACCACCGACCGAGTAGAAGATCCGCTCGACGAGGACCGCGTTGTTCGCGCCGAACGCCGTGAAGCGCATGCCGTTCGAGTGCAGCGGCAGCTTCTCGCGACGGTGGAAGATCAGCTGGAGGTCGGGATCGAACGCGACCTCGTGCTTGCCCAGCAGCTTGATCCGCTTGGTCTCGAGCGCCGAGGCCATGCGCTTGCCGACGGTGTCGACATCGACGGTCGCCGGCTCATCGCCTTCGAGCCCCATCAGGATCGCGCGGTCGCTGCCGTGGCCCTTGCCGGTGAAGCCGAGGCTACCGACCAGCTCGACCTTCACGCCGGTCGTCTGGGCGAGCTGACCGTCCTGCTCGAGGCGCTCCGCGAACCGGCGGGCCGCGCGCATCGGTCCCACCGTATGGGAGCTCGACGGCCCGATGCCGATCTTGAAGATGTCGAACACCGAAATATGCACGTGCCTCCCAGTGTACCCGGCTAGAACAGAATGCGCGTCTTGATGCTGGTCGACAGCGCGCCAACGGCCTTCTTGACGTCGCCCGACACGTTCTGGTCGAGATCCATCACGAGGTAGCCGATGTCGGGGTCCGTCGACAGGATCTGCGCGCGCACGTTGGCGTTGGAGTCAGAAACAATCTTGTTGATGTCGCGGAGCACTCCCGGGACGTTCTTGTGGACGTTGAGGATCCGGTGCGCGGTCTTGTCGAGTGGCAGCTCGATCTGCGGGAAGTTGACGGCGCCGGTCGTCGCGCCGTTGTTGATGTACTTGATCAGCGCGGCGGACACCTCGCGGCCGATCGCCTCCTGCGCCTCCTCGGTCGAGCCGCCGATGTGCGGCGTCAGGATCACATTCGGCAGACCACGCAGCTCCGACGCGAAGCCGGAGCTGTTGCTCTCGGGCTCCTCGGGATAGACGTCAACCGCCGCGCCACCCACATGACCGCGACGGATGCCCTCGGCGAGCGCGCCGATCTCGACAACGGTGCCGCGGCTCGCGTTGAGCAGGCACGCGCCAGGCTTCATCGCCGCGATCTCGGCGGCGCCGATCATGTTGCGAGTCTGCGCCGTCTCCGGAACGTGCAACGTCACGAAGTCGGACACCGCGAGGACGTCCTCGAGCTTGGGCATCGAGCGGTTGTTGCCCATCGGCAGCTTCGCGACGATATCGAAGAACACGACGCGCATGCCGAACGCCTCGGCGAGCACACCGACCTGCGTGCCGATGTGGCCGTAACCGACGATGCCGAGCGTGCGATTGCGAATCTCGTGGCTGCCGACGGCGACCTTCTTCCACACGCCGTCGTGGACCTCGCGTGTGCGATCACCGAGGTGGCGCGCGAGCATCACGATCTCGGCGATGATCAGCTCGGCGACGGAGCGCGTGTTCGAGAACGGTGCATTGAACACCGGGACCCCGCGACCGTTCGCGTGGCGCGTCGCGATCTGGTTGGTACCGATGCAGAACGCACCGACCGACATCAGGCGACGACCGGCATCGAGGATCGCGGGCGTGACCTGCGTCTTCGAGCGAATGCCCAGGATGTGAGCGTCGGCGACCTTCGCGATCAGCTCGGACTCCGGGAGCGCGCCCTTGATGCTCTCGACCTGAAAGCCCTCCGCCGCGAACGCTTCGGTCGCGACCGGGTGGACGTTCTCGAGGAGCAGGATCTTGATCTCGTTCTTGGGAAACGACGTGACTGACATGACTACCTCGCGGCGCGGCAAGGGTACTACAGTCGGCGCATGTCACCGCGAGCCAAGGCCGCCGCGCCCAAGCCCAAGTCCGACAAACCGAAGAAGCCCGCCGCTCCGCGCAAGCCGAAGAAGGCGAAGGCCGAAGCCGGCTCCGTGGGCCTCACCGCAGAGGAATGCGCGACGGGCACCCCGAGCGCCGACGTCACGCGCGTCCGCGAGCTGATCGAGGAGGCCGGCGGCAGCGTGCTCGCGTGCTACCGCGAGCCGTTCGGCGGCCACTGGGTCGCGCTCGCCGCGCTCCCGATCGACAAGGTGAAGCCGACGCCGTACCAGCGCGAGCTGTCGAAGACGCACGCGGATCGGCTCGCGACCGTGATCCCGAAGGTCGGTCGGTTCCTCGATCCGGTGATCGCGGTCCCCGACGGAGACGGCTTCATCTCGCCCAACGGCATGCACCGACTGTCGGCGCTGACGTCGCTCGGCGCGAAGGCGGTCGTCGCCCTCGTGATGCCCGAGCCGGAGATCGCGTTCCGGATCCTCGCGCTCAATACAGAGAAGGCGCACACGCTCAAGGACAAGGCGATCGAGGTGATCCGCATGGCTCGCGCGATTGCCGTCGACCCAAAGCGCAAGGGGCAGTCCGAGGCCGACGTCGCGTTCGAGCTCGAGCAGGCGTCGCTGGTCACCCTCGGTATCTGCTACGAGAGGAACGCGCGGTTCTCGGGCGGCGCGTACAATTCGGTCGTCTCCAAGACCGAGGTGTTCTCGACAGAGCCGATGGCGAAGTCCCTGCCCTTCCGCGAGGAGCACGCGACCAAGCTTCTCGAGCTTGACGAGGCAGTGAGCGCCGCCGTCACGCGGCTCAAGGAGTCCGGCTGGAACAGCGGCTACCTCAAGCCGATCGTCGTCGCGCGCGTCAACCCGCTGCGGTTCCTCAAGCCCGGCAAGGACGCTCCGCCGCCGGACTTCGACAAGACGATCGACAAGATGATCGAGGGCGCCAAGAAGTTCGACGCGTCGAAGGTCAAGGCCGAGGACGTCGCGATCGCCGCGGCCGCGGGCGGTAGCAGCGACGAATGATCTAGAAGAAGTAGTAGTGGAAGCCGGCCGAGCCCGAGGTCTGGCCGCCGATCGCGAAGCCCTGGGCATCGATCAGACCGAGTGTGAGTCCCGCGCTGAACGACAGCGCGACGTTCGAGGCGACGAACACGCGAGCCTGGATCCCGGGCTCGAGGTACAGCTGTGACTGGCGGTCACCGCCTGTCGGGCCGCCGGTGGGCGGCACGCTCAGCAGCCCGAGGGCGCCGCCGACCGAGAAGTCAGCCATCGAGGTCGAGTGCACGTGATAGTAGAACCGACCACCGATCCCGAACAGCGTGTCATCGTCGTTGCCGCCATCGGCCATCGCGAAGAAGCCGCCGGCGTGGAAGGCACCGGCATCGTAGTTCATCGATGCGAAGCCGATGCCGGCGTTGGTGAGGCGCAGGCCGTACTCGGCGCCGACGCCGAGCGAACCTTCCTGCCCGCCGGCCTCCGCGGTGCCGAGCATGGCGAGCACGAACATTGCTGCGAGCGAGGACTTGGTCATGCGCGGACTCTCACCCGGTGCTCGCTCCGGTGCAAGTCGCTGGCAAGCTCGGAGTGCTAGGCTGAGCTCGTGCTGTCACTCGAGCTCGCGCTGACCGATCTCGATGCACGCCAGTGGACGAACTGGTGGCGCCTGCTGACGCCGCCGCACGTCCTCGACGAGCCGAAGTGGGCACTCGCGATCCTGGACGCGGGCGTGGTGATCAAGCTCGTGCTCGCCGGTGCGAACGCTCGCGGCTCCATCGATCCCGCGTCCGTGCCGCTCCCGGGCCTCACGCCGAAGGCACTCGGGGCCTGGGCCAGGACGCTCGGGGTCGGCGTCGTGATCGCGATCGATCGCGGCGTGATCTCGGCGCTGTCGCACGAGATCGAGAGCGCGCTCCGCCTCGATCAGGATCTGGTCGCCCAGGGGCTGGTCGCACTGCGCGCGCTCAAGAAGCACGCCGGGACCGGCGTGTGGACCGAGCCGCCGATCCTGGAGCTCCTACCCGCGCCCGCATTCGAGCCGCTGCAGCGAACGTTCGATCTGCTGATCCCGGATCGCACCGCGCTACTCGCGTACGTGATCGACGACGATCGGTCGCGGATCCACAGCTCGATCATCGCGGTCAAGGAGCATGGCGACATCACGCGTGCCGCGACCCATCGCGCGATCGCCGATCTCGTCCCCGAGGCGACGTTTGCGCGCGACTGGCACAAGGGACACAAGCGGTTGATCGAGGCCGTCGAAGAGCGGTTCGCGAAGCCGAGCCTCGCGCTGTTCCTCGAGAAGAAGACACTGCTCGACATCATCACGGGGCCGAGCGATCAGCTCGCGCGCGAGCTCAACGCGAAGCGCGTCATGATCGATCCGACGCCCGCGTGGCTGCTCGGCCTCCTCGGCGGAGCTGCAGTCGCCGCGATGGCGGGCCGCGCCGGCAAGGCACTCGCGAGCATGCTGCCGCAGTCCACGCGCGACCGCGCCTCGGCTTTCGCGAACAAGGCACGCGACGCGATGATGGACTCCGGTGCCCATCCGTTCGCGATGCTCGGGTTCGATCCGCTCGAGCTGTGGGCGCGGCTCAAGCAGTACTACAAGCCGTAACGTCAGCCGTCCTGCGACGGCGGCTCGGTCATCTTGATCCGATAGTCGCCGACCTGGAGCTCGTCGCTCTCCGTGAGCGGCTGCACGCCGCGCAGCTGCGCGCCGTTGTAGTACGTCCCGCCCGCACTGCCCGCATCCTCGACGGTCGCGACGCCGTGGGTGTCGACGCGCAGCCAGCAGTGCCGCCGCGAGATCTTCGAACCGTCGAGCAAGATGTCCGCGGGCGCCGCCCGGCCGATCAAGAGCTCGTTCGAATACTCGACCCGCAGCTCTGACCCGACACCAACCTGCTCGATCGAGAGAGAGATCTTCCACACCATTGCTTCACATTACTCGCGCAATGCGAGTACCTCGCCGTCCTGCACGTAGCTCGTCTCGCAATGGTCGCACGCCAGCTCGGCCCGAAGGGTCTCTCCGCACCGACAGGCCCAGCCGCGGCGCCGGGCGGGAGTCCCGACCATGATCGCGTACGCAGGGACGTCCTTCGTCACGACGGCGCCGGCGCCGATCATCGCGTACGCACCGATCGTCACACCGCACACGACCGTCGCGTTGGCACCGACGGTCGCCCCCCGCTCGATCCGCGTCTGCGCGTAGTCGGCCTTGCGCGACACGTGCGCGCGCGGATGCTTCACGTTGGTGAACACGCACGACGGACCGAGGAACACGTCCTCCTCGAGCGTCACCCCGTCGAAGATCGAGACGTGGTTCTGGATCCGGCAACCGTCGCCGATCGTCACCGCGCCGAGATAGCAACCCTGGCCGATCGAGCACCGCGCGCCGATCCGCGCACCGGGCATCACGTGCGCCCAGTGCCAGATCCGGGTGTATGCGCCGACGTACGTGGTTTCGACGATCGCGGTTTCGTGAACGAGCTGGTCCGGACCCTGCATCACGAGTAGGATGCTCGCGCGGTGCCCAAGCGTCCACCTCGTGTCGTGCGCGAGTTGCCGGTCCCGCTCGATCTGCGCGGCGCCGGTCCGACGCGCGCCCATGCGGGGCACGGTGGCGAGCTCTGGCATGCGGACGTCCTCGCGCTGCTCGGCAAGCTGCCCGACGGCTCCGTCGATCTAGTCGTCACCGACCCGCCGTACGCGATCGCGAAGGCCGAGTGGGACGAGTTCGAGTCGATGGAGGCGTACGTCGATTGGTGTGACTCCTGGCTCGCCGAGATCGCGCGCGTGCTGGCGCCACATGGCTCGGCGTACGTCTGTGGCTTCTCGGAGATCCTCGCCGACGTCAAGGCGCGCAGCGCGAAGCGGTTCGATGGCTGCCGCTGGCTGATCTGGTACTACCGCAACAAGGCGAACCTCGGAAAAGACTGGGGCCGCTCGCACGAGTCGATCATCCACCTCCGCAAGGCGGGCACGAAGGTCGACGTCGATGCGATCCGCATCCCGTACAACGGGCACACGACGAAGTACCCGGCGCGGATCCAGGCGGTGTCGTCGCAGTACGGGCGTGGAGTGCGGCGCGACAAGTGGGAGCCGAACCCGCTCGGTGCCAAGCCGCGCGACGTCATCGAGATCCCCGTGATCTGTAACGGCATGACCGAGAAGACGCCGCACGCGACGCAGAAGCCCGAGGCACTGATCGAGAAGCTGATCCTCGCGTCGAGCAAACCTGGCTCCCTTGTCGTCGATCCGTTCGTCGGCTCGGGGACGACCGCGGTGGTCGCGTCGCGCCTCGAGCGCAAGTGGATCGCGGGCGACGCCGATGCGCGCTACGTCGGCCTCACGCGCGAGCGCCTCGAGCGATAACGGGGTAAACCTCGGCCATGTCGCGCTTGCTCCTCATCGCCGCTCTCGTCTTCCCCGCATCGGCCTGCTCGAAGTCGGAGTCGCCTCCGCCAACTCCGACCGCTGCCGCGAAGCCGGCCAAGGATCCCGAGGCTGCGAAGAGGATGATCGCGGCGGGCGCCGTGGTCGTCGATGTCCGGACACCGGACGAGTTCTCGGAGGGTCACCTCCCGCAGGCGACGAACATCCCGATCCAGGACTTCGCACAGCGCATTACCGAGGTCGACAAGCTCACCGGCGGCGACAAGACCAAGCCGGTCGTCGTGCACTGCGCCGTCGGTGGCCGTGCGGCCAAGGCGAAGCAGCAACTCGAGGCGGCGGGCTACACGCAGGTCGTCAACGGCGGCGGCTTCGACGACCTGCATTGATCTGACATCACGCTCTGCTCCGGCTACGTACTGTAGGCTGCGCGAATGCGTCTCTCGATCGCCGTGATTCTCCTCGCCGCGTGCGGCGGAAGCAGCAAGCCTGCCGAGCCGGTGCAGCCGAGGCTCGCGCCCGCCGCCCCACCTGCGCCAGCCGCGACTGCTCCTGCACCGGAGATGAAGGGAGGTCTCATGTGGGACGAGGCGGCCAACGGCCCCGCGCCGGCGTGGACCAAGGAGCGTCCCGCCCCCACGCCGAAGCCACCGGCCCCCAGGCCCCCGCGACCCGCTCCGATCTACGATCGCTTGCTCGACACCGATGGAGCGGTCGCCGGGCTCAGTGGGTTCTCGACCCGGCGCGTCCGCGATCCGAACCGATGCGGCGGGCAAGCTGTCCTCACCACGCGGGGCAAGAAGATTGCCCCGACCGACGCGAAGCTCGTCGCGGTCTTCGCTCTCGAGTTCCCCGTCGATCTCGACTTCACCGACGAGGCGAAGAAAGAGGGCTCGAAGCTCAAGTTCTCCCGCTTCGTGAACGCGATGACGACGACGCTCGGCGCCGCCCGGGCCCAGTACGAGGCGGAGTTCGCGTCGACCGATCCAGGCATCAAAGCGGCCGCTGCGGCGCGGCTGTCGCAGATCTACGTGCGAGGCGCGTCGCTGCTCGCCCGGGCCGAGATCCCGGTCGACGTGCGCACCAACGCCGTCGCGACCGAGGCGTCGGCGGTGTTCTGCGAGACCCTCGAGGACAAGGCCGCTCCGATGCTCGCGCTCGGGCTCGACGCACTCGAGTCGTGCCGCAAGTTCACGCTCGTCGCGCCCGCGGGATGGTGGGCCGAGCTGTGCAAGGCGCCGTAGGCTCACAAACGAGAACCGGCCGCCGCATCGCTGCGACGGCCGGGCTCCAGCGAGCATGACGGACTAGAGGGACGGCGTGACGCCCATCTCCGTGAGGAGATGATCGGCACCGTCGAGCAGGTCCATGTTCCACAGCATGTAGCGCGCGTCCGCGTGGATCACGCGGGTGGTCGCGCCGTTGAACACGACGTCGGACGCGAGGCCCTCGGTCGTGCCGTCGAACGCGAGACCGACAAGCTCGCCCTTGTCGTTGAGCGTCGGCGAGCCGGAGTTGCCACCGGTGATGTCGAGGTCGCTGAGGAAGTCGACCGGGAGCTCGCCACCGAGGGTCGGGTCACCGTACGGACCGAACTTCTTCGCCTTGACCGCCTCGAGCAGCTTCTTCGGCGCGTCGAACGGCTCCTTGCCGGTGTCCTTCGCGAGCATCTGCGTCGCGGTGGTGAACGGCCAGTCGGTCTGGTCCTTCGAGCCGGGCTTGAAGGACTTCACCGTGCCGTAGGTGATGCGGAGGGTCGAGTTCGCGTCGGGCGGGAGGAGGCCACCGAGGACCTGCTTCATGCCCTCGACGTACGACGGCATGACGAGCAAGAGCTCGCCGCCGCGGGCGTCGGACTTCTTCTCCTCGGTCTTCACGATCGGCCACACGCGCTGCGCCGCCATGATGAACGGATCCTTCGACGCCTTGAGCTGCTTCGTCGTGCCCTTCTGCAGGAGCTCGAGACGGTTCTTCTCGTCCTCGAGGGTCTGACCCGCGTACCAGGTCTCGAGGGTCTTCTCGATCAGGGCCTCGTCGATCTTCGTGCCCTTCTTGACGCCGAGCAGCGTGACGAGCCACGGGCGCTGGCTCTCGTCGAGCTGCAGAGCGCGCATCAGCGAGAGGCGGAAGTTGGCGCGATCGAGCGTGCGGTCGTAGCTCTTGGCAAAGCCCTTCTGGCCGGCGACCGAGCGCGGCAGATCGCGCTCCTGGAAGCCCGGCTTGCGATCTTCGTTCTTCTTCGCGCGCTCTTCCGCCCAGCGCGTGAACGACAGCGCCGTCGAGAGAAGGCGCGAGCCACCGAATGCGACACCGCGATCGAAGTCATGGCGCTGGGTCCGCATCTCCTCGGCGAGGATCGATTCGAACTTCTCGATGTTCGCCTTGTGCGCCTCGTTGCCCGGCTGCGCTGCCCAGGCCTTGACCTGCTTGTCGAGGGCGTCCTTCTGCTGCATCAGCGACTCGTTCTTCTTCAGGCCCTCGAGGATGCCCTGGAACTTCTCGAGGCCGTTCTGCACGCCCTGCTTCGCGACGGTTGCTTTGATCGCGGTCTCGCCCCCATCCTTGACGTGCGCCTCGGCGATCGCGTAGCGCTCCTTGTAGTACGCGATGAGGTACGGGTAGTACCACTCGACGTCGTTGTGGGTCTCGAGCGCGGTCTCGGTGCGGCTCGTCGAGCCCGGGTAGCCGGTGACCATCACGAAGTCGCCGGGCGCGACGCCCTTCGTCGACACCTTGAGGAAGTGCTTCGGCTTGAACGGAACGTTGTCCGCCGAGAAGTCGGCCGGCTTGCCGTCCTTGCCGACGTACGCGCGATAGAAGGAGAAGTCGCCGGTGTGGCGCGGCCACGCCCAGTTGTCGATCTCGCCGCCGTAGTTGCCGACCGAGCGGGCCGGCGCGTAGACGAGGCGAACATCCTTGATCTCGAGGTTCTCGATCTGCAGGTACATGCCGCCGCGGAAGAACGAGCGCACGTCGCAGCGCAGCTCCTTGCGGTCCTTCTCGCACGCTGCGGTCAGCGTCTTGAGGCGCGTCTCCGACTCCTCCTTGCGCTTGATCGGATCCTTGATGGCCTCGAGGCCGTCACGCATCTCCTTGGTGACGTCCTTGAATGCCTGCGCGACATAGACGCGCTGTGCCGGGCCAGCGCTCGGCTCGTCGGCGCGGGTCTTCGCGAGGAAGCCGTTCTCGACGACGTTCGAGTCCTTGGTCGAGTTGTGCTGGAGCGCGCCCTGCACGCAGTGGTGGTTCGTGACGATCAGGCCGTCGCCCGACACGAACGATGCGGTGCAACCACCGAGCGAGACGACCGCAGCGAGCGGCGCAGCGAGCGGATCGGAGAGGACGCTCGCGTCCATCGCGACGCCCATCTTCTTGAACGTCTCGACGTGACCCGGCAGCGTCATCTGCTGCGGGAGCCACATGCCACCGCTGTTGGAGTGGCCGAGCCGGAACGGCAGGTTCGGATCTGCCTTCGCGGGCGGTGTCACCACCGTGGTGGTCGTTCCCGAGGGCGTCGCGTGGGTGTCGCCGAGCGTCTCGGTCGGAGTGGTCTTGCCGCCGCAGGCGCCGGCGAGAAGACCGAGGAGGAGAGCATTCCTTTTCATGCGCGCGGCATACCGCGAAATCCCGCGCGAGGTCGTGAATCACTCGATGACAGCGAGGAGAAGCGCGGTTGACGGGACGGCCCTGCGACGCCTGCGACACCGTCGCGGGTGATGGGAAACGAGCGGTGGAGGTTTGCCATCCACCAGGGTTTGCCGCGAGGTATCAGTCACTTGGCGACTGGTTCGACCATTGCTCTGTTCCGGTCCCATGAAGACCCGACTGCTCGCCGCGCTCGCTGTCCTGACGGTCGCCTCCACCGCGTCGGCCGATGTCTACGACGCGTCCGAGGCTCCGGTGCAGAAGGATCGCTATGTCGGAGTGACCACCAGCGGTGGCGTGGGCGTGGGCCTGTTTCGCCTCGGCGCGAACATCGATGCAGGACAGCGACTCGGATCGTCGCCGTGGTTCGTGCGTGCGCAGTTCGCGACGGGCCTGAGCGGAGGTCTCCAGACCAGCGGCGTGTTCACCGAGCTACGCGGTGGCCTCGAGGCGAGGCGTTGCGCGGGCTACATGACGCGGGTGTGCGTGCTCGCGGGCGCCGATGCCGGTGCCTCGCACGACCGCATCGACAGCACCGACGACGCGATGCCGTCGTCCTCGATCGTGCCAATGATCATCCCGCGCGCGAGCCTCGAGGTCGGAGACACGGTCCGCATGCGTACGATCGTCGAGGTACCGATGATCGGCGGCTCCGATCCGGGGACCGGCGTCACCGTCGCGCTCGGTGTCAGCACCACGTTCTGAGGAGAACCCTTCATGAAGTCCAAGCTCGCTCTCGAGTCGTTCACGGCGCAGCTCCGGATCGGCCTCGCGTACGCGTTCTGATCAGGGCGCGACGCACGCCGCATTGTAGTCAGAGAACGTGCACGCGTGCTCGACGCAGAGTCCGTACGGTCCGCACTCGGCCTCGACATCGCAGAACTCGCCCTCGCCCGTGATCGGATAGCAGCGCCCCGACGGCGCGCCCGCCGGAACGCTGCACCACAGGCCGGTACTGCACGCCGCGACATCGATCCCGCACACGCCACCGTCGACGGCGAACGGTAGCGCTTCGCAGATTCCGTCGATGCAACCTGCGTCGGCGAACCACTCGCAGTGCGGCTTGGTGCCATCACCGCCGGTCCACGGGGTGCACATCTCGCCGGGCTTCGCGAGCACGACGCAGCGACCGCCCGAGCACGACGACTGGAACGCGCTGCAGTCGCCGTCGCGCTGACACGTCATGCCGAGGTGACCGGCGAGCGGCTGGCAGTGGCCGTTGTCGCGACAGATGAGACCGGCGGCGCACTGGCGATCGCTCGTGCACTGCCCGGCGGCTGGAACATCGTTCGGCACGCACATGCCCGCCGAGCAGATCCCGGACTGGCACTCGACGCCCGAAGCACAGAGCGCGCCGCTACCGCCCTGACCGAGGCACAGGCCGCACGACCCCGTGCGCTTGCAGAACGACGCGCCACCACACTCCTCGTTCGCGGAGCACGAGGCGCCTGTCACCGTCGAGCCGATGATGAGGTCGTTGCAGATCTCGGTCGCCGCAAGCCAGTCCTTGTAGAGCTCCGGGACGCACGCGTTCGCCTTCAGCGCGGCGCGACAGCGATCGAGGACGTCGTCGCTCGCGATCGAGACCGTGCCCCCTTCGAACAGTGGCGACAGCGTGCCGCGGCAGTTCTGCTCCATGTACGACGCCGTGAACGCCGGGTTCGAATCGCCGCTGCACTTCTCGGCGGCGAGTGCCTGCAGCGTCCACGGCCCATCGTCCGCGTCGCACAGCGAGTCGATCTCCGACCCACCGCAGCCCGCCG
>JANOPP010000159.1:0-16927 GCA_031421915.1 Myxococcales bacterium | reverse complement strand
ATGATGACGGTGCGCATGGGGAATCTCTTAAGCAGCCGCCGTGCCGTTTCGACCCGGCTGAAATCACTAGGGATTCTGCTTCGACGCCGGTTCGCAGGTCTCGGGGATCGCCGAGGTTCCGGACATCGCTGTCATGTGTGCAGATCGCCGACTCGCGCACGTGATCCGAAGAGATCGGAGGTGCAATCACGCCACGCGCGTAAGCGTTCGCACGCGAATCATCGATCTCGATCAATCGCGCAAGATTCTCTAGCGTGGCCACCGTGGGTCGATACGAGCTGGTGCGTCGCATCGCGACCGGTGGCATGGCCGAGATCTATCTCGCGCGTGTCGCCGGCACGTCGCGCGAGCTCGTGATCAAGCGAATCCTGCCCGCGATCTCGCGCGATCCGATGTTCGTCGAGATGTTCCTCGCGGAGGCGAAGATCACCGCGCAGCTCACGCACCCCAACATCGTCTCGGTCCTCGACATCAGCGATCACCCGGACGACACGTTCTACGCGATGGAGTACGTCCGCGGCACCGACCTCCTCGAGCTCGTGCGCGCCCTCGCGAAGCAGCACCGGACGGTGCCGCTCGAGTGCGCGGTCGGGATCGCGATCGCGGTCTGCGCGGCGCTCGAGCACGCACATGCCCTCACCGATCAGCACCGCCGCCCACTCGACATCATTCATCGCGACGTCTCGCTCGCGAACATTCTCCTCGGCTACGACGGCTCGGTGAAGCTTGCAGACTTCGGCGTCGTGCGACACGCCGGGCGCGCGGCCACGGAGCCCGGGTTCCTGAAGGGCAAGCTCGGCTACATGTCACCCGAGCAAGCGCGCGGCGCACAGCTCGATCACCGCAGCGATCTGTTCGCGCTCGGCATCGTCCTCTACGAGATCACGACGGGAGAGCGCGTGTTCCCGCCATGAGATCGCGACGACGCGTCCCTCGCGCGGATCGCCCGGTGCGCGATCACGCCGCCATCGGACCTGATGTTCGAGTACCCGCTCGACCTCGCCGCCATCGTGATGACCGCGCTCGCGCGCGATCCGGATGATCGCTACGCGAGAGCGCGCGACCTGCAGCGAGACCTCCAGGCGTGGCTCCTCGTGCACGACAGAAATGGCTCGCCGCGTGCGATCGGCGAGCTCGTGACGCAGACGTTCCCGATGGCAGCACCGCGGGCGCGCTCGTCGAGCACGGCGGAGCTCGACGCGCTCGTCGGTTCGCTTCCTCCGCAGATCCCGCGGACTCTCTCCTCGGAGATCGTGCCCGTGTCTCCCTCAGACCCGGCACCCGCTCCGGCCCCGATGCGCCCTGCCCCGCGACCGCGCTCGCGGGCCTGGGTGATGGCCGCGGTCGCCTGCGTGTTCGCCGGGATCGCGGTGTCTGCCTGGACCGCGTGGACGCACGTGCATGCCCCCGACGACGTTCCATCCGTCACGGCCGAACTGGCCCCGTCGCCGATGGTGCCGATCGAGGTCCCCGAACCCGACGCGCTCCAGGGCGCCGCGGCTGCCTCGATCGCGGGCCTCGCGGTGCGCGGCGCCGTTCCCGCAACGATCGTGAAGCACGACGCAACACGGGTGCTCGACGCGCTGCGCGCCTGTTACCGCTCACCCGCGCGCGACCGCGGCGCCGATGTCGAGGTCGTGTTCGACCTCGTCGATGCACGAATCTCGACACGTGTCGGAACCAAAGGTCTCGATCGCCTCGCCGCCTGCGCTCAGCGCGCCGCGGGGCTGCTCGACGATCGCGCCGTCGTCGTGACGATCACGTTCCGGCCGTCGTAGTCACGGCGGGCTCCACGGCGCACCGGTCTCGCAGTTGACGTGAGCGAGGCGCACACCGGTCGGCGTGATGTTGATCGTGCCGAAGACGATCGGTAGCGAGAATCGCCGCGGCCCGATCGAGCCGGGGTTGAACACGGTGATGCCCTTGTCCTGGCCGATGAACGGAACGTGCGAGTGACCGCACACGACCAGGGAGGCCTTCTCCGCCCGTGCGAGCTTTGCAACGTCGGCGCGCAGCCTCGGTCCGTACACGGCGATGTGTACGAGCAGCATCCGGTAGGTGCGGTCCGCTCCCACGAGATCGAGGGTGATGATGTCGGGGAGCTGGTTTGCGCGCGTGTCGATGTTGCCGCGCACGGCGTGGAGCGGCGCGAGCTTCGCAAGCTCCTCGAGAACCGCGAGGTCCCCGATGTCGCCGGCGTGGAAGATCACGTCGGGCGCGAGCGCGGCGAGGTGCGTTGCCGTCTCGGGATGCGGCTGCGAGTGGGTGTCGGCGACGACCGCGATCCGCAGCGATCCGTCCGCACGGAGCGGAACGGTTGCTTTTGCGCGAACCAGCGGCGGAGCCATGACTCCTCGTACCGCGCCTCTCGCGCGGTGGCCAGCGAGGACCGGTTTGCTGTCATGCCGGGCCAGGTCGGCACCTCACCTCGCATGGTGCCCACGATCGACCTCCCCGCCTTCGAAGCCCTCGCGGCCCTCCCTGGCGTCACGGCCATCGACTTCACCGCGGCCTGGTGTGGCCCGTGCAAGACGATGGAGCCGATCCTCGCCTCGCTCGCGACCGAGTATCACGGCCGCGCGCGCGTCGTCGCGATCGACGTCAACGACGAGCCGATCCTCGCCGAGCGGTACAGCGTGCGCTCGATGCCGACGCTGGTGATCCTGCGCGACGGGCGCGAGGTCGGCCGGATCGTTGGCAGTCGCCCGAAGAAGTTCGTGGCCGGCGTCCTCGAGCGTGCACTCGCCGGCGATGTCGCGATCGCGAGCCCCTAGAACGAACCGCCGACCGACAGCATGAGCGTCGTGGCGTCTTCCTCGCCGACCGGAGGTGGCTTCTCTTTGTTCCAGACGCGACGCCCGATACTCAGCGAGACCCACCCCGGGATGTTCTTCGTCCAGTGGAACCGCCGGGTCAGCGCGACCGTGTAGTCGCGGTACCGACCGCTGCCGTACGGCGTGTCGATGGAGCTCTCCGAGATCCCCACCTCGAGCTCGACGGGGCCGAGGTCATACGAGGCGCGCGCTCCCGCGGTCCAGCCGTTGCCGCGCACGTCGCGATCGGCGATCCGGCCGCCGCTCAGCATGCGCGGGCCCGACGACCACCACTCGCCATCGAGCGAGAGCTTCGCGCGTTTGCCGAGCTCGATCGTCATGGACTTGCCGTCACGCTCGGTATCGAACGACTCGAGCTTGGTCGGGAGCTGAGGATCGAGCTCGAGCCACGGTCCATCGCGCTCGGTCATCAGCTCCGAGGTCACGCGGATCGAGGTCTCGTCGTCGGCACGAGCGACTCCGGCGCTCGCGACGAGGAGGAGCAGCGGCGCGATCCGCACCTTCGTGGGACTACGATCATGCGACGCCGGTTGCCTAGGAGCGTGTGGAACGCATCCCGGACGACATCGAGTGCCTCGGCAGCGCTCGCGCCCTCGTGCCGCGCGATCGCGGCAAGCCGGCCCGCGTGGGTGCGCGCGAGGCCCGAGATCCAGTCACTGCAGCAACAGGCGGGAGCGTCCATGGCGTCAGGAGAGGTGCTGACGACCGCCATGATTACAGAACCGGCGCGCGGACCTACAGATTCCCGAACCACAACAAGGAGTCCGGAGCGCGTACCATGGGCTCATGAAGCCAGGGGACGATGGGGAGCTTCACACCGTGGTGCGACCCGGACGCGCGGACAGCGCTCCGGTCGAGGTTTACGATGCCCCCGCGAACACGCTGTCGGCGTACGCGCTCGGCGAGGTGATCGGCAAGGGCGGGATGGGAGAGGTCGTCAATGCGCACGATCGCCGGATCGGTCGCACCGTCGCACTCAAGCGGCTCAACGCCGAGTCGCCGACGGAGGTCGACGTCACCCGCTTCCTCCGCGAGGCGCGGATCCAGGCCCGGCTCGATCACCCAGCGGTCGTGCCGGTCCACGAGCTTGGCCGCGACGAGAGGGGCCGGCCGTACTTCACGATGAAGCGCCTCACAGGCGTGACGCTGCGCGAGCAACTGCCGACCGAGGCTCCCGGAAGTCAGCGCATGCTGCGCGCCTTCGGCGAGATCTGCCTCGCCGTCGAGTTCGCGCACATGCGCGGGGTCGTGCACCGCGACATCAAGCCGTCGAACATCATGCTCGGCGACTACGGTGAGGTCTACGTCCTCGACTGGGGACTCGCGCGCGTCTTCGCCGATGTCCCGACCGATGTCGTCACCACGGACATCGACAGCCTCGACGGCAACTCCGAGCCGAGTCAGCTGCTCGGCACGCCGGGCTACATCGCGCCCGAGCAGCTCGCGACGGGCGGCGAGGTTGCTCGGCCGGTCGACGTCTACGCGCTCGGCTCGATCCTGTTCGAGATCTTGACCAAGCACCCGCTCCACCCGCGCAAGTCGCAGAGTGCGATCGCGAGCACGCTGTCGGCGCTCACCGTCGTGTCGCCCGCGCTGCGCCACCCCGAGCTCGAGATTCCCGTCGAGCTCGACGCGCTGTGCACGGCTGCGCTGTCGATGGACGCCGCGTCGCGCCCGAGTGCGCGTGAGATCGCAGAGCGCGTGCAGGCGTTCCTCGACGGCGATCGAGATCTCGCACGCCGCAAGCACGTCGCTCTCGACGAGCTCGCGAAGGCCCGCCGCGCACTCGACGACGGCGAGCGCGCGCATGCGATGCATGCCGCCGGGCGCGCGATGGCCCTCGACCCGGAGTGCCCGGGCGCCGCCGAGATGGTGACCTCGCTCGTGCTCGAGCCACCGACGGCTCCGCCCGCCGAGCTGCGCGCGGCGTTGCGCGCAGCGGATGCCGAGAGTGTTCGCCGCCATGCACGGACCGCGATCGGCGCGTACCTCGCGGTCGCGTCCTTCCTCCCGATCGCGATGTGGAACGGGATCCGCAAGTGGCCCGAGGTTCTCGCGGTGTTCGCGGTCGCGATCATCCTGGCGTTCTCGGCGTGGCGGATCCGCCGCCAGCCGGACCGCGGCTTCGGGGAGATGCTCGCGTACGCGCTCGGCAATGGCGTGTTGATCGCGCTGATGGGCCGGATGGCGGGTCCGTTCACGTTCGTCCCCGCCCTGGTCTGCGTCGTGACGATGTCGGTGATGGCGTACCCCGCGTTCCTCCAGCGCTCGTGGGTCCTGATCGTCACGATGATCACGAGCTTCTCGATCCCGCTGGTGCTCGAGGCCCAGGGCCTCCTGCCACGGACCTGGGAGCTGCGCGACGGAGGCCTGTTCAGCCATGCCGGAGCGCTCGTGATCAGTGGAACTCCGACGATGGTGCTGGTGATCGGCGCAACGCTCGCGACGGTGGCGATCGCTGGGATTCACGCTGCAGCCCTCGGGCGCAGCAACCGGCACGCACAGCAGCAACTCGTGACGCAAGCGTGGCACCTGCAGCAGCTCCTGCCTGCGGCGCGACCGGGGTAGCGTGCTACAAGGGGCGACCCTAGATGTCGTTCTCGTTCGCGCACCCGAGTCTCCGCCGTGCCCTCGCCGCACGCTCCTATGTCGAGCCCACCCCCGTGCAGGCTGCGGTGATGGCCCCGGAGGCGGAGGAGCGTGATCTCCTCGTCTCTGCGCAGACCGGATCGGGCAAGACCGTCGCCTTCGGACTCGCGCTCGCCAAGCGCCTGCTCGGCGAGGGTGAACGCTTCACCAAGGCCGAGGCCCCGCGCGCCCTGATCGTGGCGCCGACGCGCGAGCTCGCGATCCAGGTTCACAACGAGCTGACGTGGCTGTATGCCGAGACGGGTGCACGGATCACCACCTGCGTAGGCGGCATGGACCCGCGCCGCGAGCAGCACTTCCTCCGCGGGGGCGTCCACATCGTCGTGGGCACGCCGGGACGGCTCTGCGATCACCTCGAGCGCGGCGCACTGACTCTCGCGAAGCTCGAGGCCGTGGTCCTCGACGAGGCCGACGAGATGCTCGACATGGGATTCCGCGAGGACCTCGAGCGCCTGCTCGGCGCCGCGCCCGCGGAGCGTCGCACGCTGATGTTCTCGGCGACGATCCCCAAAGACATCGCGATGCTCGCGAAGAAGTTTCAGAAGAACGCGCTCCGCGTGGCGACCGCGACCGAGCACGAGCGCCACCGCGACATCGAGTACATCGCAGTCCCGATCATCCCGCGCGAGCGCGACCTCGCCGTCGTCAATCTCTTGCGCTACCACGACGCTCCCGGCGCCCTCGTGTTCTGCGCCACCCGCGACGGAGTCACGCGGCTCGCGGCGAATCTCAACGAACGCGGCTTCTCCGTCGCAGCACTCTCGGGCGAGCTCAGCCAGCGCGAGCGCAATCAAGCGTTGCAGGCTCTGCGCGATGGCCGTGCCCGCGTCTGCGTTGCGACCGATGTCGCCGCCCGTGGTCTCGATCTCCCGGACCTCGCGATCGTGATTCACGCCGACCTCCCGCAGAACAAGCAGGTGATGGTTCACCGCAGTGGTCGTACTGGCCGCGCCGGCAAGAAGGGCGTCGCCATCCTGATCGTTCCGGACGCCGCGCGCCGGTTCGCCGAGCGCCTGCTCCACTCGGCGCACCTCGAGGCGTCGTGGAAGATGCCGCCGACGAGCGACGACATCCGGATCCGCGATCAGGATCAACTCGTGCTCGACATCCGCGCACTGACCGCCGACCCGACCGATGAGGATCGCCAGGTCGCGAAGACGCTACTGCTCGATCGCAGTGCCGAGGATCTCGTCGCGGCACTCGTCCATCAGCGGCGCCAGGCACGCCCAGCGCCCGAGGAGCTGACGATTCCACCGTCGATGCGGCCGAGCCGTGGCCCCGAGCGTGGACCACCACGGTCGCCATCGCCGCGCGCCGAACGCCCCGAACGTACCGAGCGCCCCGAACGTACCGAGCGCCGCGTGAAGGACCAGCCGGTCGACATCGAACGCCGGAGGACCGGCAAGCCCGCACCGCGCGAGCAGAGCCGCCCCGCACCGCGCGACCACAGCCGCCCCGCACCGCGCGACATGCGAAATGCGCCGCGCGAAGATGGACCGCGGCGCGAGCCGAATCAGGACGCGAAGCCGAGTGGCCCCGGTGTGTGGTTCACCGTGAACGTCGGCCGCTCGAAGAACGCGGATCCGAAGTGGATCGTTCCGCTGCTGTGTCGCCGTGGCGGTATCAGCAAGAGCTCGATCGGCAAGATCCAGATCCTCGCGCGCGAGACCCGCGTCGAGATCGCGGCTGATGCCGCCGCTAGCTTCGCCGAGGCCGCGCGAAAGCCGGACGCGAAGGACCGCAACATCCACATCGAGCCGCTCGACGGCTCGACCTGACAGCTACTCCGTCCGTCGTTCCTCGTCGGTCTGTGGTGGCTGGTTGGACACCAATTTCTCGTCGCCAGTTGCGTGGAGCGGCGACTCCTGGGTGCGCTCGATGGCGCCCTCGTTCGTCAGCTTCGGCTTACGGGTCGGCTTGAATCGCTGCTTACGTGGCATGTCGTCTCCTGGGTGAAGGTTTACGCGAGTCGCTCGCACGCGACGCAGCGCACGTCGAGCGCTCACGCGCGGTCGGTCGCCGCGATGCTCGCCGGTACGATCAGCTCGCTGTCGTCGCTCTGCACCCGCACCGGGCCACCCCTATCCAGGTCTGCTGGATGGTTCTCCTTTGCCGGATCTTGGGGCTTGGATTCGACGTGCTCCGGGGCAGCAGCATCAGGTGCAGGACGAGGACGGCGAGAGTCGTGGAAGCGTCGCTTACGTGGCATGGAACCTCCGTGAGCGAAACTCCGAGCAAGATGCGTGCGCCGACGTCAGCGCGTCATCTGGCTCACACTCAATTTCCAGGTTGGTGCGGAGATGAGACGAGACCCGTTGATGCGAGCGTGGGCGCCCACGTCAGGATATAGCCCGCTGCTCCCGGCCGGCGCACGACCTGCCTGCAAAGTGCATGGAGCGCAGCGCGTGCCTCGCGACGTTCTGGCGACGCGGTGGCTACTACCGCACGTACGACGCCTACGTCGAAGAGGAGGTCCGCGCCGCACTCGCGAAGCCGGACGACTTCGAGGTCGGCCCACACGAGCTGTCCAAGCGCGGCACGCGTGACGACGACACGCACGCCTTCGTCGTCGAGGACGGTCGCTACGTGTCCGCGCGGTGGCCCGGCGATGCGTCTTGATCGCGAAGAAGCTGATCGCGCTGCTGGGCTAGTCAGTTCGCTTCGCGGATTCTCTCGACGAGCGCGAGCAGCGCGCGCACGTCAGCATCGCGGCGTGCCGCACGGAGCTCGGCGATGATCGGATCGAAGCTCGCCGCGATCCGATCGTCGTGGGACACGCCAGCGCCGAGAATGTTGGCCATCCCGGCGGCACGCTCGAGCGCAGCGCCGGCACCCGCGACATCGCTCCGCGCGATCCGCTCGCGCGCGAGGCGGTGGTGGAGCTTCAAGCTGAAGAAACTCTCCGCCGCGCGTTCGTCGAGCACAGCGAGCGCCTCGTCGCGCCGGCCCGCGCCGCCGAAGATCTTCTCGAGGACCTCGCGCAGCTCGTCCCGCGTCGAGTGCCACAGACCGGGCGCCGCAAGACCGCGCTCCGCATCGCGCAGCGCCTCCTCGGTGGCCTCCTGGACGAGGTGCATCCGTGCGCGATCGAGATGGCGGCGCGCCTCTGGCTCCTTGCCACCGGCGGTCGCCGCGGCATCGAACGCGGCGCTCGCGTCGTCCCACCGGCCCTCGCGAAGATGCAGGTAGCCGAGCGTGCGCAGCATTCCTTGCTGCTGCGGAGCATGGCGCTCGACGAGCTCGAACACCGACGCGATCGCTTCGAGCTCCGATGGATCATCCGGTCCATCGAGCGCGATCCGAGGTGCAGCCTCCTCGACCCACTCGAGCATCGCGCGATCGAGCCAGTCCTCGTACCAGGTCAAGAAGCTCGGAGCCTCGGGGCTGACGGTTCCCTGCTCGCGAGTCCAATCACTCCACACCTCGCCGCGTCGCGCTCCACGGACCACCAGCAGCGAGCGACCGCCGCAACCCTGCTCCGCGAGGACCAGCGTTCCGTCGAGGACATGCTCGTCGATCCGCGGTGATTGATTCCCGGTCTCGAGATCGCAGCGGAACTCGCGGGTGGGATCGGGCGCGATGCCCGTGGGATCATCGGGTGCCGTCGGCGTGATCAGGCCGTAGTACGGGCCCGCACCAGCTGCACCGAGCTCGGTGATCACCGCGCGATACTCGTGCGGCAACTCGCCAAACTGGGCCTCGAGCGCCGCGAGCTCGGCGCTCGTCACTGCGGGTGCGAAGGCGTAGTCGTGAGTGCTGGCGCCGAACACCTGCCGGTTCGTATCGATCGCCGACATCAGCCGAACTCGGTCGCGAATCGACGACAGCCGGGAACCCACGGCTCCATGGTACCCGCACCGCGACGCGATCACATCCCCGTCGGGTACGTCTCGGGCGGCGCGCTACACGGAGGCAGTCGCGACGCCCGCCGTCAGTGCAGTCGTGACGCCGTCGATCGTGATCGAACCGCCGATCGAATCGCGGTGGAACGTGACGGTTACCGTGCGCCCATCGACGAGCGTGACAGTCGCGCCCGGGTTCGACGCGTCGCCCGCGGCCGCCGTCGACGTGACCGAGCCGTCGATCGCCATCACGTGCAGGTAGCGCTGATCTCCGCCGGGCTGCGTCTCGTCGAGCCGCCAGCCACCGGTGAAGTCGGACTCGCCGCGGAAGTCGTAGGTCGACATCGTGCCGGCGGTCGGCGCGAGGCGCGTGATCCGGAGCTGGTGGCCCGCGTTCGTGATCGTCGCGGTGTTGCCGCTGAGTGCCGGCTGCGTCGGGGCCGCGAGCTGCCACGTCTGCGTCGTCCCCGCCGAGCTGGCGACGCGGTCGAACACGATCACGACGTCGGGCTGCAGGTACACCATCTCGCGCTGCACCTTCTGGATCGCCGCATTGCCCTTGTACGCGGGCGTCAGGTCGGTTGCGGCGTAGGTCCACCCGGTGCCGGTCGCGAGCGCCTCGACCTTGGAGTGCGTGGTGGCGATCTGACGAACGGGCTGACCGCCACTGGAGACGCGCACCAGGCTGTGCGCGGTGGTTGCCTGCGCGAGGCCCGAGCGCGAGTCGACGTTCGCGTCATACGCGAGCCAGCCGCCCTTGTAGATCATCAGCGAGCCCTGGTCCTGGTGAGCGTGCGACTCGGTGTACGGACCCGCAGTGAGGTTGACCCACGTCGCCTGACGGTCCCAGCCCGAGCGCGAGTAGATCTGGCCGATGCCGGGCGCGTAATGTGTGGTGCCCATGCCGTCGAGTGCGAACAGCGAGACGTTCGCGTTGTCGTAGATGAAGTCGTACGCGTACATGAAGCCCTGGCTCATCGCAGGCGTGTTCGAGTCCGCGATCAGCTTCTTCGCGCGGCGCGCGAGCGGGTCGCTTGGATAGAGTGCGATCAGGAGCTGGAGGTAGTGGCGCTGGTAGTCAAAGAACGGCGCCGTGTGATCGCGTGCGTGGTCGCCGGTCGGCGCGATCTTGTCGAGTGTCGGCATCGTCTGGTGAATGAACGACGCCATCGACTCGCGGGCGTGCGTCGTCTTGGTCGCGAGCTTCTCGCCGGTCGTCGCCTTCCACAGATCGTAGAGCTCGAACAGGTTGCGCATCGCGACGCCGTAGCCGGTGCCCTCGCGCGAGCCGCCACCCTGGAGCTCGGCCGAGAACGTCGGCACGAGTTGCCCCAAGATCTTCTCGTCGCGGAACGTGGTGAGGAAGCCGTCGGCCGCCGGGTTCTCGCCCTTGGTCGCGAGGCCCATCAGCATCGTCGCGCGGAGGAACGAGTAGTAGTAGTTGTTCGAGGGGTTGTTGACCGACCAGCCGTTCCACGGCTGCGCGGTGCCACCCCAGGTCGCGCTCGTCGGATTCCAGACATTGTTGACGGCCTGGTTCGCATAGTTGATCCAGCGCGTGCGCTGCGCCGGCGCGATCGCGTCGAAGCACCAGTCATAGACCAGCGCGAGGTCGCCGATCATCTCGCCGATGTGGAGGTAGCTGTTGAGCGCGACCTCGGGGCGCTGCCCCGTCGAGAACAGGGCCTCGGCCGCGACGACCTGCGCCTCGACCACCGCGATCGACTTGGTGCAGTACGCCGCGGTTCCCGTGAGCTGGCCCATCAGCGCGCCGTTCCATGCGGAGAAGCCGTAGACGTTCGCGCCGGCAACCCACTGGTCGACCTTCGTCTTGAACCGCACGGCCGTCGCCGTGCTGGCGTTGAGCGCCGCCTGGAGGCGGTCCTTGTTCGTACCGAGGTAGATGCGCGGATGCACCGTGGGGTACGTGGGGAGCGTGTCGTCGTCGTCGGGGTCGGGCCCCCCGGGCTCGCCACCGTCGTCGCCCGTACCGGGGTCGGTCCCCATCTCGTCGTCCGGTTGGCTCGGATCCGAGACAGAGCAGCCAGAGATTGTCGCAGCGAGGAGCAGCGCGACAGCCAGGTTGTTGGTGCGTCCCATCCGCACTGAGTAACAAGCGCTCGGTCCCCTCGCGCTGTGGACTTTGTCCGACACTGGGCGCGGTTGACTCGCTCAGCGTTCCTCGCAGCGCAGATTGTCGTCGGTTGCAGCGCCCAGTGATCTCGATCCGCGCGACGGGGATTACAGTTCTTCGTTCGTGCTACCCGAACAATAAGTTCGAGACCGAACATGATTCGGCTTTCATTCGGCGCGATTCTTCGTCGGTAAAATTCGTGTAGTCACCGACCAGATAGCGTCGAGAACTGTCGACGCTGCGCCCTTGAACCGGAAGTCGACGACATCCGAGACCTCCGTGCGTTGCGCACCGATCTCGATCGTGGGGATGCCCTCACTGCGTGCCACCAGAAGCGGCCGTGCGAGGTACGGGAACATCGTTCCGACGCCGATCGCGAACACCATGTCGAAGCCAACGTCGAGCTCGGCCTGCAAGCGCGTGAACGGATCGCTCGGCAACGCCTCACCGAACAGCGGCATATCGGGCCGCAGCACCTTCGTACAGGTCGGGCAGCGCGGCGGGATGTCGAGCGCATCGAACGAATCGTGGCGCGTGGACAGCTCACAGTGCGAGCACAGCAGATCGAACAGCGCGCCGTGCATCTCGATGACGTCCTTGGAGCCCGCACGCTGGTGCAGGCGATCGACATTGACGGTCATGATCGTCGTGCGCTCGAGCTTGTTTCCGATCTCGGAGAGCACCGCGTGCGCGCGGTTCGGCTTCACGGCGCGGATGCTCTCCTCCATGCGAAGGAGGTACTTCCAGGTCATCTCCGGCTTGCGGTGCAGGGTCTCGATCGAGAGCGCGGTCTCGAACAGGCGTCCGTCCTCGGGCTTCTGGCGGAGGAGCCCCGGGATGCCGCGATACATCACGAGGCCGGAGTCCATCGAGACGCCGGGGCCGGTGATGAACAGCGCGCTGCGGGCCTGTGACAGGAGCACACCAACGGCGTCGACCAGCTCCCGCTTGATGCCTGCCACCGTGGGCCGCTTCTCGCGCGTCGTCATCCCCAGCCTCCGAGGATACTCGACAAACCGGGCGTTCCGGCGAGACACGGCCGTGACGCGACCACTATAAACGGTGGTCCCCCGGGGCCGTAACGCCATGCCAGCACGCTCGAATCATCGCCTCTGGATCCTCCCTGCGCTGCTCGCGATCGGCCTGGTCGCCTTCGGATCTCCGGTACTCGCTCAACCGAGCGGAACGGCAGGCTCGGGCTCCGCGACCATCGTCAGCCCCGGTACAGCGCCGAGCACTGCCAGCCTCGACAAGGTCGGTGCTGCCGCCGCCGAGGCCTGCGCCAAGCCCAAGGTCAAGTCACCACCCAAGGTCGAGAAGCCGCTGTACGAGAAGCTCTTGCCGATCGTGATCTTGTTGATCGTGATCGGCGTGGTGCTCGCGCGCCTTCCGAAGGCTGACCTCGGTCACTCCGATGCGTTCCGGAGGCGTCGCCGCCTCAACTGGCTCGTGCTCGGCCTGACGTACTCGTTCCTCTACATGGCCCGGTACAACCTCAACCAGTACATGTACGTCGGTGGCATCACCGCCTCCGAGTTCGGGACGATCTTTGGCTGGGGTTCTGCGACGTACGGCGTCGCGTTCCTCATCAACGGCCCGCTGACTGATCGCTGGGGCGGGCGCACGACGATCCTCCTCGCCTCCGGCGGTGCGTTGGTGACGAACGCGCTGATGGGCTACGCGGTCTACACGAAGAGCGCGCTGTTCGGGACGCCGTTCCACACGATGCTGGTTCTGTACTGCGCGAACATGTACTTCCAGAGCTTCGGCGCCGTCTCGATCGTCAAGGTCAACGGCGCGTGGTTCCATCTCCGCGAACGCGGCACGTTCGGCGGCATCTTCGGGATCCTGATCTCGCTCGGCATCTTCTTCGCCTACGACGGCGGCAAGATGATCACCGATGCACTCCCCCAGCAGCTGGAGTGGGTGTTCCTGATTCCCGCCGGCCTCGTGGGCGTGTTCTTCGTGCTGTGCTGGCTGTTCGTGCGCGACTCCCCGTCGAAGGCGGGCCTGACCGACTTCGATCTCGGCGACGCGAGCACACCGGACGACGGGACGAAGGAACCCGCCCACAAGGTGATCATCCGCCTGCTGTCGAACCCGATCATCTTGACGATCGCGGTGATCGAGCTGTGCTCGGGCTTCCTGCGCCAGGCGATCATGCAGTGGGGTCGTGGCTTCAGCGAGGGTGTCGGGTACGGCAGCTCCTTCATCATCCAGAACTGGGGTGTCGTGCTGTGCATCGCCGGCATCACCGGCGGCATGTTCGCGGGCACGATCTCCGACCACCTGTTCCAGTCGCGGCGCGGTCCGGTTGCCGCGGTGCTGTATGCCCTGATGCTCGCGGGCGCACTCGCGATCATTCCGCTCCTGTGGGCGTCAGCGCCCGCCTTCGTGCCCGTGCTGCTCGCGTTCATGTCGATGGCGATCATCGGTGTTCACGGAATGCTGTCGGGAACCGCGAGCGCCGACTTCGGTGGCCGCAAGAACACCGGGACGGCCGTCGGCATCATCGACGGCTTCGTCTACGCCGGCTCGATGGCGCAGTCGTTCATCTACGGCGCGTACCTGCCGGAGAAGGTCATCATCTGCGCCGACAAGTCGACGCGCTCGAACCCGGCTGCCAAGATCATCGACAACTGGATGATCTGGCCGTACGCGATGATCCCGATCGCACTGATCGGCCTCGTGCTGTCGCTGCGCGTGTGGAACGCCCGGGCCCGTCCGAAGACCTGATTCCGGCGTGCTACGATCGAGGACGATGCGTACGCACGCTGTAGTCCTCGCGCTCGTCCTGTTCGGCTGTAGCGGCAAGAAGGACGAGGAGACCAAGCTCACTCCCGAGCCAGCGCCGGTTGGCTCCAACCCGACCGCGCCGCCCATCTCCGCCGGCACGGTGCAGTTGTTCATCGATGACGTCGCCGTCGCGAAGGTCGATCTCGCCGCGATCAAGGACTGGCCACGACTCGACACGCTGCTCCCCGAGGCCGCGCGCCGCCTCGGCAAGTGGCAGGCGATCGCGACCAAGGGCGCGAAGACCGCCGAGCTCGTCAAGCCGTTCGAGACCTACCGCGACTACGTCCCTGCGCTGTTCCCCGGCGAGGGCGGCACGGTCAGTTTCGGGATGTTCGACCCGGTGGAGCTCGGCAAGCGTGGCAAGCCGGCGCTCCGCGAGGACGCGATCACCGAGGTCCGCGTCAAGCTCGACGCGAGCGGCATGCGTGGCGGCAACGATCACGCAGCCGCCGAGGTCATCGATCCGGCGAAGGTCGAGCTCGCGATCAAGACCAGCACCGGCGAGAAGAAGCTCACCGGAGTCCAGCTCCTCGAGCTCACGCGCGAGGGCATGCCCGGCGGTGGCGGCGATGCGAAGGGCTGGCGCCTCGACACGATCTTGACGGCCGCGGGGGTGAAGACCTTCGAGAAGCTCATGCTCTACGACGCCGGCGGGACCACACTGCCGCTCGAGAAGAAGGATCTCGACGCGAGCACGATTCCGTTCATCAAGCTCAACCGGTCCGGGATGCTCCGCTTCCGCCTCTACAAGAAGCAGGGCGACGGCTACCAGAGTGCCGGCGAGCTCAAGTCACTGACCCGCATCGAGATCGTCAAGTAAAGCGGCGAAGCGTCCGAGCTCGAATCGCGCCGCTGACTCCGACGATGGAAGCGTCAGGCAAAGCGAGGAAGTTTGACGAAGTTGAGCCAGAAGTGCTCGATGGCCCTCACCACGTTCATGAACTCGTCGAGATCGACCGGCTTGGCCAGGTAGCAGTTCGCGTGAAGCCGATAGACGTCCGCGAGATCGTCCTCCGCCTCTGAAGACGTCAGCACCACGACCGGGATCCTCTGGAGCGACTCGGTGCTCTTGATCTCCTGGAGTACCTCGCGGCCCGACTTCCTCGGAAGATTGAGATCGAGCAAGATCAGATCGGGCAGCGGACCTTCGCGCAGGCAACGCAGCGCTTCCATGCCATCGACGGCGACCGTGATTTCCTTCTTCTCCGCGGAGTCCATCAAGATCTCCTGGATGAGATCAGCGTCGCCGGGGTTGTCCTCGACAAGGAGGATCCGGAACGGACGGGCTCGCGGCTCTTTCACGACACCTCCGTCATCGCCGGCAGCGAGAAGCAGAACGAAGTTCCCTGGCCGGTTACGGACTCGATCCAGATCCTCCCACCATGGCGCTCCACCACCTTCTTGCAGATCGAGAGGCCGATGCCCGTGCCAGCAAACTCCGCGCGCGTATGTAGCCGCTGAAAGATCACGAAGATCCGATCGAAGAACTCGGGCTCGATGCCGATTCCATTGTCCTTCACCGAGAACACCCAGCTCGCACCCTGCCGGACCGCGGAGATGTGGATGTGTGGCTTGATGCCGGGTCGCTGAAATTTGTTGGCGTTGGCGATCAGGTTCTGGAACACCTGAGTGAGCTGGAGCGGCTCGACCATGATCGTCGGCAGGGGATCTCGAGTGACGAGGGCGTCCGTCTCGAGCAGTCCCTCGCTCAGATTCAGCAGCGCTACGGTGACGAGGTCGTCGATGTCGACGCGGGCGGTGACGTGCTCTCCCGTACCCACGCGCGAGAACGCCAGCAAGCCAGCGATGAGCGCCTGCATGCGCTTGGCGCCTTCGACGGCATACGCGATGTACTTGTCGGCCTTCGGGTCATCGACGGTACCCTTGAAGCGCTTCGCGAACAGTTGCACGTAGGTGGAGACCATGCGCAGTGGCTCCTGCAAGTCGTGGGAGGCCACGTACGCGAACTGCTCCAGCTCGGCGTTGGAGCGCCCCAGCTCGGTCGTCTTGCTCTGCAACTCCTGCTCTGCACGTGTGCGATCCGAGATCTCGCGCAACAGGTCTCCGTTGGCGCGCTCGACCTTCTGCTTCTCGTCATCGAAGTCGTCGAGGATGTTCATGACCGCGCGCTCGGTGGACTGCAACCGGTGCTGCTCCGCGGCGAAGTCGTCGAGGATGTTCAAGATCGCCCGCTGCGTCTCCGCGAACCGCTCCCTCTCGCTACCGAAGTCCTCGAGAATGTTGAGGATCGCGCGAACGTATCCCGAGTCGCCCTTGCCGGCGTCGTTGCCTACCGCGCGAGCGGCCTCCTCGCTCAAGACTCCACCGGGACCAGCCGCTTGAGCTCCTGGATCTCCCTCTTGAGCTCGA
Source organism: Myxococcales bacterium (assembly GCA_031421915.1). GTDB lineage: Bacteria > Myxococcota_A > Polyangia > Haliangiales > Haliangiaceae > JABFXX01. The sequence goes on along the minus strand of JANOPP010000159.1, from coordinate 302 downwards.
TCATCTTGAGCTCCCGCCCGATGGTCAGCTTCTGAAAACGCTCCAACTCCGCAAGGCGCTCGAGCTCCTTCGTGCGCTGGTCGGCGACCTCCGCCTCGGCCTTCTTGCGCGCGGTGTTGTCCGTGCCGATCAGGAGGTAGCCGATGATCGCGTCCTGTGCGTCGCGAAGCGCGGTGACCGAGACCAAGGCAGGGAACCGACTCCCGTCCTTGCGAAAGTAGGTCAGCTCGTAGATGTCCTCGATCCCACGCGAGGCATTTATCACCTGTGCCTCGAAGCCCGGGGTTATCGCCGTACCGAGC
>JANOPP010000158.1:0-2155 GCA_031421915.1 Myxococcales bacterium | reverse complement strand
TCAGTTCAATGTTTCTGGTAAGGCCCGGCAGGGTGAAATTGCTCGACCCGACGAGGGCCTGTGAACCGATCACTTCCAGTTTCGCGTGGGTGATATAGGCCTTCGCATGGAACTTGTCCTTATCGTACACGCGGCATTCGATCTGCCCGGCGCGCAGTGCCTTGAGAACGGCAGGCACACCATTGAGGAAAGGGTTGGTCTCCTTGGTCGCCTCCAGGCTACAATCCAGAACCCTAATGGCCTGGACTCGGACGGCATCAAGCAGCGCCTTTCGCGTACGGTGGGTCATCTCCGCACCCATCAGGATTCGGATCTTGTCCAGTCCCTGCCATTTGCCGTCGAGCGCGAGCAGTGCTCCGATCTCGAAATAGCCTGTCGCTATGTCGAAGGCCTTGGCGATCGCGGTCCATTCCTCGAGGTAGCGCAGCCCAGTCCAGCCGGAGATACTATTGTCGACGATGAAGAGGTCGCGGCCCTTGGATTCTGCGCTCATACCGACCTTTGGGATGCGTAGCGCGCTAGTGCGCCGGCGGAACGTTTAGCCATTGGCAGTGATGTCGTGCATCTGACGCGTGCAGGCAGCCATGTCGCCGTCTTCAACGCTTCGATCCGGCCGACGATGGGCCGCATACCGCTAACCTCGTGTTGGCGCCAGTGCGTCAGCAGTCGCTGCGCGTGTGGCGTGACCTGCCAGTGGGCCAGGTTCGGGAGGCTCCGCCAGGCGTCCACAAGCCCGCGGATGTAGTTGATGTTCGACTGGGCGTCGTAGCGCTGCGACTCGGTGCTGAGGCCCGTCGAGTCGCCCAGGTCCATCTCCGGCTGCGCAGCCGCCGCCTTCCGCTTCTTCGGCTTAGGGATCCGGGTGATGAACTCCGCCCTCCGGCGCTCTTCGTTGATCAGCTGGGTCGGCTGGCCAGCGGCATCGAGCTCCCAGTGACGCCGCGGGCGCTCGTAGGGGGAGTTGAGGATCGGGCGGTCGAAGAACGGGTTAGTCATGCAGTTATAGCGGGCTCGGCAGGATCGATAATCGGCGGGGCGATCTCCCTAAGCAATCTCACCCGTGGGAGCATGGTCGCCAGCGGTCAGCTGGGACCAGGGCCGCGCGATTGGGGGCAGGGTGACCTATATCGGTGGGGTCTGACAGTCTCCCGGACGAAACGGTCGTTGGCCGGTGTAAGTCGCGCCGCGAGGTATGACCTTCCGCCAAGGCATCGCTCGGAAGCAAGCACTAGGCTCGAGAGCTCTCGCCTATAGGAATCGCACTACGAGGTCCGACAAGCGCCGGAGTCTCCGCCCTGCCGTTGAGCTACGGCTGTGTCTCCTTTCGGGCAGACTGATCTAGCCCCAACTGACTGAGGGCATTCTCAACAGCTTCTATGGCCTGCGAGACGCTACAGCGGAACACCTCTCCGATAGGCGCCGCATGATCGAGAAACTCTGCCAGAAGCGAATGCGCCAAGCGTTCAACAGTCTCCGGAGATTCAGTGAGATAAGTGGTGTGCACCTGCCACAGACCTGATGAGTTGTCGTGGTGCCGTGGCGCGGAAATGCGTCGCTCAAGCGTCGCGATCATTCTTGTAACGGAACCCTTCCGAACTCCAGTCAAACCGCCGACTCGATTCTTCAGTGCGGCGAGATGTTTCTGAGCTACATCAGATGATTGCTCTAGCGGCTGATTGTGCGTTCCGGCGCAACCAGCAACTCCTACGACGAATTCAGGAACTCCCGCCGCGTGGCGTGGAACACGGCCTCGGACCAAGACGACCCGCCTACCACATACCTGGCACGTCCCCTTGCGCCCTAGCCACATGTCGTTCACATCGCGCAAGCGACCACCTGCCGCGTTGATCGTGACACCAACCTTGACGCGCTGTGCTGCAGCATTCTCGAGGATGTAAACAGTCCCAGGCATTCTGCGAAACTCAAGCATGCAAGTCAGGCTGATGTCTGATGCGGTCTGACCGGGTCCGAACGCCTTCATCGAGGCGGCGGCGCCGCGGTTCGGGAGGCGGGATTGTTACGCGCGAGGCCCAACTTGGGAATTGCAAGGCTGATCGAGGATACTGACTGGTGCCGAACGAAACTGCGTTTTTCTGCAGAGCGGCTTATGGATACTGCAACAGCGTACAGTCCGCCGGCCGGATTGTGAGCTGCG
>JANOPP010000157.1:0-5440 GCA_031421915.1 Myxococcales bacterium | reverse complement strand
CCCTCAGTGACGCTGGTGCACGCGTCACGCGGCTCGGTGATCGCGCGAAGAAGGACGGAGTTCGGATCCACACGTTCGCGTATTCGCCCGCAGATCTGCGGCGTCCGATGCTGCTCCTCGGTGAGCTCTCGAAGCGCTCGTTCGGGACGTTCCGCTGGCTGCAGCGCGGTCTGGCGGACTCGTGGACGCCGAAGTTCGCGCAGCTGGCCGACGAGATCGCGAAGCAGTACGTGCTCACGTACTACCTCGGCGCCGACGAAGATCCGTCCGGCAAGAAGGTCAAGGTCGTCACCGTCGGCCGCACCGAGGCGGTCTCGAACGAGCTCAAGATCCCCGACGCGACGTGCAACAACGCGGCGTGCGCCGGTTACTGCGCCTCCGCTCGCTGCGTCGTTCCGATGCCACCCGAGAGCCGCGGCATCCTCGGCTGGGTGTTGATGATCGGCGGCATCGGCGTCGGCGCGATCCTCATTCTCGGCCTGATCGGCTACGCGATCTCCCATCGCCAGCGAATCCCGCTGCCGCCGGGCGCGCTACCTCCGGGCTTCGCCCCGGGCTCCCTGCCGCCAGGCTCGTACCCTCCGGGCGTGGTTCCATCGCCGGTCAGCCGGCCCCCGCAGGTGATGGCTGTGGCACCGGCGGCGGGGGCCTACCTGATGTTCCTCAACGGCGACCGCCAGGCACAGCGTCTGCCGCTGCGCACGGGGTTCATGATCGGGAAAGCTCCGACCTGCGACATCGTGATCGAGGACGGCTACACCTCGACGCACCACGCCCAGTTCGTCATGGAGCCCAACGGGACCTGGAAGCTGTTCGACATGGGATCCACGAACGGCACGTTCGTCAACGGTGTCCGCGTGACCCAGGCCGCCCTCGAGCAGGGCGTCACCATCAAGATCGGCTCGACCGAGCTGCGGTTTTTGGCACAATAGAGGGCCCTGCAATGAACAAGTACCGTCCTTCAGGAAAGCTCATCATCGCGAACCAGACGTTCGTGGTCGATGCGCCGATCGTGAACTGGACGGAGCCGCCGTTCTGGAACGCGAAGTCGCCGTTCTGCATCTCGACCGAGACCGAGATTCACCCGCCGTGCCCGCCCGGTGGCGCAGGCCAGTTCCCGTACGACGGGCCGAAGATCCTGCAGCGCTACTCGGTGCGCCCTGCCCTGCGTCGCTACGGCGACAATCCACCGATCGAGGCGGTCAAGGCGGTGATCCGGCAGTTCGTCGTCCATCACGACGGCTGTCACTCGTCGGACATGTGCTTCAACGTGCTCCACAACGAGCGCGGTCTGTCGTGTCACTTCCTGATCGACAACGACGGCACGATCTTCCAGACGCTCGATCTCGCGCTCGCCGGATGGCACGCCGCAGAGTGGAACTTCGGTTCGATCGGCGTCGAGCTGTGCAACTACGGCGACGCGAACGCGAAGCCCAACTTCTACTCCGGCGGCAAGCACGGCCCGGTTCGCAACACCAAGGCGATCAAGATCAACGGGCACAAGATCCTGGCGTTCGAGTACACCGACGAGCAGTACCGCTCGTTCGCGAAGCTCGCGCTCGCGCTGCAGAAGTACCTGCCGAACATCCCGCTCGAGTTCCCGCAGTCGAGCCCGGGCGTGCAGAGCTGGGACACGCTGCCGCGGCAGGCGTCGTTCGGCTTTGCCGGCTACATCACGCACTACCACCTGACCAACCAGAAGTGGGATCCGGGTCCGTTCGACTTCAAGGAGAAGCTCGGCAAGCTGCGAGGTCAGTTCTGCCTCCCCCTCTACGTGAAGGAGACCAAGGAGCCCGAGCAGGCACCCAAGGTTCCCGAGCAGTCGGAGGATCTCAAGGTCGCGACCGACGACCTCCACAAGGCAAACGAGCAGATGGCCGACGGTGGGTTTTTTCCCGTCGGACCGTGGGGCGAAGCGCGCCTGTGGCACGGCGGCATTCACATCACCGCGAAGAAGAACGGCGGTGTGTTCGCACCGTTCCCCGGTCGCCTCGTCGCGGCGCGCATGGGGGCGAGCTCGCCCGTCGGCTCGACGAACTTCGTCCTGTTGCGGCACGAGATGTCGCTCGGCCAGTCGAAGGTCCAGTTCTACTCGCTCTACATGCACCTCGCTGACGAGCTCGTCGCCGACAAGAAGGCGGACTGGCTGGCCAAGAGCGAGCTGTGGAAGAAGAACAGCAAGCCGGGCGCCGTGGTCCTCCTCGATGATCCGATCGAGGCCGGCTCGATCATCGGCCACGTCGGCTCTGCGGGTCCGGGCGATCTCGCGAAGGCGCAGGTCCACATCGAGTTCTTCTCGAACAGCGAGCTGTTCGCCGACGTCCCCGGCTCGCCGTGGGAGATCATCGACGGCACGGCCGGCGGTCGGTTCTGCGATGCTCCGCGCATCAACGGCCTGATCGACTCGAACAACGACGGCAAGCTGTCGCGCGCCGAGCTCAAGGCGTTCTACGAGTCCGGGGGCGGCCAGCAAACGCGAAACATGGTGACGTTCCACGTCTCGGAGTGGACCGCCGAGCCGAGCTGGAGCGAGGCACTGCGCGTCCCCGCGGACTTCAAGGACATGAAGCCGGCCGACATCGACGCGCTCGTCGCCGAACAGATCGCGCCGGGCCTGTGGTGGACGCCCGAGGTCGCGCAGCACGCGCGGCTTCCGCTCGACGGCGTCGTCTATCACTACAACCCGATCAGCTTCGTCGGCTGGTTCAACCAGCAGCTCCTCGAGGCCGCAGCGCTCGCACCCAAGGATGTGCTGTCGAAGAGCGACACCAGCGGCGTCCCCGCCGGCATCACCGACGACTTCGGCGACAAGGACGGAAGCTCGATGCGTTCGGGCATCGATGTCGCCGAGGACCCCTGCAACAAGAACCTCGGGCTCAACGAGATGGTGCTCGGCTATGATGCCCCGGAGTGCGGCCCCCAATGACACGCACCAAGGACCAGCCCGGGCGCCCCGACGCCCCCGTGGGCGACGATCGCCCCGCCACCTGGCGCTCGCCGACACGGCGCGTGTTCATGGCCATGATCGGCGCGGCCGCCGCGGCCCTCGCCGTTCGCGAGACGACCCCGCTCGAGCCAGAGCGCCCGCGGAGCACGTGGGCCGGCAAGACGCGCTGGATCGGCCACTGCTAGCGCTCCGCGGCGGGTAGACGATCTCCCAGATCGTGTATGTTCCGCGCCATGTCGGTTCGCCGCGTGGTGTCGGTGCTGAGCGTCTGCCTGGTCGCATCTGCGACCGTCGTCGTCGCTCAGCCAAAGAAGAATGATCCGAAGGCGCCGGTTGCACCGGCCAAGGACCCAGTGCCCGCCGCGGGCTCGGCAGCGGGCTCCGGCTCGGGTGCCGCCGAGGGCAGCGCCGTGGAGATGGTCGAGGATCCGCCCGCCGACATGGACGGCATCGACGAGAATCCCGACGCGCCCAAGGTCGGCGACGGCTCCGATGCTCCGGTCGTCGTCATCCCCGTGAAGCAGAAGACGGCGGGCTATCCGATCGAGGAAGCCCTGCGTCCGATCACCCTGCCAGCGAACATGTCGGAGATCTCGCTCGGCATCAACGCACCGGTCGACCCGTTCGTCCCGACCGCGGTGCTCCGCGCACGCTACGGCATCACCCGCCAGGTCCAGCTCGGTCTGACCTACGTCGTCGCCGGGATCTACGACGACCCCGCCACCGCGGGCACGAAGAAGTCCACGATCCACCCGGGCAAGGCAGTCGGGCTCGACGTGACGATCCTCGCGCAGGACTGGATCGGCGTCCGCGTCGGCGTGCCCGTCTACATCGATCCCGTGGCGGTCGCGCTCCAGCTCGGCGCGCCGATGCGCTTCCGGTTCCTCGACGGCAAGCTCGCGCTCGGCGGTCTCGAGGACCTCCTGTCGATCAAGCTCTACCGGTTCCCGCCGTCCCTCACGTCGGAGGTGGTCAACGCCGCCAGCGCCGCGACGTTCGACAGCGGTACGATCCAGTCGCGCGGCGCGTTCCGCGTCAGCGCCTACGGCGTCTACCAGCAGAGCCCCAAGCTCGCAATCATCGCGCGCGGCGGCGTCCACCTCGAAGACTTCTCCGGGACGCGCAGCGTCGCTGGTGGTGGCAGCACGACGTTCCTCCGCGCCGGTCTCCAGTACACCGCCAAGAAGTTCCTCGACGTCGGCGGATCGCTCGGCTGGGATGACCTCAGCAAGGTCGGCGCCTTCGCGCCGCAGTTCTACCTGCAGCTCCGCATCTAGCGGGCGGCGCTGCCGCTGCCGGTCGCGCTACCGCTGCCGGTGGCGCGTCCACTCCCACTGCCAGCGCCCACGGGCGGCGGCACGCGGGTCGTACGAGTGCATGCCGGGAAGCAAGCACCAGATGCGCGCGAACCAGCTCGACGGTCTCCGCTGTGGCTCGTTGTTGCGCGAGCCCGGCGGGATCAAGGAGGGCGTCGTGCACGTGTGGTCGCATCGCGGCGTCGAGCTGACGCGGATCACGCCCGAGCAGATGCGCTGCGACGGGGATGGGACCGTGTTCCGCAGCGACTTCCCGGACAAGCTGCTCCCCGCCGATCCGACGGGACGGTGGTCGTGCACGACGATGACGCTCGGCGGCCAACTCGTCGGTGTTCGCAAGCTCGAGGTGACGAACGCGGCAGGCACGACGTCGACCCGCGTGCCGCCGCCCGTGGGAGCTGGCAGTGGGAGTGGACGCGCGACCGGCAGCGGCAGCGGGACCGGCAGCGGCAGCGCGACCGGCACCGGTAGCGCGACCGGCAGCGGTAGCGCGACCGGCAGCGGCAGCGCCGCCCGCTAGATGCGGAGCTGCAGGTAGAACTGCGGCGCGAAGGCGCCGAGCTTGCTGAGGTCATCCCAGCCGAGCGACCCGCCGACGTCGATGAACTTCTTGGCCGTGTACTGGAGGCCAGCGCGGAGGAACGTGGTGCCGCCACCACCAGCGACGCTGCGCGTCCCGGAGAAGTCTTCGAGGTTGACGCCCCCGCGCGCGATGACGGCGAGCTTGGGGCTCTGCTGGTAGATGCCGAAGGCGCTGACGCGGAACGCGCCGCGCGACTGGACCGAGTTGCTGTCGAAGTCCGCCGCGCTGCTGGCGTTCACCACCTCCGACGTGAGCGACGGCGGGAACCGGTAGAGCTTGATCGACAGGAGGTCCTCGAGACCGCCGAGCGCGAGCTTGCCGTCGAGGAACCGGAAGCGCATCGGCGCGCCGAGCTGGAGCGCGAACGCCACGGGATCGATGTAGACGGGCACGCCAACGCGGACGCCGATCCAGTCCTGCGCGAGGATCGTCACGTCGAGCCCGACTGCTTTGCCCGGGTGGATCGCGGACTTCTTCGTGCCCGCCGTGGCGGGGTCGTCGTAGATGCCCGCGACGACGTAGGTCAGACCGAGCTGGACCTGGCGGGTGATGCCGTAGCGTGCGCGGAGCACCGCGGTCGGGACGAACGGCTTG
>JANOPP010000156.1:0-12419 GCA_031421915.1 Myxococcales bacterium | reverse complement strand
AAGATGGGGTCCGACCCCATTTCCCAGGTCGCTGAGATTGCTGATGCGGGGTGTCCGCCGAGCGGACATTTCCAGGCGGCTGGAAGTGGTGGCCTGAACCCGGTTTTCGTTCGTGCGGATCACGGATGCACCTCGGGGAGGATCAGGTCGAACAGGTCGCGGTCTTTCATGAGCATGTGGTCGGCGTGTACCAGTGCCGCGTCGTCGGCTGCGAGGCGCACGATGTCGTCGGCAAACGCTGACTCGCGGCCGGCGAGCAGCGGCGCGATCACGGATGCTCCGGTGACGGCGTTCTCGGTCAGCGCCTGGCCATGTGCACGGGCGAGCATCCCGCCGTAGATCTCGGCGAGGTCGGCGAGCTGCGCACGCTCGGCCGCGTTGCCACCGGCGAGTGCCGTCAGATCCTCACGGTTGATCCCACGCTGGTATGCCTCGCGATTGCGGAGCTTGAGGCTGAGGCCACCGACCAGTGCGTGACCCAGCAAGGGATCGGCGTCGGCACGCGCCTGCAGGCGGCGCTGTGTCGCGACCGAGCGCGCAGCCGGAGAGCTCCATTCCGCTGCGGCGAGGCGCGGGACTCCGCGGATGATCACGCCCTCGCGCGTCTCCTTGACCTCGAGCAAGATGTCGTCGGTGACCTCGGTCGTCGGACCCTCGAGCACCACGTTGTAGCGATACGCCGCGTAACTCGACACGCCGGCACCGACGCGGCGCGAGCGGAGCTTGATCACGGCGGATGCTGCGTCGAGAACGCCGGGATACCACTGCGCGATCGCGCGATCGATCCAGTCCGCGACCGCGGGGGACACGGGCATCAGGCGATCCTCGAACACGCCGTCGGCAGCGACGGGTTCGAGATCACCGAACGCGAGCGCGCGGACGCCGTTGCGGGCGGGCGCGACCTCGTCGAGTGCATAGTTGCGATCACCGCGCGTCTTCGCGGTATCGAGCTCGTCGTCGAGGAGCGGATGCTCACCCATCCCGGTCGCGCCCGCGCGCTGGCCGGCCGCGATCGCCGCGAGCTGCGACGCGTAGCCGGTTGCGGCACGCCGCACGAGCTCCGCGCCGATCGCGTCGTCCTCAGCCGCGATCACCAGGCCTGCACCAAGGCGGCGAAGATCTCCCGTGAACGGGCCGTAGCCCGTGCTGTCGAAGTCGTTCCAGTCGACGAGCATCGTGCCGTCCGCGGCCCGAAACGTTCCGGCGTTCTCCGGGTGCGGGTCGCCGACCACGAGCACGCGCGACGATTCCGGATCGCCAAACGCACTCGCGGAGCGCTCGGCTCCAGGCTCCATCAGGTCGCGCCAGAACAGGCTCGCGGTGCCGCGCAGCCACTCGTACGGGCCGCGCTGCATCTTCACGAGCTTGAGGCGCGTCAGCTCGGGATCCCGCAGCGCCCAGAGGTAGTTGTCGTCCGCGAGCGCCGTGACGATCCGCTGCTCACGGTCGGCGACTTCGGGCGACGCGCAGCTCGCGACAAGAATCAGGACGGCCGCGGTTCGCACGGGCGCAATCGACCACACGCAGGTGACGCGCTCGTCGCGGGTAAGCGACAGGTCCGAATGTGACAACTTCGTCGCAACCCTCTGTCACCTCACCGCCACAAAACTGTCGATGTCGACATCAATGGGGGTAACCTGATCAAGATGGTCCGCTTCATCCTCGTCGCTACGGTCTTCGCGGCAAGCTGCGCGACCGAGCCGGAGCCGGATTGTGATGCGTGTCGCCCACGGCCGCCGAGCACGCTGTTCCTCACCGATCGCGGCGGCGACGCGATCCTGCGCTACGATGGTGTGACCGGGCAGTTCGAGGACGTGTTCGCGTCCGGCATGGCTGCCCGGATCGATCGTCCCGCGAGCGTGCGCCTCGGGCCGAGCGGCCACCTCTACATGGCGGGCTTCGGTCGTGGAGATGTCGTGCGCTACGACGTCGAGTCGGGCGCGATGATGGATGTCTTCTACTGGGACACCACCCTCCTCGAGGAGCCCGTCGAGCTGATGTTCCGCGGTGACGAACTGCTCGTGCTCGGCAACGACACGCAGAACGCGGTGGTGATCGGCAAAGACGGCCGCGCGACTCGCAGCTTCGGCTATCCCGACATGCGCGGTGCGCTCGACTTCGTGCTCAGTCCCGACGAGAGCACGCTGTACGTCGCGACCAACACGCACCCGCAGCTCGGCAGCGCGCTCCAGGTCTGGGACGTGGAACGTGGGACCCTCCTCCGCCACTTCGCGCCACCGGGCGAGCTCGCCTCGGCGACCAGCGTGGCACTCGGCGCCGACGACCTGCTCTACGTCTGCGACTGGGAGCGCAGTCAGATCCTGCGCTTCGATCCACAGACCGGCGCGGTTGTCAGCGTCGTCGTCGACAGCGCGAGCGGCCTGCTCGACACGCCGGTCGCGATCGACTTCGGGCCGGATGGAGCGCTGTACGCGCTCGACCGGATCGGGCTCCATCGTCTGGATCCCGATACCGGTCGCGAGCTCTCGTTGCTGATCTCCGTCGGCGACGGCCGCAACGAGCGCCCGATGAGCTTCACGTTCGCGACGCACACGGCGGTTGCCGCGGCGCTCGCTCGTACCCGCTGATTACAGCGGGAACGCGGTCCAGCCGGTCGTCCAGTCCGTGACCCCGATCGCACCGCAGAACGTCGCGGTGGTGTCGAGGCCGGCGGGCGGCGTGCCGCAGCCCGTGAGCACCGGCGAGCCGGCGGCGGGCTTGAAGTTCGGGGCCGTCACGTTGGTCGGCGCCATCAGCATGACGTCGACGTTCATGCGGTTGGTCGCGTCGCCACCGATGAGTGCAAGCTCGTCGACACAGTTCGTGTTCGGCGTCTGGCAGTCGTTCTGGTTACCGCCGGACACGTCGAAGTTGGCCGGCCACAGATCAGTCGCGGTGCTCTTCACGAAGTAGGTGTTCTTGACCGTCAGGTTGCTCGCACCCGACTGATTGGCCGAGTCGAGACCATCGATATCGACCGCGAACTGGTTCCAGTACGCGACGATCGCGTTGTTGACCTTGCCGGCCGTCCCGCGGCGCAGGTGCATGCCACCCTGGCGCTTGTCCGCAGTTGCCGAGTCACCACCGATCAGCGTCGCGTTCCAGATCTCCGGCGCGCTGCGCGGCAGCGACGAGAACACCGACGGGTGGTTGTCAGCCTCGAAGCCCTTGTCACCGCGACCGTTCTTCTGCTGGACGATCACGAACTGAGCCTTGCCGGTCCAGCCGAGGTCCCAGTCGAGTGCGTCGTCGTCGGGCTGGCTGATCACGAGATGCTTCACGTTGACCGTGCCACCGAAGATCTCGATACCGTCATCGAGCCCGAGGTGGGACTGCACGTAGTCGATCTCGGTCGCAGAGCCGCAGCCGCCGATCGTCAGGCCGTTGAGCTCGGTCGCTGGCGCGAGCTCGAAGCCCGCATACTCGATGCGCGCGTACTTGAGCTTGCCGCAGTCGTGTGCGTTGTCGGGCGTCGCGCCGCCGCCGTAGCGGATGCGCTCGCCGAACGTCGTCGCGAAGCCCTCGATCGGGTTCGAGCCACCGCTGACGTTGATGCCGGCCTTGCCGAGGATCACCACGCCACCCCAGTCGCCGGAGGTCGGAGTGGCCTTGCTCGACGTGAACACGATCGGCTCTGCTGCCGTGCCGACCGCGTTGATCTTCGCTTCCTTGGTGATGGTCAGTGCGCTGCCGTTGTCACCCTTGATCACGGTGCCTGCCTGGATCGTGAGGGTACCGCCCGTGACGAACACGTAGCCCTTGAGCGTATAGACCGTGCCCTTGGTCCAGGTCGTATCCGTCGCGATGTCGCCTGCCGGCACATCGACGAGCGTGATACCAGGCGGCGCGTCGGGCATCGGAGCCGCATCGGGCTCGGGTCCGTCGTCACCGGAGAGGCCGCCGTCGTCCTTGCATGCCGCGGTGGTCGCGAGGCTGAGAGCCGCGAGCCAGATCATCTTCTTGGTCATATAGGTTCCTTTCGAGCAGTTGGTTTCAAAACTAAGGCGTCCAGTCGAGTCCGAGCGAGAACGAGACTCCTGGCGCATAGCTGTTGACGGTGATGTCGCCCTGCTCAACGCGGACCCGCTGGTTGAGCAGGTTCGCGACACCGAGCTTGAGCTTGAGGTCCTTGCCCATCGCGCGTGACGCGACGAGATCGATCCGATGCACGGGACGCTCGTACGTGTCGGGGAGCCCCTCGGCACCGACGTCGGTGATGCGGGCGCCGATCACGTTGTAGAGCAGGCTGATGTCGGCAACCTTGGGATGGGACCATCCGAGGTTGACGTTGACGACGAACGGCGACTGGCCATAGAGCGGGCGATTCTTGCTCGTAAGCAGCATCTGCTCCGCACCGAGCTGCACGCGCGAGCGAAGCAACGCGAAGTTCGTGCCGAGCTTGAACCGGCGTAGCTCGGGTGCGACGCGGCCGAGTGACGTTCGGGCCTCGAGCTCGCCACCGATCAGGTTGCCGCCCTTCGCGTTGAGGAACGTGGCATCCGCGTTGACGTTCGCGAGCACCTGCTCGATGGGATCGACGAAGCGCTTGTAGAACGCGCTGACGGCAAACACCTCGTCCTCGCTCGGGAACCACTCCCATCGCACGTCGGCGTTGTGGAGGTGCGTCGTCACGAGGTTCGGATTGCCCGAGATGTCGCGACGGCGGACGTAGTCGAAGAACAGGAAGGGAGCGAGCTCGCGAAACCGCGGGCGCGTGAGCGTGTAGCTGTACGCGGCACGGACGTTCATGTCGGTGCGTGGGGAGTAGACGACGTTGACCGCTGGCAGGATGTCGCTATCGCTTCGCGCGACATCGGTCTCGAGACCTGCGATCGCGTAGCGGCTCCCGTTCGACATGTCCTGCGTCGAGTACTCGTAGCGAGCACCGGCGATGCCGCGCACCTTGTCGTGCAGCTTGACCTCGGCCATCGCGTACCCGGCGTGCACGTCGAGGTTCGCCTGGTAGGCGTCCTCCTGCAGGGTGTCCTCCTGGAGCTGGAAGCTCGGACCGATCTGGGCGTCGGAGAACATGTCCTCGCCGGACATCCCGCGAACCGAAGGATCGTTTCCGACATAGCGATATCGGAACCGGCGACCACCGAGCTGACGCGACGACAGCTGGGACATCGCGCCGAACTTCACTTGCGCCGGGCCTGCGCGGAAACGGAGATCAGCTCCACCGCCGCCGCTGAGATCATCGAGGACCTGCCAGAAGTGCTGCCCCGATCCCGGCTGATCCTCGAACTGCTTGCTGCTCGAGCCCTCGTCGACCGTGTAGGTGAGGTCGCGGCTGTCTAGCTCGTGGCGCGATGTGGTGGCCACGTTTGCCTGCCACTGGAACTCGAGCGCGTTGGCGCGGCTGAGGTGATGCTTGCCGTGGATCTGACCGAACGCGAGCGCGCGCTCGACGAACTGGATGCGCGTGACGTCGATCAGCGCACCTTCCGCTTCGCTGTAGCCGATGCTTGTCTGATTGACGTCCTCGCCGACATGCGTGTAGAGGCCGAGGATACTGATCTCGTCGTTCTTCGAGAGATCGATCCCGACGTTCCCGAGGGCACCGACGCTCGCCTCGGCGGTTCCGGTCTGGTAGTCGAGCCGATCGGTCTGCATCAGGCCCGTTCCGCCGAGTCCGACACGTCCGGTCTCGCCGTCGCGCACCGAGAAGTTGCGGCGGAACATGCCGCTGGCGAGGTAGCCGACTCGCTTGCCAGCGATCTTGGACGTGTTGCCGACCATCACGTTGACGCCGAGGTTCGGCGAGACGGTCTCGCCCTGCGGCGTCCACACGTTCGGCAAGGACTCGCCGATCGTCTCGGTCTCGCTCGCGCTCATGCCACGGACTGCGCGGTTACGCGGGATCGCGTCCGGCAGGGCGCGGTCACCGTTGTCGAAGCCCGCGAAGCCGGCGAAGCCACCCGACGTCGCGTTCTTGAGGCCGTCTTGCCCGGTCGACACCGTGTTCGCCGACGTCGAGACGCCGAGCTTGAGCTCGAAGCTGGTCGGGAACGAGCTCGTATCGATCGACAGCGTGCCGCCGCCGAACTGGCCCGGCAGATCCGGCGAATAGCTCTTCATGACGGTCATCGTCGAGAGGAGGTTCGTCGGGAACAGGTCGAGCGGCACGGCGTTGCGGTCGGGCTCGGGGCTCGGCAGCAGGATCCCGTTGAGCAGCGTCGTGACGTATCGACCTTCGAGGCCGCGAAGCGCGACGTACTTGCCGTCGCTCACGGTGACCGCGACGACGCGCTTCATCGCGTCACCGGCGTTGCTGTCGGGCGTGCGCGACATTTCCTGCGAGCTGACCGCGTCGCTGACCGTCGAGGCCGCGCGACGGACTGCGAGCACGGCGGCCTCGCGGCGTGTATCGATCTTGTCGATGATCTCGATCGTCTCCGAGCCGCTCTCGATCGGGACAGGATCGAGGTTCAAGCTGAGGTCGACGTCCTTGTCGGCTACGACCGTCACGGTGATCGTCTGCTCGAGATAGTCCGGCGTGGAGAACGTCACTTTGTACGTGCCGGCCGGGATATCGAGCGTGTACGTACCGTCGAGCTCCGCCACCGCCGTGATGTCACCGCCGGGAACGCCGATGACCTGGATCGTCGCGGCCGGAAGACCAACCTTCGTGTTGTTGTCGATGACGCTACCTTTGAGCTTGCCGCTCGCCGGGGGGGCTGGGGCGGCTGCCGCGGTCGGCGTGGGGGGCGTCTCGGTCGGTGGCGTCGGCGGGGTCTCGGCTGGAACTGGCGGCGCCTCGGCCGGAACCGGCGGGGTCTCGGCCGGCGGGGTCTCGGCCGGCGGTGCCGCTGGTGGCGTCGGGGCCTGTGCGGGCGGCGTCTCGGCAGGAGAAACCGGCGGTGCTTCTTGGGCCGACGCAGTTCCGATCAATGCTCCAACGATCGCAGTGAGCAGCAAGCTCGAACGAAGGCGGGCGATGCGAAACATGTGCGGCTTCTCCTGTTCACCCGAACAGGGGGGCGAACGAGTGCACCGTACGAGACCTAATTGTCAGTCCTGCGCTCGGACTGTGACCGGACGGAAACAACACGCAGATCCGATCGCCATCTTTTGATCCCGGAGAATCTGGCTCGATCCGGAAAACCACCCGCTGCGTGACGCTCTCGACTCAACTCGATGTCGAGGTCACTACAACCGGGTGGAGTCTGTGCCTAGTCGCTATCAGTCGTGAGCTGTGTTCGTCATGAAGCACGTTTGATCAGCGCGACGATTGAGACTGTCGAACCAGATCTGCATTGTTGAACGATGGGCGAAGTTCAGCCTACGACACTCGAGCTCGGCACCATCATCGATGGTCGCTACCGCGTCCTCGATTCCCTCGGTGAAGGTGGAATGGGGACGGTCTACCTGGCCGAGCACACGATGATCCGGCGCCACGTGGCCGTGAAGGTCATGCACGCCGATCTGACCGGTGAACACTCCGTGATCGAGCGCTTCATGAACGAGGCGCGCGCGGCAGGAACACTCGGCCATCCCAACATCGTCACGTCGACGGACATGGGCTTCATCGACGAGGCCCGTCGCCGGCCGTACATCGTGTTCGAGCACCTCGTCGGCACGTCGCTCACCGATGAGATCTACAAGCAGCGTCGGCTCCCGCCACAGCGCGTGGTCGAGATCGCGCAACAGATCGCCTCGGCTCTCGGCGCTGCGCATGCATCGCGGATCATCCATCGCGACATCAAGAGCGACAACGTGTTCCTCGTCGAACAAGAAGACAGCGACGAAGACTTCGTGAAGGTGCTCGACTTCGGCATCTCGAAGTTCAGCGAGCTCAAGAGCCCGACCCGCCGTGGTCTCGCGATGGGCACGCCGGAGTACATGGCACCCGAGCAGATCGAGACGCCCGACACGATCGATCACCGCGTCGACATCTATGCGCTCGGCGTGATCATGTACGAGATGCTCGAGGGACGGCGTCCGTTCCTTGCGCTGGAGGATCCGCGCGTCCTGCTCCACAACATCGTCTACAGCGATCCCGCCCCGCTCAGTGCCGACGTTCCGGCGCCGCTCGCCGAGATCGTCAACGCGATGATGTCCAAGGCCCCCGACGACCGGCCGCAGACCGCCAAGGCCATCGAGGCCGCTCTCGCGCCGCTCCTCCGCGACGCCGAGCGCCGATCGCGAAGCTCGTCGTCGAGAATGGCCGTTCTCACCCCACGTCCGTTCCTGGCCCAGACCCTGCGCAAAAGCACACCGTCGACGTCTCCGGTCCCCGTGGCGAGATCACGCCCGCGGATGACCAACCCGCCGACGCCGCAGGCCGCCTCGACGGTCTCTCTGCCGCCTGCGCCTCGACAGGTGCCGCTCTGGGTCTTCGCGATCCTGATCGTCGCGATCGTGGCGGTCGGCGGGGTCGTGTGGAAGATGCTTATGTCGCGCGAGGCTGTGCCCGCGATTGCAGCCTCCGCGAGCGTTACACCGGCGCCCGCGATTGCGACCAGCCCAGGAGCTGCGGCCACCAGCGAGCCTGTCACCGGGCGAGCGAGACGCATCCCGCTCGTCGTGAAGACGACTGTCCCAGATGCACGGGTCACCTTTCGCAGGCGCTCATCGACCATCGACGAGCCTCTGGAGATCATCCCTAGCTACGTCGTCGAGCTCGTCGAGGTCTCGGCGCCGGGACACAAGACGATTCGTTATTGGTTGACGCTCGATCGCGCCACCACGATCACGATGACGCTGCCCAAGGGAGATGGCCTGATCGAAGCCAGCGAGCTCGAGACCCTCGTGGCACTCGGTGAGGAACCCGAGGGAACGGCTCCCTCCCCTGTCGCCGCCGCCGCCGCCAAGCGCGAGCCAAGCTCGCGCAAGGTCGAGAAGCCAACCCCGAGGGTCGTCGCGACAACGAAGACGGTCACCGACGCTCCATCGCCGACCAAGACGGCCATCGTCACTCCGCCACCGACGAAGACGGCGATCATGACTCCACCACCGACGAAGGTCGCCATCATCAACCCGACAAAGGCGGGTACCGTCACCCCGTCATCGACCAAGCCGCCCGTGACCACACCAGCAGTCACCGCCGGCAGTGCGACACCGCCGTCGATCGTGACCGCGGTCGCCGTCGATCCGCCCCCCGTCGCCGTGAATCCGCCGCCACCGCCCGTCGTCAGCGCGCCGCGGACGGTTCCGGTGTCGTTGCTCGAGGGCAGTCGTCTGGCCGGCGAGCGCAAGATCGTTCCCGACGACCACACGAAGGTCACGATCAGCAAGGCCGGCGACAACGTGGTCGTCTGCTCGTTCAAGGTGTGCGTGGCACCGAGCGGCTCGGTCCAGAGCGCCAGTGTGCTCAAGGCATCGGGCTACCCGTCGTACGACAAGGCCATCCAGGATGCGATCCGCGGCTGGAAGTTCAAGCCGATCGTCGTCGAGGGTACGCCGTCCGCGGCGTGCACGGTCTACGCGTTCCAGTACACGCAGCGCTAGCGCTCACGCGGCTTCGGGACGGTCGAACCCGTACGCGGTGTCCTCCGCGTCCCACTCGTCGAGAGCTTCGTTCTCCACGAGCGCGAACGCGGCGACCTTTGGCAGTGGACGATCCACGGGCGCAGGAGCGATCGTCACGGAGCGCCGCATCGTTGCCACGGGCGCCATCTGGTAGGTGATCGAGGCGCCGGCGACCGATGCCGAGCACGCGAGGTACGAAGCGAAGTCCGTCCCGATCTTGATCAGCTGCTTGGTCGACAGCGAGAGGCTCGCGATCGGGAACATCGAGAGCTCCTCGAGATCCGTATGCTGCTCGAACATGCGGATCAGCCGGTCGAGCTCGGCGTCCCAGGCATCGCCACTGAGGCCGCCGATCCGCAGCGTGTTGATCACGTCCTCGATCCCCTGGTGCTGCTGGCGCGCCAGGGAGACCTCGGCGACCAGGCCATCGATGTCCGCGAACCGCGGGTACACCGTCGCGTGCTCCGCCCGCATACAGGCGATCAGCTTGTTCGCGACCCCCTGGAACAGGGTGTGGGCGAGCGCCCGCTGTTCGGAGGACAGCGCCCTGCGCACGTCGCAGAACAGTTCCTCGATCTGACGCTGCTGCTTGCCGAGCTGCTCGAAGATGGACATCGCCACGGTTGCATCAGCAAGCGGCGGACCAGGACGTCCGGGCCTCTCCGATTCAATGGAAGTCGCGGCTTTCCACCTCGGCGACCGGGCGGGACAGCACAGGTGCCCATACCCGCTCGGCGATCAAATGCACGATGCCCTCCTGGACCTGGAGTCTGCCCGATACCCCGATCAGCGACGTCGTCTTGATCACGTGGGCGTACTGAGCGAACACCTGCTGCCAGACCACGAGGTTCACGAACCCCGTCTCGTCCTCGAGCGTCATGAACACCACGCCCGCCGCCGTCCCGGGCTGCTGGCGACAGATCACGATGCCGACATAGTCGACGCGCGCCCCGTCACGGCCCCGCCCGAGCGTCCGCGCGTCCGGCCAGCCCTTCGCTCGAAGCTCCTCGCGCAACGGCCCCAGGGGGTGCCCGATCGTCGAGTGGTCGCTCGACGCGTAGTCCCAGAAGATCTGGTCGAGCACGCCCAGCTTCGCAAACTCCGCCTGCCCGTTGACGTCCCCGCCCAGCTCCATCGAGTCGTCCTGCCGGGCGATCCAGCCCGTCACCTGCCACAGCGCATCCCGCCTCTCGCGTGACAGCTCACCGAGCGCACCTGCCTCGGCGAGCGACGTGTGGGTCCGCGTCGGCACCTGCGTCCGCCGCACGAAGTCCGCGACCGACTCGAACGCCCTCGCCCCGCGCGCGTCGACGATCCGCGTGCCGTCCGCGAGCTGCATGCCCTTGACCCAGCGCAGCCCCATCCGAACAGCAAATCCAAAGTCATCCGGTGCCGGCTCGAGCGTGCAGTCCCAGTCACTGCGCGTCACATCGATCGGCCGGATCTCGAGGCCGTGCCGCTGCGAATCCCCGACGATCGTCGCGGGCGAGTAGAACCCCATCGGCTGCGCGTTGAGCAGCGAGCACGTGAACTCGGCGAGGTAGTGCTTGCGCATCCACGACGTCGCATACGCGATCAGCGCAAAGCTCGCGGCGTGCGAGTTGTGCACGACAAAGTCGTTCGCGAGGAAGTTGTGGTTGCCCTCGATCTCGAGGTCGTAGGTCTCCTGCATCCCCGCTGGTTCGATCGAGACGATGCGATCCCAGTAAACGTCGGAGCTAGCGAGTCGAGCGAGCTCGGGCGATTTCAAATGCTGCGCGAGCTTGTCGATCACCCAGCGTCGAAACCCTCGCTTGTTGCTGCTCGTGCTCTGGATCTCCCGCATGCCCAGGCCCGTCGCGCGTCCGATCGCATTCCAGGTCACACCCTTCCCTTCACGTGCTTTGCGGATGACCGTAGAGATGGCCACGGGAATCACATCCTTCGACATTCTTCCGATCGTCGGAACGGAAAGCTTCCTGGCCCGGGCGCGCTTCTCGGCACCGAGAAACTTGCGACCGATCGCCGTGTAGAACGGCTTCAGATTCTCGTACCCCGTCACCGTGATCACAAAGCTGCGCACCACGCGCCCTTGATACGGACGATTGCGTTCGTAGCAGCGTGCAACGATTCCGAACCGGAGCAGAAGGTGTTGCACATCATCGGCGAGTCGACGTGAAACGGTGTCGTACGACGCGTGATGACCTTTGACGGACAGATGGCCGTCGCCTTCCCACATTCGAGCCAGGACCACAGCGACGTCATCGAGGTGAAGCTCGAAGACCTGCGCCGGAAGATGCTTTTCGTGCGCTCCGCAGTCCCACATCCCAAGTTGCTTGGCCCATGCGACTGCGCCGCTCACTCGAGATCGGTCGAGCCTGCGGACTCGCACGCTGAAGCAGTCCTTGTGTCGCTCGATCACCGCCTCGCTGTTCGGGAACTTGTTGACGCAGCGAGCGAACTCGGCGCAGTGATCTGGATCCTGTGTGTAGAAGTAGAACGTGCTCGGATGGCACAGGTTCCCCTCGGCGATCAGATCACCGAGAACGATCAGCTCGTGCCGCTTCCAGCGCTTCTTCGCGGGTGTCGGAACCGACCTCGCCGCCGCGACGGCATCGCCGACCTTCAGCTGACCAAGTTTCTTCCAGCCCGTGATCGTCAAGAATGGGTGCTCGGCAGTCGCTTCGATTTCTCGACCGAGTGCTGTTCTCAGGCGGAACACGCGCTTCCGACCGCTCTTCTTCGCCGCGATCACGTGACGTGGTTCGATGCGCAGGTCATCGCTGCAGGTCAGCGTCATCCGTAGCGGGTGACGCCCCGTGACGACGTCCTCGATCGCGACCCACGCGCCGGTGTCGGCATCGATGACGCGAGTTGAACCAACGACGCACTCCGGGAACCCGTATTCGCCGAAGCCGCGGATCTGGGCAAAGACACGCTCGCCGAACTCGCGCGCGATGCCCTTCTTC
>JANOPP010000155.1:0-8872 GCA_031421915.1 Myxococcales bacterium | reverse complement strand
ACCGAACGAGACCGAACGAGACCGAACGAGACCGAACGAGACCGAACGAGACCGAACGAGACCGAACGAGACCGCTACGTCCAATGCCGCTCACTTGGTTAGTCAGTGCGGCTCCTCGCCGAGGGTCTGGTGGGCAGCTTGCGTGCTCGGGGTTAGTTGCTCATCTTGATCTTCACCGCCCTGGGAAGGCGCGGTTTGGTCGGCGGGGCGGGAGCAGGAGTTGGCGGAGTTGATCGCCCGACTGCAGGCTCGGGGCATGGCCGATCTTGTCGGCTGCATGAGCGCGGGGCCGGCGTAGGATGCCGGCATGAACACCGGCGCACCGGCACCCGACGTGAAGTCCAAGGTCAGCGAGGCGGAGTGGAAGCTGCGCGTCGATCTCGCGGCCTGCTACCGGCTCGTCGCGCACTATCACTGGGACGATCTGGTGTTCACGCACATCTCGGCGCGACTGCCGGGACCCGAGCATCACTTCCTGATCAATCCGTACGGGATGACGTTCGACGAGATCACCGCGTCGAGCCTGGTCAAGATCGACCTCGACGGCAAGAAGGTCCTCGAGAGCCCGTACGAGATCAATCCGGCCGGGTTCACGATCCACAGCGCGATCCACGCGGCGCGCGATGACGCGAAGTGCGTCCTGCACACGCACAGCATCAACGGGGTCGCCGTGTCGGCGACCAAGCACGGCGTGCTTCCGCTGTCGCAGCAGTCGACGTTCGTGCTCGCGTCGCTCGGCTACCACGACTACGAGGGCGTCGCGCTCAATGCCGAGGAGAAGCCGCGGCTCGTGCGCGACCTTGGTGACAAGACGTTCTTCATGCTGCGCAACCACGGCCTGCTCACCGTCGGCTCGACCATCGCGGATGCGTTCCTCGCGATGTATCTGTTCGAGTCGGCGTGCACGATCCAGCTCCGCGCCCAGGCGGCGTCGAGCGAAGTGATCTCGATCGAGCCCAAGGTCCTCGAGGGCGCGATGATGATGGCGAAGATGGCGACCAAGGGCGGCATGGGCTCGCTCCCGTGGCCCGCGCTGCTACGCAAGCTCGATCGCACGGATCCCAGCTTCCGCACCTAGCGCCGGCGTTGCTAGGCTGCGCGGATGGCTGATCCCACCGTCACCGTCACGACCAACCACGGCTCGTTCGTCATCGCTCTCGATCCGGCGAAAGCGCCGCTGTCGGTCGAGAACTTCCTGCGTTACGTCGACGCGAAGCACTACGACGGGACGGTGTTTCACCGCGTGATCCCGACGTTCATGATCCAGGGCGGCGGCTTCGACGAGCAGCTCGAGAAGCGTGCGGTCCAGGCGCCGATCCAGAACGAAGCGGCGAACGGCCTCAAGAACACGCGCGGCACCGTCGCGATGGCGCGCACGGGCGATCCGCACTCGGCGACGGCGCAGTTCTTCGTCAACGTCACCGACAACGCGTTCCTCGATCACCAGGCCAAGGACGGCCAGGGCTGGGGCTACGCGGTGTTCGGCAAGGTGACCGACGGCATGGACGTCGTCGACAAGATCAAGGCCGAGCGCACCGGCCCGTCGGGACCGTTCGCGAAGGACGCTCCGCAGACGCCGGTCGTGATCCAGAGCGTTCGTCGCCGCTAGTCACTTGCGGAGGCGGAGCGGGCGGCCACCATAGGTCTGGCCGCCGTAGCCCATGCCGCCGTAGCCCATGCCGCCATAGCTCGCGCCGCCGTAGCTCGCGCCGCCGTACTCGGCGGGGTCGAGGTCGCGCAGCTGACCCGCGTCGGTGTCGAAGCCCTCGAGCGCGTAGCGGCGCGTTCCGCCGGCGTACAGCGTGACGTGGAGCTGATCGCCGGCGACGAGCGAGTACTGCTCGGGCGCGCTCGAGACCCAGAGCTTCTGCTTCACGGTGCCGGTGCCGCGATCGACGAGCGACACCCAGTCCGGCTCGGCCGTGAAGCCATAGCCGGCGACGATGTAGCAGGAGCGCACGAGGAACCTGCCGTTCGAGACCAGCGGGTCCGTCCGCCACAGGACCTGGCGCGTGTTCGGATTCACGGCGACGAGGGACGAGCACTTGTTGCCCGACTCCGCCGCGTAGCTCTGACACGCCTCGTTGAAATAGAGCACGCCGTCGGCGAGCCGGATGTCCTGGATCTCGAGGTGATCGGGACGCGACATCACCTCGTCGAGCCGCAGGGACCACGCGAGCTTCCCGCGCTCGGTGTAGTGGCGCGCCTCGTACGCGCAGTTCATGTCGCGGTTGTCGCGCAGGTTGCAGCTCCCCACGTCGTACGGATCGCGATAGAACGCGAGGTGTCCGCGATCTGCGGGATCGAGGATGAACAGCTCGAGGGTTCCGAGGCGCTGCGGGACGTAGGACGGAATCGGCGGACCGGCCCAGGTGCGCTGGTCGGTGCCAGAGAGCGAACCCGAGGTGTGTGTGCGAAGGCGACCCTCCGGCGTCGGCTCGAACGGAGGGTGACGTAGATCATCATTCGCGCTGCAGGTCTGCGCAGCGCGCTGCACGAGTGGATCGCGCGCGTTCGCGATCGGTGGCGTGCTCTCGCGGTAGCACGCCGACATCAGAACCAGACACAGCCCACCCGCGAGGATCCGTCTCATCACGAGAGACACTAACACTCGATTCTGCGTCGGCCAGTCGAGGTCGGGGTCGAGTATCATGGTGGCAGATGCGCAGCATTCTCGTGGCCTGCCTCCTGGCTGGCTGCTACCAGCCGACGACGGAGAGTTGCTACTACCGCTGCGCGGCCGGCGCCAACCCGTGCCCGAGCGGACTCGAGTGCTCCGCCGGGATGTGCGCGACGCCCGGCACCAACTGCTCGGCG
Source organism: Myxococcales bacterium (assembly GCA_031421915.1). Taxonomy (GTDB): domain Bacteria; phylum Myxococcota_A; class Polyangia; order Haliangiales; family Haliangiaceae; genus JABFXX01. The sequence continues at coordinate 6,055 of JANOPP010000155.1, read as the reverse complement.
AGCGGGGACGGTGCGGGCTCCGACGCCGTCTCCGACTCCCTGCCCGGCATCGATGGTGCGCCGCCGATGTGTGGCAACGGCATCGCGGTTGTCGGCGAGATCTGTTATCGGCAGCCGTTGGCGTTCGACACACCTGGCGCACTTGGCTTTCCCGTCGACGGCGTACTCGGCGACTACGATCGCGATGGCGACCTCGATCTGATCTACCTGCAGACGGGCACCAACGGTGCCGTTCAGGCGTATCTTCAGACGCTGGGCTCGTTCAGTCCGACCATGCCGGGTCCAGCCCTCGGGAACCCGACGTTCCTCCGGGCGTTCGACCTCGATGCTTCCTCACCGAGCGTCGAGCTGATCGTCGGGAGCGGCAGCGGCATCACGACGTTCGGGTACAGCGGGGGTCCAATGATGATCTCGACGCTCACGGACTCGACGATCGGCAGTATTGCGACGATCGCCAACGTCACCAATGGGCCGATCACCGATGTCGTGACCGTGGGCACCAGTGTGTCGGTATACCGCTACAACGCGAGCTTCATGCTCTCCAGGGTCAGCTCGACGGGGACGAGCGGGGGCCTGGATGTCTCGGCCGGTCGGCTCACCAACGACGGGTTCGCCGACGTCGCGATCGGTGGCACCTCCGGCATCACCTTGTTCCAGGGGATGTCCTCAGGACTCTCGAGCTCCCAGTTGTTGATGACGTCGCCGGTCAACGAGCTCGAGGTCGGAGATATCAACGATGACGGGTTCAACGACATCGTGTTCGTCGTCAACGACGGCGGCAGCGGGATGCCAGGGAAGATCGGCGTGATGCGCGGTGCCGGCGACGGCACATTTGCAGCGGCTTCGACCACGTCATTGGTCAACCTCGGGGGTGCCCTCGCGATGCGGGACATCGATGGCGACGGGTCCTTGGATGTGATCACCGTCCGCACCGGGCTCGACCGCGCGCTGGCGATCTTCCGCGGGCGATCGGACGGCTTACTGGAGCCGCCGGTGTTCGTCGCCCTGCCCGGCGCGAGCGCGCAGCTCAGCGTGCGGGGAGACTTCAACAACGACTCGATCCCCGACATCGTCGTCACCGATCGGGTAACGCGCAGGATCTACGTGTTCCCGTCCGATCCGTAGTCGCTGCGCAGATCAGAACGGAATGTCGTCCATGTCGCGCGAGGCGCCGTCGCTCGGGCGCGGCTCGTAGTCGCTTGGGGGAGCATCGCGCGGGTCACCGGCGTCACGACCACCGCGGCGGCCGCCGTTGTTCGACGCGCCCGCGCGGCGGGCCTCGATCTTCCACACGTCGAGGCTGTTGAAGTACTTCACTTCGCCCGACGGGCTCTTCCACTCGCGACCGCGAAGGCTGAACTCGATCGAGACCTGGTCTCCGACGTTGAGGCCGTCGAGCTGCGCGCAACGGTCTCCCGTTAGCTGGAACAGTACGACCTGCGGGTACTTCGGGTTGTCGGACATCTCGATGACGAACTCGCGCTTCGAAAAGCGCTCCGACACCTGCTTTGTCTCGAAGATTGTGTGCAGCTTGCCGGTTGCTTCGATTCCCATGCACGCAACGTAGCTCGTCGGTCCGACATCGGGGTGAAAGACCACTCACTCCCGGGTCTTACCGGCTACTCCCGCCTAGGCTCCCGGCATGTCGAGCTCAACCCTCCGAATGCTCCAGGCCGATCTCAACCTCTACGCGCCCGTCGCCAACTTCGAACCTGTGAAGGTCGATGGCGCCGTCGGGCCCCAGACTCTGGATGCCCTCGAGAAGGTCGTCGCGGCAGTCCTCGCGAAGAACTCCTTGATGACACCCGCGGCGTTCACCACGAACGGTCCCGAGGACCTCACGAAGTACACCGAGCAGATCCGTGACTGGCTGCACGACGTCGCGTCGAAGGCGCTCGAGGTCACGCCGCTCCGCCTCTACAAGAAGGGCGCCGGCAAGGACTGGAACGAGAAGGGCGCGATCGTCTACGGCGCCGGCGCCACCCACGACGAGTTCGTCGGCCTCCAGCGAGATCTCAATCGCCTCGCGACCACCGTTGGATTCGGGACGCTCGACGAGGATGGCTTCATCGGCCCCAAGACCGCATCCGCGATCAAGGCGACCTACGACAAGGTCGTCGCGAAGAACGCCATGCTGGGCGTGACGCTGTTCCCGGTTCCGGATACCAAGGAAGAGACCGCCGAGTACGCCGCGTTCATTCGCGACTGGCTCGACAAGGTCGCGAGCAAGCACCTGACGACCGCCGAAGCGGGAGCGTAGTCACGGGAACGCGGCGATCACCTGTGCGCAGGTCGTCTTCGCGCTCTTCATGCGGAACTTGTTCGTCGCCGTGACGACGCGGATCGCCGGCGCGCTGCGCGACTAGCCGTCATCGTGCAGGTGCGTTCACGATCGTGCTCGTGTTGTGCAACCACAGGCGTCGTGTCGCTCGGGACACGCGCGGCAAGCGGCCCCGTGATCCCGCAGAGTTGCGGGCGGTACGGGCAATGCAAAGACCACCACGCAATGCACGATCTCCACCGCCCGACGCTGACTTCTCGCAGGCGCGCCACGCTCGGCGTCGCGGCCGCACTCGCCACCGTCTTTGGCGCCGGTGTCGTCACCACGATCGCACTGCAGCGCGCGAAGCACCCGGTAGTCCACGTGTCCGCGCCCGCGCAGCCGATGGTGCTGCCGTTCGCGGTGCCGTCACTCGTCGTGGTGCAGGCGGCCGCGCCGCTCGCGCCGCCCGCGCTGCCCGCTGCCGCGCCACCACCCGCCGCACTGGAAGAGCCGCTGCCAGTCGTGCCCCGCGCGCTCGTGCCGACCGTGAACGCGGCATGCGTCGTGAGCTCCGAGGATCCGACATGCGCATGGGACGCCGGGTTCCCGGCGGTCTCCGCCGATGGATCGATGATCGCGATCCGCCACATCCCCGATGACGGCGGCCGCGGCTATCCTGGCCTCTCGATCCAGCTCGTCAGCGCGAAGTCCTCGAAGATCACGGCGTCGTACACGGTGCTGACACCGGACGAGTACCTCGAGCCCGAGGACGCGGGGTGGACGAAGCTCAGCGCGAAGATGGCCAAGCGCGCGGCTGCGGCCCAGCGGGTCCTCGACACGGGTGGCTTCCGGTCCCTCGTGGCGGTCGACGTGTTCTCGGACCTGGACGGCACCACGTTCTCCGGCGCTGGACAAAGGCTAGTCGGCGAAGCCAACGGCGAGGCGATCCGGATCATCGACACCGCGGCGCGCACGGTCGTGTGGCAGCGGACGTTCCCCGTCGAGGCAGTGTTCCCCGCGGCGAAGAACCCCAGCGTCGACGGAGAAGGCTGCTATCCGAGCACCACGCGGGATATCACCGTCGCGTGGGAACCGACGTCGCGGCTGCTGCTCGCGACGGTGAGCTACGCGAGTGGTCCCTGCTACTGCGGCGACGCGATCGCGTACCACGTCACCAAGATCTAGCCCCTACTTCTTCGGAGCGAGCGGCTCCTTGGGCGTCAGCTCGAGGTTCTGCATGATGTCCTCGAGCGCGATCTTCTTCTCGGTGCGCTTGGTCTGCAGCTCGACGAGATCGCGACCGAGCTTGTCGCCGTCCTTCGAGAACTGGTTCAGGCGGTCCCCGAGGTTCTTGCGGAGTGCGGTCGCGGCCGGATCACGCTTGATCGCCTCGAGGTTCGCCCGCGTCTCCTGCGCGCGCTGGTCGAGCTCGCCGCGCGTCCGCGTCTTGCCCTCGATCTCGGTGTCGATCTTGCCGACCTCCTGGCGCAGCTTGACGATCGGCTCGAGCTTGGCGCGGATGCCGCGATCGAGCGTGCCCTGCGCGAGGATGCCCTCGAGCAGGAACAGCGAGCGCGTGTCCCAGATCGACAGCGTGCTGCGCGACGGCGTCTGTTCGATCACCTCCTGCTTGGCGGTCGTCGCTCCGGCCGCGAGCTTGATCGGGATCAAGTACGCATCCGGGAGATCCTCGGTGCCCGCCGGGCGCGGCACGAGCGTGAAGCTACCGCCTGCCTTGGGGTGGCGAACGTAGAGCGTGGTCTCCGTCGTGCGCGGCTGCTGGCTCGTGATCTCCCACGTCGTCTGTCGGCGCGCGAAGTTCTCGATCTCCATCACACCGCGGACGATCTTGACGAGCCGCATCTCGTCGCCGCCGTACTGCAGGCTCGACGCGACGAGCAGGCTCGCCTCGACCGCGAACGGAACCGTCACCGCGACGCCGGCGCTGACCGGCTCGCTGATGCCCTCACCGACGAAGCTGCCGCCCGAGTAGATCGAGATCGGTCCGGACTCGAGCGCGAACGGCGTCGAGTTCTTGAACCGGATCACTCGATAAGGGTTCGCCTCGTAGCCTTGCCCTGCACCACCGGGCCGGAACAAGAAGGTCTCCTCGCCTTCGACGTTGGCGTTGATGATCGCGACCATCGTCGACGTTCCGTCGGGAACCGTCAGATTCTCCTCGAGGTCGTAGCGCGTGAGGCCACTGATGCTCGCCGCGCGCGTGCGCGCCTCCATCGATCGTGCGAGTGCATCGGCATCGACTGCGCCGCCGACCGGCAGGTTGCCATCCCACGCATCCATCGCCGGTGCTGGTGCGTCGGACTCGCCCCAGTCGCCGTTGCTCGGAGCGCCGCCGGCTCGGCCCATGTTCTTCTTCGCATCCTTGGTCGCTGCCGGCTTCCTCGGCGATGGCCGGGAGGTCTTGCTCGCGGCGCGCTCCTCCGCCCTCGACGCCTCGGCCATGGGCGTGGCCGGCGCCGACACCGAGGGCGCTGCATCCGGCGCCGGCTGGTTATAGCCGGCCTCGCCGACGGACACCGTCGCACGACGCTGCGTGCCGACCGCCGACAGATCCGTGCGCTGCACGTCGCGCGGCGTGTGGAGATCGTAGCGGAACGCGATCGGTGCGCCTGACGTCAGCGCGAGCTTGACGTTGTTCCAGTCCTCGCCGGTCGTGTTGTCGACCACGGCCCAGCCCTGGAGGAGCGCCTTCCCCTTGCCCGCCTCGGGGAGCACGACGCGATACGTCGGCTTCCACATCGGTGCGCTGACCACGTAGCTCACGACCAGATCGTTCGCCTTGCGACCCGCGAGGCGGATCGTGACGTCGACCTGCTGGAACATCCCCTCGCCCGCCGTGGCGTCGAGGCTGCGCTGGAACTGCAGCGCGATATCTCCGTTGTGGAGGGTGATACCGGCGACCGCCGACAGCCGCACGACGGCGAGCTTCTGCTCGGCGATCAGCGTGACCTTGTAGTCCTGCTCGTCGTCGCTGGCGTCGTCGCTCGGCCCGCTCGGGCGACCGTCCGAGGCCAGCGCCTCGACGATCAGGATCCGGCCGCGATGAGTGTCACCGTCGACGGTCTTCAGCGTGACGTCGGTCCCACGCAGCTTGTCGAGCACCTCGAACAGGCTGCCGCTGCCCGGTCCGAGTGTCGCGATCGCACCGTTTGCCCACGACCGCGGATCGAGCGGCATCGAGATCGAGACCGCGCGGCCACCGTTCTTCTCGACGACGGTAAGGCTCTTGAGCAGGTCATTGACCTGATCCTTGCGCACGCGAATCGCCAGCGTGTCGCCGTCGACCTTGCCGCCTCGTTCGAAGTAGCCGACGCCGTTTCGATAGAGCACGACCTTCGAGAGCTGAAGGGCGCCTCCGGTCGTCGTGTAGGGCGTGCGAGCACCGGTGCACGCGCCGAGACCAAACAATGCAGTGGCTAGAACCGAGGACAGGAACGATGGGCGCATGAATGGCGGCCATCGTATCCGAGAATCACGGGGCTACGGGCAGACTGCCGCCTGCGCGGCACGCGCCTGCGTCATGAACGGACGGTGCTTCCCGTTCTTGTACGTCCACCACGGGCTCCACTTCGTCCCGTTGCTGCTGATCCGCGCCATCGCGCGTGCGTTGCAGCTCGGGCTGAACGCGCACGCGGCAGTCACGTTCGGATGCCAGTAGCTGTTGATCTGCCACAGACCGCGATCGATGCCGTGCGCGTTGCCCGCGGTGTTCGTGATCGTGGGGCGAAAGCCCGACTCGGCCTTGGCGACCGCGACCGCGAGCGCGATCCG
>JANOPP010000154.1:0-12569 GCA_031421915.1 Myxococcales bacterium | reverse complement strand
ATGGAGGTTCCCGAGGTCTTCGGCACCTGGATCGCGCCGAACATCACGCCTCACAAGGGCAGCGGCATCGGCAACTGGACCGACGAGCAGATCATCGCGGCGATCCGCGAGGGCGTCCGGCCGAACGGCGACAGCATGTATCCGATCATGCCGTTCATGAACTTCAACCGGATGACGGATGACGATGCGAAGGCGCTCGTCGCGTTCCTCCGGACCGTCCCGGCTGTCGAAAACGTCGTGCCTCCGACCAAGGACCTCAAGATGCCGAAGATGACGGGACCCAAGCCCGCCAACGAGCCGGACGTCGTCGACGATCCCCTCAAGCACGGCGAGTACCTCGTCACCCTCATGCACTGCACGGCCTGCCACAACCCGATGTCGCCTCGCGGTCCCGACCCGACGCGTCCGTACGCCGGCGGCATGGAGTTCGAGATTGCGATGATGGGCACCGGAACGCTCTACGCTTCGAACATCACCTCCGATCCCGAGACCGGGATCGGCAAGTGGAGCGAGGCGGACATCGCCAAAGCGATCAAGACGATGACCCGCCCGGACGGCACGGTCATCCAGGGTCCGATGCAGTTCTATCTCGCGGGCTGGAGCAAGCTCGAGGACAAGGACCTCGCCGCGATCGCTGCCTACGTGAAGAAGATCCCGGCGATCAAGAACAAGGTCGCGGCGTCGACCTTCAAGCCGGGCCCGATGATGGGCGGACCGCCGCCCGGCGGTGGCAGCGATGCAGGCGGAAGCGCGGCGGGCAGTGCTTCGGGCAGCGCGGCCAAGTAGATCCGCGGCCGATAACTGTGGCGCATCGAGCTGTCCGCTCGAATCGATGAAGACCGTCAGGATCGCGACCTTTGTGGCTCCCGATGGGAGCAAGCTTGACTACAAGCATCTGCGGTCGGCGCTGGACCACGACGCGAGGATGCACAAGCGCAAGCGCACGTTCGACGGCGCCGCGTTCGCGAAGCAAGTCGAAGCGCTCGAGCGAGAGTCCGGCGCGCGCTGACGTCCCCGGGAGGGGGGACCTGCGTTATCGTTTGGCTCATGGCACGCCTCCGCAATGCGCTGCTCGGGCTCCCGGTGGTCGTCCTGGTCCTGCTCGGCGTGGGGGCCGCCACACCGTTCCTCGCGACCTGCGGAGGACACGACGAGGAGGTGACGGCAGCGCTGCTGCGGTGCCCGCCAGCGGTCGCGCTGATCGGCGAGGATGCGCACCCCGCACGGATCGGCCTCGCGTGCGGCAGCACGAAGACGTCGGGCAGCAGCGGCAATGCGAGCTGGAACCTGCCGTACACCGGCAGCAAGGGGCGCGGCACGGTCTCGTTCCGCGCGTGGAAGGATCGCGACGTCTGGGAGCTCGACTCTGCGGTGCTCGACGCAGGTGGCGAGTCGATCGATCTCTTGCGCTGCGGCGGTCCCGGTCCTGCGCGCAACGCGGGCGGCGGCGAGCAGATCGTCCAGACCAATGCGGATGCGGCGACGGCGTCGTTCGACGGCAAGGTGATCCGCTCCAATCACCCGACGATCCTCTCGGGCTCGACATGCAAGGGCACGATGAAGCGCGAGCGCGGTGCGACGACCGCGAAGGTGACGGTGACCTGCAAGGCGGGCGTTGGCGAGTCGGGTGGGGCGCAGCCGCCACCGACCGACGTCGCACTGTTCGACGGCGAGGCCGGGTACAAGATGGAGGTCGGTGATCCGTCGCGGCGCGACGACGATCGGATGGAGATCGAGGACGCGAAGACGAGCGAGCAGGACAAGACGCCCGGCATCCGGCTCAGTGGCGCAGGAAACGCAGGCACACTCACGATCTGGGACACGACGCCGGCCGCGTACGAGATCGTCGTCGGGCTATGACCAAACAGGGAGGACACTCATGAGAACGATCCTGATCATCGCGTTGCTGGTGACCGCGGCCGCGTGTGGCCGCGACGATGGCGATATCGACGAGCTGATCGGCGCGCGCTGCGCCGTCGACGGTGATTGCGACGACCGCTGCTTCACCGATGTCGACGACTATCCGGGCGGCTTCTGCAGCATCCAGTGCAACAGCGACAGCGATTGCACCCCGGACTCGTACTGCATCGACCGCGATGGCGGCATCTGCCTGTTCCAGTGCCCCGAGTTTGATTGCGATCGTCTCGGGGCGGGCTGGGAGTGCAAGGACCGCGACCGCGTCGGCGGCGGCAGTATCTCCGTCTGCTTCGGTCGCTGACCGATCAGGTCACGCGCACGAGGCAGTAGTCCTTCTTGCCCGCACGCACGACGAGCATCGTGGTCGTCGCGAGGTGCGCGGACGTCACCTTGTGCTCGAGGTCGGTGATCTTGAGGTTGTTGATGTTCGCGCCACCCTGCGAGATCAGGCGGCGCGCATCACCCTTGGACTTGCAGACCGTGCGCGCGAGGAGATCGATCAGGCCGATGCCGGCATCGAGCTCGGAGCGCGGGATGTCGACGGTCGGGACGGTCCCGGCGAGCTGCTGGAGGACGGCGTCGGTGACGCCTTCGAGCGAGCCACCGAACATCACGCGAGCCGCGGCCTCGACGGTCGCGATCGCGGCGTCGCCGTGGACCCAGCTCGTGAGTGCGCGTGCGAGCTCGCGCTGCCCCACACGCTTGCCTCGATCCTGATCGTGCTCGGCAAGCACGGCGTCGAGCTCGGCGAGCGGGCGCAGGGAGAACAGCTTGAGGAGGCGCGGGACCTCGTCGTCGGCGCGGTTGAACCAGTACTGGTAGAACGCGTACGGGGACGTGCGCTGGGGATCGAGCCACACCCGCTCGCCCGTCGACGTCTTGCCCATCTTCTGGCCCGTCGAGTCGAGGAGGAGCGGCGCGGTCAGGCCGTAGAGCTGGCGGCCACCCATCTTGCGTGAGAGCTCGCAACCCGCCGTGATGTTGCCCCACTGATCGGAGCCGCCGACCTGGAGGCGGCACGCGTGGGACTTCGCGAGGTGCACGAAGTCGAACGCCTGCAGCAGCATGTACGAGAACTCCGTGTAGCTGATGCCGGTGTCACCCTCGAGGCGGCTCTTCACCGAGTCCTTCGCGGTCATGTAGTTGATCGTGAGGTACTTGCCGATGTCGCGGAGGAACTCGAGGAACGTGACGCCGCGGGTCCAGTCCGCGTTGTTCGTCATCAGCGCGCCGGTGGTCGGGTGCGTGAAGTCGAGCAGGCGCGAGAGCTGACCGCCGATGCCGACGAGGTTCGCGGCGAGGGTCTCGTCGTCGAGCAGGTTGCGCTCGTCGCTCTTGCCGGAGGGGTCGCCGATCATGCCGGTCGCGCCACCGACGACGACGATCGGCCGGTGGCCAGCGAGCTGGAACCGCTTGAGCATGATCGTCGGGACGAGGTTTCCGACGTGGAGGCTCGACGAGGTCGGATCGTAGCCGGCGTACAGCGCGACGGTGCCCTTGCCGAGCAGCTCGGCGAGCCCCTCGCGGTCGGTGACATCGGCGATCAGGCCGCGGAGCTGGAGCTCGTCGAGAAGTGCAGCGGACATTGCCGCGCAAAGTTACCAGGTCTCGTCGTCGTCGTCGCTGCGACCGTGCGGAGGGACGGTCACCGCTGTGATCGTCGTGCCGTCGAGATCGATCACCGTTGGTGGACGTTCGCACTCCCAGGTCGTGACGTTCGCAAAGGTCGTGGCGCCCTCGGTCCACAGGCCACCGTCCTGGTGGATGTGGCCGAACAGGTGGAGGCGCGGTGTGACCGCCGTGATCCGGCGACGGAGATCCGCGCAACCGGTACGGCCACCGACGGGGGAGCGATCGCCGAGACCCTGTGGCGGGCTGTGCGTGACGAGGACGTCGAGGCCCGCGGGAATCTGGTTCCAGACCTCGGCGAGTGGTGCGCCGCGCGGGAGGTTGAACGCCCAGTCGTTGAACGCGGGCTGCCACGGGCTGCCGTAGAACCGGAGACCCTCGAGCTCGAGCGCGGCGTCCTCGAGGTAGTGCATGCCACCGAGGAGGGAGCGCGCGGCGGCGGGCTCGTGAACGAAGCACCAGTCGTGATTGCCTGCCACGATGATCTTGTGGCGGTGCGGGAGACCGGCGAGCCACTCGGCGACCTCCCGCATCTCGTCGAGGTCGCCGCCACGGCACATGTCGCCCGCGTGGATCAGGACATCGCCGTCAGGGACCACGAGGTCCGACGTGAACATGTGCGTGTCGGCGATCGCAACGATGCGCATGCGTCAGGCGGCGAGGTCGGCGACGAGCTTCGCGAGCAGGTGGCGGCAGTCGGCGTAGACGCCGGGCTGCTCCTGCTCGTCGTCGAGGGTGTCGATCAGGAGCGTCGAATCGAGGAGGCGCGCGGTGCGCATCCAGTCGTCGGGCAGGTGGCCGTCGGCCTCGCGATAGCCGCGCTCGAAGCTGGCGCGGAACTCCGCGTCGTAGCGATCGGCGTAGCGGAACAGGCTGCCGAGGTCGAGGAGCGGTGAGAACGTGGTCGTTGCCTCCCAGTCGATCAGGCCGTTGATTCGCCAGCGATCCTTCTCGGCGCGCTGGACGATCAGATTGCGACCGCTGAGATCGCCGTGCACGAGGCAGACGTTGCCCCACGCCAGCCGCGGCTCGGCGGCCTCGATCCCGCGGCGCAGCGCATCGGCGAGCGGTGCGCCGAGGCGGTCGTGCGCTCTGCCCTCGGTGAGCTGGGCGTACGCGCGCTCGAGCACCGGTGCGAGCTCGAACGGCTCGGTCGCGTCGGTGCGTGCGAGCCACGCCAGGAGCCGACCGAGCGGCTCGGCGAGCGATGTGAACGCGGCCGGGGATTCGTTGCGCCGCAGATCGTTGAACGTGATGCCGTCGATCCAGCGATAGACGATCGCCGGGAGCTTCTCGTCGGCGTGTACGACATCGGGGACGGGCAGGGTGCCGTGGAGCAGCGTGAGGGTCGCGAGCTCGGCCTCGAATGCGTCCCGGCCGCCGGCGTAGTGCTTGACGGTGAGGATGTCGCCGTTGTCCCGGATGACCTTGTGGATCGTGTTGGTGAGGCCACCGTCGACGCGATCGACGCTCGTGATCGGTCCACCGACCAGACTCGCGAGCTGCTCGCGCCCTACCTCGATCAGGGGGAACACGCGCGCCTCGGTCACCGCGACATCCTCGCCGGCACGTGACGAGTGTACGGCATGACCGCGCCGGCGGATGCCGGCGGAAAAACCATCTACAGTCAAGGGGTGGGTAGTTCGGACCCCCCGGAGGAGGGAGGCGAGGGAGGTGAAGCCGGTGGAGGCGCGACCGTGACCGAGCGCCCCGAGCGTGCGTCGACGGAGAGCCCCGAGACGGTCGCATCCCGACCGCGTTCGTCGTCGGACAGTCCCGACACCGTCGCCTCCATGCCGTCGCTGACGACCGGGACCGGGTGGGGGGTGACCTCGGGCGAGGCGACCGTGGCAGATGCGTTCGGTCACACTCCCGGTCCGGCGGTCGAGCCCGGTCCCGCGCCGGTGCCTGCGACCGCGACCCAGACCGGGATCTCTGCCCGCGCAGTCCGGACGGTCGGGGGGGCGTCGCTGTCGCTGGCAACGGCTGCCGAGGCCCTGCACCACGAGGAGGTTCGCCGAACGCGGCAGTTCATCGCCCTCGGGTGGCTGATCAGCCTCGCCGGAATCGGCGCCGTGCCGCTCGTCGATGCACCGTGGTGGATGGACATCGCGTTCGTCGCCGCCCTCGTGTGGGGCATCGTGATGAGCTTCTACTTCCACCAGCGGTTCAAGGATCCGAGCAAGTTCAGCGGTCAGCAGATGCTGGTGCTCGGCATCTTCGCGGTGATCAACGCGCACGTCGCGATCGCGTACTTCGGTGTGTTCAGCGCGGCCTCGATGATCACCGTGCTCGGGATCCACTTCATCGCGCGCAGCGAGGCAGCGCGTGCGGTCTGGTACCTGTTCCTCACCTGCGTCACCTGTTACCTCGCGGTCACCGGCGTGCTGATCGCCGGCGTGGTTCCGGATCCCGGCGTGTTCGCGAGTGATGACCCGCTGTCACGCACGACGCTGATCGCGGGTGCGGTGTTCGTGACCGGCAACTACTGCCTCGCGTATTACACCGGCCGCTCGATGCGAAAGGCGTCGCTGACGTCGATCTCGGGGCTCCAGCAGCAGACGCGGCTCGCCGCGCAACGCAAGGCGCTGATGGACGAGCTCCGCGCCGACCTCGAGCGGGCGCTGCGTGTCGGCGGACCCGGCCGGCACACCGACCAGGTGCACGGTTCGTTCAAGCTCGGCAACGTGCTCGGCCGTGGCGCGATGGGGGAGGTCTACGAGGCCCATCACGTCACCACGAACGAACCTGCGGCGGTGAAGCTCCTGCGCCGCGAGCTGCTCGCCGATCCCACGCACGTGGCGCGGTTTCTTCGCGAGGCCAAGGCGAGTGGTGCGCTCGCGTCGCCGTTCGTCGTGCGCGTCTTCGATGCCGCCGCGGAGACGTCGACGACGCCGTACCTCGCGATGGAGCGGCTCCACGGCCAGACACTCGCCGAGCTGCTCCGCCGCGACGCGCGCCTTCCCCCGGCCAAGGTCGTCGAGATGGTGCGCCACGCCGGGGCGGGCGTCGATGCCGCGGCCGCCGCGGGCATCGTGCATCGCGATCTCAAGCCGCAAAACTTGATGCTCGCGCGCGCACCCGGCGGCGGCGAGCAATGGAAGATCCTCGACTTCGGCGTCGCCACCCTCGTCGACGACACCGGCACGCTGACGCAGGGCGGGATCGTCGGGACGCCGAGCTACATGGCGCCGGAGCAGGCGCAGGGCAAGCGTGTCGACGCGCGCGCGGATGTCTATGCGCTCGCAGCAGTCGCGTATCGCTGCCTCACGGGGCGACACCCGTTCACGGCGCCGGATACGCCGGCACTGCTCTACGCGGTCGTGCATCGCATGCCGATGCGGCCGACCGCGCTCGGGACGTTCGATCCGGATCTCGATCGCTGGGTGGCGCTCGCGCTCGCGAAGGAGCCGGACGACAGAATCCCGACCGGCGTCGAGCTCGCGGACACGCTCACGATCGCGCTCGAGGGAGGGTTCGATCCGAAGCTCCGCAAGCGTGCGGACGCGTTGATCAAGCGGCACGGCTGGGGTGACGCGTGAGCTCGATCTCGACGAGCGCGGGCGGCCGCGGATCGCGGACGTCGATGACCACCGCGAGCGATGCGCTCCGCGACGAGGAGGTCGAGCGGACGCGGTCGTTCCTCCGCGTCGGCTGGGTGGTTGCCGCCGGCGTGGTCGCGATGATCTTCGCGCTGCCAGGTAACCGGCAGATCGCGACGGCGCTGCTCGCGGTCCTCGCGGTCGGGGTGGTCGGTAGCTTCTGGCTGTACCGCGAGCTGCGCAGCACGGCGCGATTCGATCCATCGAAGATGACCGTCCTCGCACTGACCTGCGTGGTGTGCGGCCAGCTCGGTGTGCTGTACGTCGGCCACCTGTCGGCGGCTCCCCTGATCTTGACGCTCGGTCTGTACTTCTTCTGCCGCACGGAGAACCTCGCCGTCGCCGTCTTGATGTACGCGATCGCGGCGATCGCTCATGGCGTCGAGACCGCGCTGATCCTCGGCGGTGTGATCGATGATCCGGGCTTCTATCAGCTCCGCGCGACCACATCGTTCGAGGCGCAGCTCGCCGGTCACCTGATCCTCCAGGGCGGCTACGTGCTCGCCTTCGTGATGGCGCGCCTCGGCCGGCGTGCCTCGCTCGGCGCGATCGAGGAGCTGCAGGAAGCCACGAGGCTCGCGGCGCAGCGCGACGAGCAGGTCCAGGAGCTCCGCCAGGATCTCGATCGCGCGCTCAAGATCGGCGGGCCAGGTCGGTTCACGGGGCATATCGTCGGCGCGTGGGAGCTCGGCAACGTGCTCGGACGCGGCGCGATGGGAGAAGTCTACGAGGGCTCGCACACGACGACCAGTGCGCCGGCGGCGGTGAAGCTGTTGCGCCGCGAGCTGCTCGGCGCCCGTGACTACGTCGAGCGCTTCCTCCGCGAGGTCCGCGCCGCGAGCACGCTCGACACGCCCCACGTCGTCCGTGTCCTCGAAGCGTCGACCCCCGAGGATCCGATCCCGTTCCTTGCGATGGAGCGCCTCCGGGGGGAGTCGCTCGGCGACCTGCTCCGCAAGAAGGAGATGCTGTCGCGGGCGCGGCTCGGCGCGATGGTGCGGGAGGTGGCGATCGTCCTCGATGCAGCGAAGGACGCCGGCATCGTCCATCGCGACATCAAGCCGCAAAACTTGTGGCTCACCGAGAGCGACGGTCACGACGGCCCGTGGAAGGTGCTCGACTTCGGCGTCGCTCTCCTCGGCGAGAGCAGCGGAACGTTGACCCAGGGTGGCGTCGTCGGCACGCCGGCGTACATGGCGCCGGAGCAGGCGAAGGGCATCGCGATCGATCACCGCGCTGATGTGTACGGCCTCGCTGCCGTGATCTATCGCTGCGTGACGGGCCGCGTGCCGTTCTCGTCGCGAGACATGCCGTCGCTGCTCTACATGGTCGTGCACCAGATGCCGCCGCGGCCGGGCGCGATCGCCGCTGCCTCTCCGCAGATCGAGGCGGTCCTCGCGATCGGGATGGCTAAGTCGCGCGAGGCACGGTTCTCGACTGCGGGTGAGCTCGCGATCGCGTTCGATCAGGCCGACCGCGGCGAGCTTCCGGATGCGCTCCGCCAGAAGGCGCGCTCGATCGTGCGCCAGCATCCGTGGATCGAGCCGTCACCGACCAAAGGCGATACGCCGTCGGTCGCGGTGCGCGCTCACTCGAACCGGTGACAGCCATGGCAGCCGAACGCATCCGGCTGCGGGTTGTCCGGATCGAACTCGGCGAGGCCGAGCAGCGCCGCCATGCGTGGCTTGATCCGCTTGGTCATCGCGTCGAGCCAGATGCCCTTCTCGCGGACGATCGGGATCATTCCCTCGGGGGTCGCCGGCAGCATCCGTAGCTCGGGGTTCGGCATGTCGAACGATCCGTCGTCGAACGTCGGGCCATGGCACGTCCGACAGTTGAACGTCGCGAACCGCTTCGCATCGATCGCTACGAACAGCGGCTTCATCTCGGGGACGACGACCTTCTCCATGTACGCCATGCGCTGCTCGCGGGTCATCGACTTCCACGAGAGCTCGGGCGGACCGGGCGCCGCCTTCGGTGGTTCGGCGCGCCTCACACATGCCGCGACTGCGACCACGCAGAGCAAACGCGCGACCCGCATCAGCGCGCGTAGTCGGACGAGCGGGTCTCGCGCACGACGACCACGCGGACCTGGCCGGGATACGTCGCCTCGTTCTCGATCGCACGGGCGATCTCCTTCGACATCACGATCGCCTGCGCGTCGTCGATCTGATCGTTCATGACCATGACGCGGATCTCACGTCCGGCCATCAGTGCATAGGCGCGCTCGACGCCGGTGAACCGCTTGCAGATCGCTTCGAGGTCATCGAGCCGCTTGATGTAGGACGCGAGTTGCTCGCGACGTGCACCAGGCCGCGCCGCCGACAGGTTGTTCGCCGCGGCGACAATGTGATCGAGCATCGCGGTCGGCTGGACGCCGCCCGTCTCGTCGGCGTGATGCGATGCGATCGCCTGCGCGACCTTCGGCGACTCGCCGTGCTTGCGCACGAACGCAGCTCCGACCTCGGCGTGCGGACCCTCTTGCTCGTGGTCGAGAGCCTTGCCGATGTCGTGCAACAGGCCCGCGCGGCGCGCGAGCTTGACGTTTGCGCCGAGCTCGCCCGCGATCAGCCCCGCGAGGTAGCCGACCTCGACGGAGTGGAGCAGCACGTTCTGCGCATACGACTGTCGGAACTTCAGCCGCCCGAGGTGCTTCACGAGCTCGGGGTGGACGCGGTGCAGGCCGAGGTCGAACACGGCCTGCTCGCCGGCCTCCTTGCACAGCTTCTCGACTTCCTTCTCCGCCTTGCGAACGACCTCTTCGATCCGGGTGGGATGAATTCGTCCGTCCGCGACGAGCGCCGAGATCGCGAGCCGCGCGACCTCGCGCCGCACCGGGTTGAAGCACGAGATCGTGATCGACTCCGCGGTGTCGTCGATGATCATGTCGATGCCTGTCGCGGCCTCGAGTGCACGAATGTTGCGACCCTCGCGCCCGATCAAGCGGCCCTTCAGGTCATCGCTCGGCAGCGGCACCACGGCGACCGTCCGCTCGTGCACGAACTCGCTCGCGAACCGCTGGATCGCCGTCGCGACGATAGTCTTCGCGCGCGCGGTGGCTTCCTTGTGCGCGTCGTCCTCGATGCGCTTGATCTCGACGGCGGCCGACGCATACGCCTGCGCCTTGACCTCGTCCTCGAGCTTCTTGCGCGCCTGCTCCTCGGTCAACGCCGCGATCTGCTCGAGCTTCTTGCGCGCCTCGACCTGTGCCGACTCGGCCTTCTCGACGGCGACATCGGCCTGCTTGATCTTGCCGTCGACGGTCTTCTCTTTCTTCTCGAGCTCGCTCGCGCGGCGATCGGCATCGCGCCGGGTCTTCTCGACCTCGCGCTCCTTCGATGCCAGTCCCTCTTCGCGCTTCTGCAGCTCGGTCCGGCGCCCACGCAGCTCCTCGTCGAGGTCCGCCTTGTGCTTGCGCGCCGCTTCCTTGCCGTCGACCTCGGCGGCCTGCTTGATCGCATCGATATCGGCCTTGGCGGCCGCCCGGATCTTCTGCGCTTCGTGTTCGGCCGTCTCGCGTGCGGCCGATCCGTCACCGCGCGCCTTGCCGAGCTTGGTGCCGACCAACATGCCGGCGATCAAGCCGAGCGCCACGCCGATGAGAATAAAGACAGCGTCCATGGCTCACGCGACCGAGTAGGTCGCGACCTCGGTGAGGATGTAGTGGACTAAAACATCGTGCGCCTCGCGCGCGATGTGATCGACGAGTTGGCACTCGAACGCCAGCCCGATCCGCAGCGCCCGCGGCGCACTCGTGAGCGTCGCGTCGTAGTAGCCGCGTCCCCAGCCCACCCGTCCACCCGTGCGATCGAACGCGATACCAGGAATCAGGAACGCGTCGATCTGATCGAGCGCGATCACGGGCGCATCGGCGCGCGGCTCGCGCAGACCGAATCGCGCCGTGACGAGCTCCGCTCGCGCGGCCGCATGAAACGCCAGCGTCCGATCGCCCGGCACGATCCGCGGATACGCGACGCGCATCCCGGCCGCCGTCGCGTGCGCATCGATCAACGCCGTCTCGACCTCGGTGCCCTTGGCCGCATAGAGCGCGACGATGCTCCCTGCCGCGAGGCGGCTATCGAGCAGCGCATTGACGCGTGTGCCGATGTCCCGGCTCGCTCCATCGCGGGTACCCGGCGTCAGCGCATCGCGCAAGGCGAGCAAGGTCTTCCGGGTGGCTCGCTTGCCACGCGGGGCGCCACCAGGGCCAGGAATCGTCGAGTCGGACACGGGCAGGAGCAAGGGAATCGCGGAGGCATCATATCCGCGACCCCCTCGCGATCAAGGCCGCAAGCCATCGAATCGCCAGGGAAAAGCGCTAGCGAGACGACGTCGCGTGCTGGCGCAGCATCAGGTTCGCCAGGCCGCGGCTGCTCGCACCGGGATCGACAAACCTAAGGCCCATACCCTCGCGCTCGTCCGAGTGCTCGATCCGAACCACCTCGGCCTCGAGGTGGAGCGGCTCCTCCCCGGGCACGTCGAGATCGATCTCCGCCGACGAGCCGGACGCGATCATCTCGGGGGCGCGCAGGAACAACCCGCTCCTCGACAGATCCTCGACGAACCCGTCGATGACCACGCCGTGACAGCGGCAGCGGGCTTTGACCCGGACCGGGACCCGAACTGCTTCCCGCTTGTCCATGTGGTGAAAGCTACGTTACCGACCCACGTTCAAGGAATCAATTCTAGCGTGTGGATCACCACCAGCTATCTTCATGAGGCCCCCTGTGGTCGGACCCTCGTGGCCTGACCTTGCAATCTCAGCCTTCATCCGGCAGATTGCCGTCCCCAAAGGGCCCATAGCTCAGTGGTAGAGCACCGGCCTTTTAAGCCGAGGGTCGATGGTTCGAAACCATCTGGGCTCACTCTCCTTCCAAACCGTACTTGAACCGCTTCGCTATCGATCACTGACCCCGTCGTCCAGAGGCCTAGGACACCCGCCTTTCACGCAGGTAACACGGGTTCGAATCCCGTCGGGGTCGCCACGCAATCGGGACCAACTTGGTCCACCAAACTACCGAAGCTCGCGGATCCGGTGATCCGCCAGATCTGACGGTTGCTGTTCGGCGCTCGCGCGGGCGTGAACGTGAGGCCTTCGGGGAACAGGGTGAGGAACACTTCGCGCAGGTCACGCTTGTCGGCGAGCGCCGTGCGGAGGTCGTGGAGCCTCGCGCGAGCCGAGCCTTCGATCTTCTCGACCAGGAGCACGAGATCGTCGGGCGTGCGCTTCGCCGCCAGGATCTGGGATTCGAGATGGGCGATTCGGATCGAGCGCTTCTTCAGCTCGGAGACGAGCTCGGGGACGTCGTCGGCCATCGCGATCGCCTTGGCCAGTCGCTTCTGCTCGGAGCGGGCCGTGGCGAGCTCGCCCTCGATGGCGGCGACGTCGGCGTCGCGCTTCGGTAGCTGCGCCGCGATCTC
>JANOPP010000153.1:0-7694 GCA_031421915.1 Myxococcales bacterium | reverse complement strand
GCGTTCGAGTCGTTCGGCGTCTCGCTCGAGGCCATCTACGGCTACACCGACAACTTCTCGATCATCGGTGGCTTCACCAGCGCCTACAACTTCAACCAGTTCGCGTTCTACGCCGGGTTCGAAGGCGCGCTGCTCTACGACGTGGTCGATATCCGGCTCGCGATGAACATCCACCGGACGGCGCTCCCGGAGTACTGCGCCGAGATCTCGCCGACGCCTTCGGACTGCAATGACCCGACGAGCGGCATGCTCCAGCCCGAGCTGCCGAGCGGCGACTTCAAGGCGGGTGGAACGCAGTTCTCACTCGATCTCGGGTTCCCGTTCCGCTACGCGATCAAACCAGAGATCGCGATCGTCGCGCTCCAGACCCTGATGTCGATCGACTTCAACTCGATCGGTCGGGGCTACAAGATCTTCGAGAAAGACGCGATGGACGTGGTGACCGTGCGCACCGTCCCCAATGGAGCGAAGCCGGACCTCAACCCGTCGCTCGGGATCGCGACCAACCCGATCGCGCCGCTGTCCGTCGTGATCTTTGCCCAGCTCCGCATTCCCGATTTCGACACCTCGGCCGGCGCGTTCCAGGTCCCGGTCACCGGTCGTGTCCAGTTCTCGCCGAACCAGAAGCTCGATATCGGGCTCGAGTTCACGCTCCTCAACGTCAAGCCGCCCGAGGGCCAGAGCCCGATCGACAACCGGTACATCTCGCTGTTCATGCAGACGAGGCTCGGCCGGTAGATGAAAGTCTGCCCGAAGTGCTTCACCCGCTTTCCTGACGGAGAGCGGTTCTGTCTCCATGACTCGGCCGTGCTGGTCGAGGAGGACGACATCGCACGCCTGGGCACGTCGATCGGCAACTACCGCCTCGATCGCATCCTCGGCCGCGGCGGCATGGGCACCGTCTACAGCGGCGAGCACGTCTACATCAAGAAGCCGGTCGCGGTGAAGGTCCTGCATCCGCAGTTCGCGCGGTACCAGGAAGCGATCCACCGGTTCCTGCGCGAGGCGCGCGCCGCCACGTCGATCAACCACGCGAACATCGTCGACGTCACCGACTTCGGCATCCTCGCCGACGGGCCGGTCTACTTCGTCATGGAGTACCTCGAGGGCAAGAGTCTCGAGGATCTGATCGAGAAGGACGGCGCCGTCGAGCTGCACCGCGCACTCAACGTCGCCAACCAGATCGCGCTCGCGCTCGAGGCCGCGCACGCCGTCGGCGTGATCCATCGCGATCTCAAGCCCGACAACATCATGCTCCTCAAGAAGCCCGGTCGCCGCGATCTCGTTCGCATGGCCCCGGACCAGACCTGGATCACGGAGCGCGAGGAATCGTACGACTTCGTGAAGGTCCTCGACTTCGGCATCGCGAAGGTCCTGATCCAGGACGAGCTGATGGCCGAGACCGTCCAGGGCGCGGTGTTCGGCACGCCCGAGTACATGTCTCCCGAGGCCGCGCGCGGCGAGGACGTCGACCATCGCGCCGACGTCTACTCGCTCGGCGTGATCCTGTTCGACATGCTGTGCGGTCGCCCGCCGTTCGAGGCCCCGCAGTCGAGCGAGGTGCTCTCGATGCACATCCATACCGAGGCGCCGTCGCCGCGCGAGTTCGCGCCACACCGCGAGATTACCGAGATGGCCGAGGCCGTGATCCTCAAGGCCATGAAGAAGGATCCGAACAAGCGCTACCAGAACATGAGCGAGTTCCGGAAGGACCTCTCAGCTGCGTACGGTTCGATCAGCTACCGCCGCCACGGTGCCCCAGCCGCGGGCATCACACCGAAGTCCGAAGAGGCCCGCGCTCCCAAGAAGCGGCTGACCGAAGAGCTCGACGAGTGGATCACCACCGACTCGTCTGGCCTCTCGGTCGAGCAGGCGCGCATGCTCGCCTTGGTCGAGACCGCGGAAAAAGCTTTCACGCCGACGTCGATGTCGCCGCAGGAAGCCGAGAAGCTGGCCAACGCTCTCGATCGCGCGCTCGACGACGACGAATGATCACCGCCCTGGGTGCACCCCGGGAATTCGTCCGCGTCCGGAGTGTCGTGCTAGCTTGCGCATAAGATGTCTGCGAACCAAGCCAATACGTCGGGGCAGGTGACGCTGAGGCGGGATGTACAGTTCAACGGAGTGAAGGTGTTCTCGGCCACGATGGTCGCGGACCGTGACCAGCTCGGCGAGAAAGTCTCGGCGTGGATGGCCAATAACCCCAACCTGAAAGCGACCGATATCGTGGTGACCCAGTCCTCGGACGAGGCGTTCCACTGCATCGCGATCACTGTCTTCTACTGGGAGGACCGACGCTGACGAGGAAGCTCAACTTCTCGTCCGGACCCGCGGCACTGCCCGAAGCAGTCCTGTGCAAGGCCCAGGCTGCACTCCTCGATCTCGACGGTTCGGGCATCGGCATCCTCGAGCACAGCCATCGCGGCAAAGAATTCGGTCGCGTCCTGGAACGTACCGAGGCCGCGATCCGCGACGTCGGTGCCATCGGCGACGACTACGCGATCCTGTTCGTCACCGCCGGCGCGACGCATCACTTCGCAATGGTCCCCGAGAACTTTCTCGGCGAGAACACCACTGCCGACTACTGCGACACCGGCGTCTGGTCGGGCAAAGCGATCGAGGAAGGCCGCCGCGTCGGCAATGTCCACGTGGCGTGTTCCTCCGCGCCCGATTACACCGCGACGCCCAGCTCGCTCTCGTACTCGGCCGCGCCGCGCTACGTCCACTACACGAGCAACGAGACGATCTATGGCACGCAGTGGGCCGCCCCACCCGCGAACTCCCCTGCCCCGCTCGTCTGCGACGCATCGAGCGACATCTTCAGTCGCCCGCTCGCCCTCGCGAACCACGGCCTGATCTACGCGGGGGCGCAGAAGAACCTCGGCCCCTCGGGCATCAGCCTCGTGATCGGGCGCAAGGACTTCATCGATTCAGGAAGCCGCGACCTCCCACCGCTCACGCAATACCGCACCTACGCCGCCGAGAAGTCGATGCACAATACGCCGAACACCTTCGGCGTCTACATCATCGGAGAGGTCGTCGCGTGGATCCGCGAGCAAGGCGGCCTCGCCGCGATGGCCGAGCTCAACGCGCGCAAGGCCAAGCTCCTCTACGACTTCCTCGACGCGTCGACGTCGTGGCGCGGTCACGCCGAGCCAGCGAGCCGCTCGCAGATGAACATCACATTCCGCGGCGCGACCAAGGACCTCGAGGAGGCCATGCTCGCTCGCGCCGAGGAGCGCGGCCTCTCGGGCCTGCGTGGTCACCGCTCCGTCGGTGGTCTACGTGCGAGCATCTACAACGCCTTCCCCGAGTCGGGTGTTGTCGAGCTCGTGAAGCTGCTCGGTGACGTCGAGCGGGGCCGCTAGATCAAGTCGTAGCCGACGCGCTCGAGAACACGGCTATAGTTGGATCACGATGCGCCTCTGGAACGCTGCATGGGTGGTCCTCGTGGCCCAGCTCGCGGGGTGTGGGCGGCTAGGCTTCGACGCGACCGCCGCCGCGGCCCCGGACGCGACCATCGACGGAGCGCTTCCCCCGGATGGCCTTCCTCCGGACTCCTCCCTCGTGACGACGTTCGGCGTCGGGCCGTTCGTCTATGTCGTGCCGAATGGCTGCCCGACGATTCGTGTCAAGGCGTGGGGCGGCGGTGGCGGCGGCGGTGGGGACAACGGCGTCACAACGGTGACGAGCGGGCAAAGCGGAGGGACCACTAGCTTCGGGATGATGAGCGCCACGGGCGGCGGCGGAGGAGATCACGGCAACCTCAGCCCGATGAGCACGTTCATCGGCGGAATCGGTGGAGCGGCGAGCGGCGGCGATCTGGTGATCGGAGGTCAGGCTGGAGGCGCCGGTAACCCCGCGACGACCCTGGGGACGAGCGGGCATGGTGGCGACGCGCCGATGGGCGGCATCGGTGGTCAGGGCGTTTCGATGACGAACACCAACGGCAAGCCGGGTGGCTTTCCAGGTGCCGGAGGAAGCGGCGGACAAGGCGCATCCAACCCCGCAGCCGGCGGAGGTAGTGGAGCCTTTGCGGAGCGCGTCATTGCAGTCGCCGCGGGTGAATCGTTCATGGGGATGGTGGGGGAAGGGGGCGCGGGAGGCAGCGGCACGCTGCTCGGTGGCGACGGCGCCGAGGGCGCGGTCCTCGTCGGTTGTGAATGATCAGCCGACCGATGAACGCTAGCCGTCGTCGGTGCCGCCGAGCGTCGCGGCAGCAGTCGCGAACACAGAGAACAGGAACAGCGCCGTGTCGTTGCGAATCGCCGGCTCGTAGCGCCACAACCGGCCGGAGAGGCCACCGTTGATCTGAACCCATCGAGACATCACATCGCTGGTCACGCCACATGCGAGACTTGCTCGAGCAAGACGCGGACGGACCTGCGTGCGATATCGCTGAGTCTCGGTTGAGAGGAACACGACACCCGCTGAGACCAGCGCCACCACCGGCACGATGGCGCCTACCAGCGCACCAATTCCCGCGCACACCGCTGCGACGCCGGCTCGAATCAGCCACTTCCTTGGCTGAAATCCGATCTTGTGGAGCTTCCTCGTCAGGCGGTCGAAGTCGTCCTTGGGCAACGCATCGATCCGATAGCGACCAGCCGGGAAGTAGTCGTACAGGAGCTCGAACAACGGATCGAGATCCGTACTGGCGCGAAACTGCTCGAGCGAGGCGAACGTCGCGTCGAGATCCGAGCGCATCCAGCTCTGAAGACTGCGAGCCGCGTCCCTGCAACTCGCGGCTGAGCCAAGCCGTGACGCGACAAGGAGCGGCACGAGCTCGGCGAGCGGTCGGGCGTCAACGCCGCCGAGCGCCACCGCTGCGTCCACCTCGAGCTTGACGCTCTCGAGGACCCACTCGATCCGGGGGTGATGCGGGAGCGCGTCGCGATACTCGATGAGCAGACCCTGGAGTGCTCTGGACCGCTTCCATGCGAGCGCTCCGATCCGTGAGAGAACGAGCTCGGCGAGCATCGGATGATCAGCGGCATCGAGGCGCAACTGCGTGTCATCGAGGAGCTGGAACGCTCGCGGGGGATCCGTCGCAAAGGCGTGATCCCACGCCTGCTCCCAGAGCGCGACCGCGGCCTGACGATCACCGGTCGCGCGTAGGACGCGGGTCCAGCTGAGGGTGGGGTGACCCACAAGCAGGGAGACCGTTTCGTCGTTCCATGCCGCATGCGCTAGCGCACCCTTCTCGTCGAGGAGAGCGTCGATCATCTGCACCGCGACCTCGGGCGAGGCCGCCACTGCCTCGCGCATCCGATCTGCAACTGCTCGTGCTTCGATCCCTGGATCGTGTGCGGGCTCGGCAGGCGCGGAGGGCTCGGCAGGCTTGTTGGGTGCCGCCGGCTCAGGCACCTGCTCTCGTCGGTGAACGAACGCCTCACCGCGGCGCAGCTCCTTGATGTAGTCGAACGCAGCGTGAACGCGCTGGAACTCCGAGGGTGATCGATCTGGCCGGTACTGGCGAATCAGCTTTGCGTAGGCCTGCTTGATCGTCTTGTCGTCGGCATCTTCGGAGACACCGAGCAGTACGAACGGATCCTGCGTCTCTGGCAACGACGGACGATCACCATCGCTCGCCACGATCCGCCTCCTCGCAGCACGCGAGCAGCTTCTCGTAGGTCCGCTCGAGTTGCTTCGGCTCACGGGTCGTCATCGCGGCTTCAAACGCTTCAAGAAGAACATCGAGCTTGTCGCGTCGCTGCGGGTTGAGCTCGCTCCACAATAGCTTCGCCCGCGCATGCAGATCGCGATAGCGGGGCCGATCCATCGGATCGCCGCGCACCGCGCGTAACCGAGCTCGTGCGATCTCGAGCTCACCGCCTGTCAGCTGCCCTCCCTCGCGCCGGAACACGGCACTCACCTTCGCCTTGGTCTCCTCGATCTCGGCCTGGACCTCGAGCATGCCGTTCTGGTCGTAGGTGAGGTGAACGTAGAACGACTTGGGCGCCCGGCCTCGAGGGATTCCTTGTATCAGGAGCTCACCTATCTTGCGGTTGTCCTCGACGCGGCGGGCATCTCCCTCGTAGATCTGAAGACGAACCTCGGTCTGGTCGTCCTCGAGCGTGGAGAAATACTCCGACTGCGACGTAGGGATGATCGTGTTCCGGTGAATGATCGGAGTGAAGTAGCCAGCGACATGCTTGGTACCGATCGGCTTCGATGACGAGATGCCAAGACTATGCGATGCGACGTCGGTGACGACCATCTCCTCGACGGCCTTCGCACCATCGATCATGCCCGCCTGAATCGCCGCTCCTTCCGCGACCAGCAGATCGGGATCTCCATGCGTCACTGGCTCGCGGTCGAGGATCTCTGCAACTGTGCGCCGTACGGAAGGTGATCGTGTCGCGCCGCCGACGAGGAGCACCTCGGCCAGCTCGGTGCGATCGATGTTTGCGCCACGTACCGCTGATCTCAGAGGCGCATGCAGTCGCTGAAGGAGCGGCTCCCAGATTCGATTCGCCTCCTCGACGGTGATCGGCAGCTCTCGTTCGTTCCCGCCCGTGATCTCTGAGCTGAGCGTCACGTCCGTGCTCTGCCACCGTGTGAGCGCGCGCTTCGCGAGCTCTGCGCGCTTGTACAGCAGGGACCAGGCGAGCGTTCCTTCCGCAGGTGCGTCGATGCCGACCTGCGCCGCGATGTGATGTGCGAGCGCCGCCGTGAAGTCTTCGCCGCCGAGCCGACTCTCGCCGGCGACGCTCTTGACCTGGAGGATGCCCTCGAACAGCTCCATCACGCAGGCGTCAAACGTTCCGCCACCCAGGTCGACAACAGCAAATGTCGTCTCGTTGTCGCGCTTGTGCATCCCGTACGCGATCGCAGCCGCCGTCGGCTCGTTGATGATCCGCTCGACTGCAAATCCAGCCTGCTCGGCCGCCTGCCGAGTTGCGTGCCGTTGAGCATCATCGAAGTAGGCCGGCACGGTCACGACACAACGGTTGATGACCAGGCCAATGGCACGCTCCGCGTCGCTGCGAAGTGCGTCGAGAACGTGAGCAGAGAGCTCGATCGCCGACAGCGAACGATCGCCAATCGAGTACTTCCGATCGGTACCGATCTCCGTCTTGAACCGAGTCGCACCCAGGTGGGGATTCGCTGCGATCAGGTCCTTGGCGGTCCGGCCCACGACCAGCATGCGAGACCGTGGGTCGAGTGCCACCGCCGAAGGCGTTAGCACGTCGCCGAGAGGATTGGGGAACAGACGTACTCGCTCACCGTCGAGGATGCCGATCGCGCTATTCGTCGTGCCGAGATCGATACCGACAACCGGGCCCACGCTAGATCCATATCATCGCTCGGCTTCGGCGAGGCACCGAAGTGTGACGAGCTACGCGCGTTTCTCGACGAGGAAAACAGCGGTTGAATGGCTCCGGATCGACCGGCCTCGGGGGACAGGTCAAAACCGGCCAGTCATGGACGGGTCACAACCGGCCAGCTGCTCCAGGACGATGTTCCTGTAGATCGGGACCGGTCAGTCCTGCAAGTCGCCTCGTAACTTCGTTCGCTAGCTCCGTGGTCCGCACGTGAGCAGATGGGCGTGGTGCAGGAGGCGATCGAGCATCGCCGACACCGCCGCGGTGTCAGGTGTCCACGACTGGCCGTTTCTTGGGTGTCCCCCGAGAATCGACCCTCAAGCGCCGCGGTCGGAGCATTGTTCTCGTTCTCGAGGTGCGTGAGTG
>JANOPP010000152.1:0-7135 GCA_031421915.1 Myxococcales bacterium | reverse complement strand
GCATTTCTGTTCTGCGTGCTGTCCGGCTGGGGCTTCGTCGTGATCCGCGCCGCGCACGTCGAGGATTCGAGCTTCGCGATGCGTGCGATGTGGGGCTTGTGCGGCTACGTCGCGGTCGCCGGTGTGTTCCTCGCGGTCGATGGATTGTCTCGTCCGGTCGTCCTCGGGCTGATCGCGATCGGCGTCGCCGCGTTCGCGTGGCGCGAGCTCACGGTGCCGGTCGCGAGCTGGTGCGCGATCGTCACCGCCGCGAACGGACTACGCGAGCGACGCGCGCTCGGTGTGGTCGGCGCCGTGCTCGTCGGGATCGCGCTGATCCGGATCGTCGGCGCCGTCGCGACCCTCGACCGCAACCCGTGGGACGACGACCTCGCCTACACGCCGTTCGTGAAGCGCCTGCTCGACACCGGCGATCTGATCGAGCCGTTCTCGTTCCGCCGGCTCGGCGCCTACGGCGGCCAGACCGTGCTGCAGGTCCTCGGCGGTGCGCGCGGCTCGCTCGCGGGTGTGCACCTGATCGACCGAGGCCTGTGCTTCGGCCTCGCGCTGCTGCTGTTCGCCGGTCACGGGCGGGCGGTGCGGACGCAGCCGGTGTGGGCCGTGATCGTCGCGCTCGTGGTGCTGCTGATGCCGGAGACCGCGATCAACACCGCGAGCTACTGGAGCGGCGTCGTCGTGTTCGTCGGCTTGTACCGGACGGTCGTCGCCGAACGCTGGGCGCTCGCCGGTCTCGTCGGTGGGGCGGCGTTCACGCTGCGCGCGAACTACGTGGTGATCGCGGCGGTGTTCATCGGGCTCGCGCTGCTGTCGCGGCTGGTCACGACCGCACGCACCACGGGGTGGACCGCGGCGTGGCGCACAGAGCGCACGGCGTGGCTGCTCGCTGCGAGCGTCGCGATCGCGGTGCTGGTGCCGTACTGGATCGCGTCGTATCGGTCGAGCGGGACGTTTCTGTTCCCGGTCATGGAGGGGACGTGGAACGCCAGCGTCTCGCTGCGCGCGACCGCGCCGTCGTGGGTCGACGAGCTGCTGTTCGCCGTGTGGAGCTTCATCGACTCCCAGCCGATCGTGATCTTGCCGCCGCTGCTCGCGGTGATCGTGTTCGCGCGGGACTCGCGTCCGACCCGTCCCGTGATCGCACTGCTCGTCGCAAGCGTGCTCGGCTTCGTGCTGCTGGTCCACGCCTTCGTCGGCTCGGACTCGCACCACCTGTGGCGCTACGCGTTCCCCGCGACGCTGACGCTCGTGGTGCTGTTCACGCTCGAGCTCGGCGCCCTCGCAGGCCCGTCGCGGATCGCACCGGTGGGACGCTGGGTGCTGCTCGCCGCGCTGATGATCCAGCTCGTTGCCCAGCGCGACGGCCTACCCGAGCGGTTCGGCGCGCTACTCGCGAGCATCCGTGATGCACACCGCGGTGATCCGGTCGCCGCCACCGCGGCGAAGCGCTACGCCGCCCTCCAGTCGACGGCGCCGCCGGTCGCGCGCATGGCCGTCATGCTCGACGAGCCCGGGCACCTCGACTTCGGACGCAACGTGATCGTCAACCTCGACACGCCGGGCTACGCGAGCCCCGGTCTCGGCTTGCCGATGTTCGCCGGTCCCGAGGCGCTGCGCGCGTACTTCCTTGGCGAGGGCATCCGCTACGTCGCGTTCGTCCGCTCGGAGCACTCGCGCGCGTTCTACAACCGCCCGTTCTGGATCTGGCGCATTCACAACGACGCCGAGATCTTCCAGGTGATGAGCGCCTACACGCTCGACATGATCGACTCGTTCGCGACCCTGGCGACGACGTCGAAGGTGCTGCACGACGCCGACGGTCTGGTGATGCTCGACCTCGGCGATGGGCCGAGAGCGGTCCTCGGCGATCCTCGCCCCGAGCCCGCGCGCCGCGCCGCCTACGCCCGCGCCGTCGCGGATGCCGAGGGCCTCCACGCCGCGTGGTCGCTCAACAGCCGCGAGGACGTCGTGTTCGTCGACGGCTTCACCCGCATGATGCGGCTCGACGCGCGCACCGGCGCGGTCGTGCAGCCCACGCCCACGGCTCCGGGCGACGGCGCACCGATCCGCTGGCTGCACCGCCGCGCCCACCTGCGCGTCCACGGCGAGACCGACATGCGCCTGGTGGCTCGCGGCGTCGTCAACCTCGCCGCCACCACCAACCGTCCGCGGATCGACGTCGTGCTCGACGGCGATCGGCTGATCTCCGTCGTCATCGACGAGCGCGGCACCTTCACGATCGACGTCGTCGTCCCGGCGGCGCGGCTCGGCGGAGCGTGGCGCGACCTCTACCTCGTGCTCGACGCGACGGCCGATCCGGCGAAGGACATCCGCGAGCTCCGTGCCGCACGCCTCGAGTCTCTCGAGTGGGAGCCGCGATGAGCGCGAGCCTCGAGTCGGCTCCTCGTGAGGCCGCGATGGCACGGCCCGTGTGGTTCGGACTGGGAGCCGCGATGAGATTGCGGCTCGCGTTGGTTCCTCGTGAGGCCGCGAGCGCCGCTCCGCCCGTGTGGGCCGACGGGGAGCAGCAATGAGCTCGTGGCTCGTGGCACGGCTGTTCGTTGGCCTCGTGATCGTCGCGCCGTGGCTGTCGCTCCTCCCGGTGCCGTCGCCGCTGCTCGCGATCGGGCTGGGCGTGATCACGCTCGTGTGCGCGTTCCATGGCTTCGGTCTCTTGCTCGCGCGCCTCGCGCGCCTCGACGGCATCTCTGCCGCGCTGCTCGTCCACTGGGGCCTCGCAGCCATGCTCGGGATCGCCGGTGTGCTGATGACGGTGGGCGCGTACGGCCACGCCGCGCAGACGATCCTCGTGTTCACCGGCGCGGGCCTGCACACGGGTCTGGTGCTCGCCGATCGCGACCGCCGCCGCGACCGCATCACCGCCTGGTTCGATGCGCGCGAGAGTCGGTTCTGGCTCGTCCCTGCGCTCCTGCTCGTCGCGGTCGCCGCGCTACACGTACTCGGCGCCGCCGGCGACATCGGTGCCCGCCCGTTCGACGACGACGGCAACCACCTCGCCCAGGTCCGCCGTCTGTTCGTCACCGGCACGCTTGGAGATCCGATCGGGTTTGCCCGCAGCTCGCAGCTCGGCGGCCAGGTCGTGGCCGGCGCGTTCGCGAACGTGCTCGGAGATGCGCACCTGCTCCGCGTGATCGACAGCGGCCTCGGCTTCGCGCTCGTGCTGTGGCTCGCGGTCACGCGCCTCCGTCCGCGCGACGCGACGACCGGCGTGTGGTCGATGCTCCTGATCTTCGTTGCCGCATCGTATCCATACGTCGCCGCCGACCCATCGACGCGGTGGCTCGCGACGTCGCTGATCCTGGCACTCCACATCACGCTCCGCGACCTCGCGGCGTCTCGCGAGACGCACCCGCTGTGGCCGATCGGCCTCGTCGCCGGTGCGCTCGCGACGCTGCGGCTCGAGCTCGTGCCAGTGGCGATCGCGGCCGTGATCGGCGCCGGCGTCCTCGGCCGCGAGCGCCTCGACCTGCGCCGGCTCGTCGCGCTCGTCGGCGTGCCACTCGCGGTCGTGATGCCGTACGTGATCGTGCGGTTCGTGGCGAAGGGCTCGGTGACCGCCGAGGCGTACGCCCTCGTCGCGCCGGACCGTCCCGCTCTCCTCGTGATCCTCGCCGCGTGCATCGCGATCGGCGCGGCCGGGTTCGGGCTCGCCCGCGTGATCCGCGACCCTGCGACGCGCTGGATCGCGATCGCGACGGTCGCGGGCAGTGCCGGGATCGCGAGTCAGCTCGCGACCGCACGCCCCTACGCCGGCGCGTTCCTGTGGCCGATCCTCGTCGGTGCCGCGCTCGCATTCGGCGTCGAGGCGTTGCGCAGACCGCGGACCTCGTCGTCGCGCCCATCGGGTCCGGCGCTCGCGGTAGCGCTGCTCGCGTGCGCGCTGATCTACGAGGGCCGCGACACGCCCGGCCGCGTGCGCTGGGTCCGTCGCTACGCGGATCTGCTCGCCAACATCGAGTACCTCCGTCACGCGCCGAGGACGCCCGAGCCCGATCGCTACGCGTCCCTGCTCGCCCACGTCCCTGCCGACGCCACCGTCGCCGTCTGGGTCAACCGGCCCGAGACGCTCGACGTCGCGCGCCACCGGATCGTCGACCTTCGTGGACCGCGCGTCGCACGGCTGCGCGGCACGGCTGCCTTCGCCCCGTTCGTCGCGGGCACCCGGGCCGAGTACCTCCTGATCGAGGACGATCACCGTGCACTCGCCGGCATCGCGACCGACGAGCTCGCGGCCCTGGTGCGGCAGCATCCCGTCGCTGCGAGCACATCCCAGCTCCGCCTCGTGGACCTCGCCCGCTAGGCGATCGTCGGGTCTCGCACGTCGCTACGCCGCGAAGCTGCGCACGACATCGATGACCGTGCCCTGATCTGCCGCGGTGAGCTCGTTGAACAGCGGCAGGCGCACGAGCTCGTCGGATACACGCTCGGTGACCGGGCACATGCCGGGCTTGCCCCCGTGCGCGAGCCCCATCGGTGCGAGGTGCAACGAGTGGTAGTGGAACACCGCCTGGACGCCACGCGCTTTCAGGTGCTCGATGAACAGCGGTCGCTGCTGTGCGGGGAGCAGCAAGTAGAACATGTGGAACGTCTGATCGCAGTACGAGGGCACCGTGGGCAGACCGAAGCCACGCTCGCGCGCCCACTCGCCGAGCTCGGCAGCGTAGCGGTTCCAGATCACGGCGCGTCGGCGCTGGATCTCGTCGCGTGCCTCGAGCTGCGACAGCAACAGCGCGCCGAGGATGTCGGACAGCACGTAGCTCGAGCCGATATCGACCCAGGTGTATTTGTCGATCTGTCCCCGGAAGAACCGGCTGCGATTCGTGCCCTTCTCGCGCACGATCTCGGCACGCACGAGGAACGCTTCGTCATTGACGATCAGCGCCCCGCCCTCGCCGCAGGTGAAGTTCTTGGTGTCGTGGAAGCTCTGGGTCGCGAGCGCGCCGAACGTGCCGAGCGGCTTGCCGCGATACGCACCGAACAGGCCGTGCGCGTTGTCCTCGATGACCGCCGCGCCGACGCGCTTCGCCGTCGCCAGGATCGCGTCCATCTCGCAGCCGACGCCGGCGTAGTGCACGGGCACGATCGCCTTCGTTCGCTTGGTGACGAGTGCGTCGAGCTTGGTCTCGTCGAGGTTCAGGGTGTCGGGACGAATGTCCGCAAAGATCGGCGTCGCGCCGCGTAGCACGAACGCATTGACCGTCGAAACGAACGTGAACGACGGGACGATCACCTCGTCGCCGGGCTCGAGCTCGAGGAGCAGCCCCGCCATCTCCAGCGCATGCGTGCACGACGTGGTCACGAGCGCGCGGCGCGCACCGAGCGCATCCTCGAGGAACTTCTCGGCGCGCCGGCAGAACGGACCATCGCCGCTCAGCTTGCCGCCGATGAACGCCTCCTGGATCCTGGCCAGCCCCGCCTGGAGCAGGCTCGGTCGCGTGAACGGGATCATCCGTGCTCGCGTGCGAGCTCGAGCAGGTACTGGCCGTACTCGGTCTTCTCGAGCGCCCGGCCAGCCGCGACGAGCCCCTCGAGCGTGATGAAGCCCTTGCGGTATGCGATCTCCTCGAGGCAGCCGATCTTGAGGCCCTGGCGCGCTTCGACGGTCTGGATGAAGTTGCTCGCCTGGAGCATCGCGTCGGGCGAGCCCGTGTCGAGCCACGCGGTGCCGCGGCCGAGCAACGACAAGTTCAGCGTGCCGGCTTCAAGATATACGCGATTGACGTCCGTGATCTCGAGCTCGCCGCGGGGTGACGGCTTGAGGTTCTTCGCGATCGAGATGACGTTGTTGTCGTAGTAGTAGAGGCCGGGCACGGCCCAGTGCGACTTCGGGTGCTTCGGCTTCTCCTCGAGGGAGACTGGCTTTCCCTCCGGCCTGGTGAACTCGACCACGCCATATTGGGTGGGATCCTTCACATAGTAGCCAAAGATGTGCGCACCCGATGTCAGGTTCGCGCACTCCTCGAACAGCGCCGTGAGCCCCATGCCGTAGAACAGGTTGTCGCCGAGGATCAGGCAGACCGGATCCTTG
This sequence comes from Myxococcales bacterium, assembly GCA_031421915.1. Lineage (GTDB taxonomy): Bacteria > Myxococcota_A > Polyangia > Haliangiales > Haliangiaceae > JABFXX01. The sequence goes on along the minus strand of JANOPP010000152.1, from coordinate 1,089 downwards.
CCGATGAACTCCTCGCCGATGATGAACGCCTCGGCGAGCCCGCGCGGCGCGGACTGCGTCGCGTAGGTCAGGCGGATCCCGAAATCGCTGCCGTCGCCGAGCGTGAGCTCGAAGGCCGGCCGATCGCGCGGCGTGCAGATCAGGAGGATGTCCTGGATCCCACCGAGCATCAGCGTGCTCAGCGGGTAGTAGATCATGGGCTTGTCGTAGACGGCGAGCAGCTGCTTGCTCACCGCGCGCGTCATCGGATAGAGGCGCGTACCTGCGCCGCCGGCGAGGACGATGCCCTTCACGATGTGACCTGTGCCGCCATAGGTACGCGGGACCATATCAGAAACCCCGTAGGGCTCGTGTTCTGGTGTAGTTTTCGCGAATGGCGAGGTTCCAGCCACGACGACTCCTCATCACGGGCGGTGCCGGCTTCATCGGCTCGAACCTCGTACGCCGCATGCTCGCGCCAGGGGGTGAGGGCGCGGGGCTCGAGAAGGTCGTCGTCCTCGACGCGCTCACCTATGCCGGTCACCTGGCGAACCTCGACGGTGTGACCGACGACCCGCGGTACGCCTTCGTTCACGGTGACATCTGCGATCGCGCCGTGGTCGAGCGGGTCCTCGCGGATCACGCGATCGATGCGGTCTTCCACCTCGCCGCCGAATCGCACGTCGATCGCAGCATCGAAGCGGCCGACGTGTTCGTCCGGACCAATGTCACGGGCACGTTCGTCCTGCTCGACGTTGCGCGCCGCGCCTGGATCGATCGGTTCGCGTCGACGCGCTTCATCCACGTCTCGACCGACGAGGTCTTTGGTGCGCTCGGCGAGACTGGACACTTCACCGAGACCACAGCGTACGCACCGAACTCGCCGTACGCGGCGTCGAAGGCGGCGTCGGATCTGCTCGCGCGCTCGTACTTCCAGACCCACGGCTTCCCGGTCGTGATCACGAACACCTGCAACAACTACGGCCCGTATCAGCTCCCCGAGAAGCTCCTCCCGCTGATGATCTCCAACGCGGTCGAGGGCAAGCCGCTCCCCGTATACGGCGAGGGCAAGCAGGTCCGCGAGTGGCTCCACGTCGACGACCACTGCGC
>JANOPP010000151.1:0-4523 GCA_031421915.1 Myxococcales bacterium | reverse complement strand
ACCGCGTCGAGTGGATGAAGGCGAACCCGAGCAAGTCCCTGCGCGAGTTCCACGACACGGTCATGTCCTACGCATGCGCACCGGTCCCCGACGTGCGCCGCGCGATGCTCGGCCCGACGGCTAGCTCGCCGCTGTAGGCAGAGAGTGGCAACCAGGCCACCCGCGGCAGGGGTTGGCACTCCAAGCTCGGTGCGCTCCGTGGTTGTCCTCGTCCTGTTCGTGCTCGCCGCGTGTGGCGCGGACGCGCCCCGCCCCGCTCCCCCGATCAAGCCCGGCGCGAACCAGCTCCGGGTCATGAGCTACAACGTGAACTTCGGGATCGCGGGCGATCCACCATCGATCGCGGCGATCGCGGGTGCCAACCCCGACATCGTGGTCCTCCAGGAGACCAACGAGGTGTGGGAGGCCGCACTCGTCGAGACGCTCGGCGAACGGTTCCCGCACCGGAGGTTTCGCCCACCGCCGGGGTGGCCCGCGAGTGGCATTGGCATCCTGTCCCGGTTCCCGATCGTGAGGCTCGACGAGCTTCCCGCGATCGCGGGTCCGTTCATCGCGTGGCGGATCGTTCTCGAGACGCCGCTCGGGCGGATCCAGATCCTGAACCTCCACCTCCGACCTCCGATGAGCGACGGCGGGAGCTGGGTCGTGGGCTACTGGTCCACGCGTGAGGTCCGTCTGCGGGAGCTCCAGTATCACCTCGAGTCGCTCGACCGTTCACTCCCGACGCTGATCGCCGGCGACTTCAACGAGGAGAGCGATGGCCTCGCCGTCCGTCACCTGATCGACCGCGGCTACGCCGACGCGATCGCCACGTTCCGCGGCTCCGATCCGACGTGGTCGTGGCCGGTCGGCAGCATCACCCTGAGGTTCCAGCTCGACCACCTGCTCCACGACCTGCACTTCGTCGCCATCGCCGCCGACATCGTGGCGGCCGGTCGCTCAGACCACCTCCCGATCTGGGCCGACTTCGAGCGCATCGACCCATAGGCGCTACACTCGAGAAGGTCCGCCGCGATCGCGCCGCGCGAGCGCGAGCGCGCAAGGCCGCTCCTCGTCGACGCCCGCGAGGCAGCTAGCGTGCCTGCGCCGTGAGCTCGGCGAGCGCCACACCGAGCTGTTCGATCGTGTGCGGCTTGGGCAGGTACCCGCGCACGCCGAGGTCGAGGATCTCCTGGACCTCCTCGTTGAGCGCGTAGCCCGAGACGAGGAGCACGCGAACGGTCGGTGAGCGCTTCTGCAAGGCGACGTACGTCGTGCGCCCGCTCATCCCCGGCATCACCATGTCGAGCACCACGCCGTCGATCTCGGCCCCGCGCTCCTCGTACAGCGCCAGCGCCTCGGCGCCGCTCGCCGCCTCGAGTGTCTGATAGCCAAGACTCGCGATCGCACGCAGCATCGCACCGCGGACGAACTCGTCGTCGTCGACCACGAGCACCAGTCCAGTTCCTTGCTTCGGCACGCCCAGCACGCGCGGGGCGATGGGATCCGCGGGGCGCTTCGCCGCCGGCAGGATCACGCGGAACGTCGTCCCACGCCCGTCGAGTCCTTGATCGATCTCGATCGTCCCCTGGTGCAGCTCGACGATGCCATACACGGTCGCGAGCCCAAGACCCGTCCCGCGATTGGGGCCCGTGGCCTTGGTCGTGAAGTACGGCTCGAACACGCGATCGCGGATCTCGACCGGAATCCCCGGACCGTTGTCACAGACCTCGAGCGCGACGTGCCGTCCCGTCGGTAACTCGAGGTCGCGCGTCCGAACGACGATTTGCCCGGCGCTCTCGACCGCATCGCGCGCATTACCGACCAGGTTCATCACCACCTGCTCGAGTTGCGATTGATCCCCCACCACGACGCCGCGATCGCTCGCCTCCAGCTCGATCTCGATCTCCGCACCCGCGGCTGTACGCCGCAGCATCTCGCCCATCGACGCCACGACATCCGACAGCCCGACGGCGAGTGCCCGGTTCTTGCCGCGCCGTGCGAACCCGAGCAGCGACCGCGTGAGCGCCGCCGACCGCTCGGTGATGTCATCGATCAGCTCGAGCGCCGCCTTGCGCTGCGGATCCAACTCGTCGTTCGCGAGGTCCGTGGCGATCAGCTTGATCCCGAAGATCAGATTGTTGAAGTCGTGGGCGATCCCACCCGCCAGGGTCCCGATCGCCTCGAGACGCTGCGCGCGATGGAGCCGCTGCTCGCTCTCGGCCTTCGCCTGCTCTGCCGCCACTTCACGCGTGATGTCGAAGAACGCGATGATCACGTGCGTGATCGTCTCGCCCGATGCATCGAACACGGGCCGCGCGAACGCACGCACATCGACGTGGGTGCCATCCTTGCGCCGGATCGTGATGTCATCGTTGACGACCACCACCTTCTCGCGCAGCGCCCGGGCGAACGGCATCTGGTCTTCCGGATACCGCCCACCACCGCGCTGGTAGATGCCATATGGCAGCGAGTAGTTGCCGACCTGCGCCTCGACCAAGCCGGTGCCCAGGATCTGCGCGAACGTTCGGTTCGCGTAGACTTCTTCGCCGCCGGGCGCGCGCGCGACCCAGATCCCGACGGGGAGGTCCTCCCCCAGGGCGAGAATGATGTCGTGGTCGGAGGGAACTGCCATCCAGCCGGCGCGAACGTACCCTACTTGTTGACGCGGGTCAGGAGCTTCGCCATGTCGTCGGCATGCTCCTCCTCGACGGCGAGGAGCTCCTCCATCATCCGGCGGGTGGTCGGATCATCGTTGCCCAGCCACCGAATGATCTCCGAGTACGTGGCCACGGCGATCCGCTCCGAGATCAGGTCCTCCTTGATCATCTCGGTCAAGGTCTCCGCGGTCCCGTACTGCGCGTGGCTGCGGGTCGCGAGGCCCTCGGGGTTCAGATTCGGGGTGCCACCGAGCTCCGTGATTCGCTTCGCGACGCGGTCCGCGTGGCCCTGCTCGTCATTGGCGTGCTCGAGGAACTCCTTCTCGACTCCCGATGCATGAATACCAGTGGCCATGAAGTAGTGGTTGCGATAGCGCAGCGTGCAGACCGTCTCGGTGGCGAGCACCTCGTTGAGGACCTCGATGACCTTGTCCTTGTCGGCCTTGTAGTAGGCGGTGACCGCTCCGTCCCCCATCTTCTCCATCGCGCGGCGCCGGATCTCGTCGATGTCAGCCTTGAAGGTGTTCATGGGTATGTACCGCTCGCAAATCCTGGTCCTCCCGAGCCCACACCCAACCCCCCGAAACACCGACCAAGATCCCGCGCGCCGACGTCACATGTGACATCGCTCGCGCGCCTTCCGTGGCACCATCGCCGGGTAGTGCTGCGCTGGCCCGGCAATTTTCTCCACTTCCTCTGGCTCGTCCTCGTCGTGATCGGCTGCGGCCTGGTCTACGGACTCGCCCGGCTCGGCATCTTCCTGTTCATCTGGGGACGGAAGCGACGCCGCGCCCTCGCTCACCTTCGCGGCTGGATGCTGCGCCAGTCCATGACCGCCCTCGGGGCCTCGTTCATCAAGCTCGGCCAGGTGATGTCCACCCGTCCCGATCTGTTCGAGCCACAGATCATCAATCAGCTCCGCCGCCTCCAGGACAAGCTCCCACCGTTCGGCTTCGGCAAGGTGAAGTCCACGATCGAGGGCGAGCTCGGCAAGCCGCTCACCGAGCTGTTTTCCGAGTTCGAACAGAAACCGATCGCCGCGGCCAGCGTCGCGCAGGTCCATCGCGCGCACCTCAAGGACGGGCGCGAGGTCGCGGTCAAGGTCCTCCGCCCCGGTGTCCGTCGTCAGGTCGAGCGCGATCGCGCGATCCTCCTCGGCTTCGCGCGCTTCCTCACGATCATGCCGTCGTGGCGACTCAACGATCCGGTCGGCCACACCAAGCACTTCGTCGACGCGATCTACGAGCAGACAGATCTCCGCATCGAGGCCGAGAACTACACGCGCTTCCGCACCAACTTCGCCGGCAAGGAGAACGTCTCGTTCCCCGAGGTCTATCCCGACCTGTCCGGCGAACGCATCATGACGATGGAGTTCGTCCGCGGCTCCAAGGTCGACGCACTCCCCGCCGGCAAGTCCGCCCAGTGGAAGGCCGACCTCGCGAAGACCGTCCGCATGTCCATGTTCAAGATGTGCTTCGAGGACGGCTTCGTCCACGCCGACATGCACCCAGGCAACATGGTCGTGCAGGACGACGGCAAGCTCATCATCTTCGACGCGGGCCTCGCGAAGCTCCTCCACGAAGACGTCCTGATCCAGTTCATCGACATGACGAAGTGCCTCGCGATGGGCACGCCCGACGATCTCGTCAACCACCTCAAGCGGTTCCACACCTATCTCGGCACGATCGACTGGGACGCGCTCCGCGTCGAGGTCGAGGCCTTCGCCACCAAGTTCCGCTCGAAGGACGTCGCGAAGCTCGAGTACGGCGAGCTGATCGGCGAGATGTTCGCGATCGGCCGCAAGTACCGCGTGCACCCGGTCACCGACATGATGCTCGTCTTCGTCGCGCTCATCACGGCCCAGGGCATCGGCAAGATGCTCGA
>JANOPP010000150.1:0-3494 GCA_031421915.1 Myxococcales bacterium | reverse complement strand
GGGAGCACGAGCGAGGCGATCGCGCCGGCGCCGTACATCAGCATCCAGCGGACAGGATCCGGGTCGTTGTACTGGAGCACGACGCACAAGAGCAGCAGGCCGGCCATGAGCCAGCTCGCCGCCTTGAACCAGGTTGCAACCGACGCCGCCATCGCTTGCGACCTTACCTCGATTGCGTCGGCGCGGCGCGCATGCTTCGATGCCCCTCATGCGCATGATCCTCGTCGGACCGCCGGGTGCTGGAAAGGGCACGCAGGCTGCCAGGCTGATCGAGACCTACAAGATCCCTCACATCTCGAGCGGCGACATGCTGCGCGCGGCGGTGAAGGAGGGTACGGCCCTCGGCAAGGAAGCAGACACGTTCATGAAGGCGGGCAAGCTCGTGCCCGACGACGTCGTGATCGGGATGATCCTCGAGCGCGTCGCCAAGCCCGACGCCGCGAACGGCTTCATGCTCGATGGCTTTCCGCGGACCCGCCCGCAGGCGCAGGCGCTCGACGAGGCGATGGCGAAGGCCCAGGTCGACCTCGACGCGGTGGTGCTGATCGAGGTCCCAGATCAGCTCCTCGAGGAGCGCGCGTGCGGTCGCCGCACCGATCCGGAGACCGGCGTCATCTACCACCTCAAGTACAACCCGCCGCCGGCCAACGTGGTCGATCGGCTCGTCCATCGCAAGGACGACACCGTCGAGGCCGTCTCGACGCGCGTGCAGAAGTACCACTCCGAGACCGCGCCGATCATCCCGTTCTATCAGGACAAGGGGATCCTCAGGCGCGTGGACGGCGTGGGGAACCCCGACGAGATCACGAAGCGAATCACCGCCGCACTGGCCACCTGATGGCGGGCTTCGATCACAAGACGCTCGATACGAAGTGGCAGGCATTCTGGGAGCGCGAGCAGACGTTCCTGACGCCGACCGATCGCACCAAGCCGAAGTACTACGTCCTCGACATGTTCCCGTATCCATCGGGAGATGGCCTGCACGTCGGACACCCCAAGGGCTACACGGCGACCGACGTCGTCGCGCGCGCCAAGCGGATGATGGGCTTCAACGTCCTGCGCGTGATGGGCTGGGATAGCTTCGGCCTCCCGGCCGAGCGCCGCGCCGAGCGCACGGGCGAGCACCCGAGCGTGATCACCGCGCGCAACATCGCCACGTTCAAGAGCCAGCTCCAGAAGCTCGGCCTGTCGTACGACTGGACGCGCGAGCTCGCGACCAGCGATCCGAGCTACTACAAGTGGACCCAGTGGATCTTCCAGGTCCTGTACGAGCGGAACCTCGCGTACCGCGCCGAGGTCCCGGTCAACTTCTGCCCGGCGCTCGGTACCGTCCTCGCAAACGAGGAGGTCCACGACGGCAAGTACATCGAGACCGGTGATCCCGTCGAGAAGCGGCTGATGAAGCAGTGGATGCTGAAGATCACCGAGTACGCCGACAGGCTCTCGGAGGATCTCACCGGCCTCGACTGGCCGCACGGCACGCTCAAGGCGCAGTTCGACTGGGTCGGCAAGTCGGTCGGCGCGAACGTCGTGTTCCGGATCGTCGACGGCGCCGAGGCCATCACAGTGTTCACCACACGGCCCGATACGCTGTTCGGTGGCACCTGGGTCGTGCTCGCGCCCGAGCATCCGCTCGTCGATCAGATCACGACGGCCGGGCAGCGCGACGCGGTCGCGGCGTACCGCGCGCAGGTCGGCAAGCGCAGCGAGCGCGATCGCACGACCGAGGCGGCCGATGCTCCGAAGACAGGCGTCGCGACCGGCGCCTTCGCGATCAACCCGGTCACCGGCAAGCACATCCCGATCTGGATCGCGGACTACGTGCTCGCCAGCTATGGCACGGGCGCGGTGTTCGCATGCCCGGCCCACGACGAGCGCGATCACGCGTTCGCGAAGGCGTTCGAGCTGCCGATCATCGAGGTCGTGAAGGGCGGCAACGTCGACGAGGCAGCGTTCACGGGGGACGGACCACACGTCAACAGTGCGTTCCTCGACGGGCTCGACATCGCGGCGGCGAAGGATGCGGTGATCGCCTGGCTCGAAGAGCGCAAGCTCGGCGAGAAGAGCATCCGCTACAAGCTGCGCGACTGGCTGTTCTCGCGCCAGCGCTACTGGGGCGAGCCATTCCCGACGTACACGCTGCCCGACGACTCGGTCGCACTCGTGCCCAAGGCGGAGCTGCCGGTCGCGCTCCCACAGATCGACGAGTACAAGCCCGCGCCGGACGGCCAGCCGCCGCTCGCACGCGCGAAGGACTGGTTGCCGTACAAGGGCGGCACGCGCGAGACCAACACGATGCCGCAGTGGGCAGGATCGTGCTGGTACTACCTGCGCTTCCTCTCACCGCAGCGCGCCGACGTCGCGTGGGATGCCGCGGAAGAGAAGTACTGGATGCCGGTCGATCTCTACGTCGGCGGCAACGAGCACGCGGTGCTCCACCTCCTGTACGCGCGGTTCTGGCACAAGGTGCTGTTCGACGCCGGCCTCGTGTCGACGAAGGAGCCGTTTCAGCGGCTGTTCCATCAGGGCATGATCCACAAGGCCTCGCTGAGGGATCCGTCGACGGGCAAGTACGCGAGCTACGATGAGGTCGAGGACCGCTCGGGCAAGAGCGTCGATCCGACCACCGCGAACCTCGCGCAGATGACGGCGGGCGAGTTCTTCCTCAAGGGCGGCAACACCAGGCTCGAAGCCAAGCTCGATAAGATGTCGAAGAGCCGCTACAACGTCGTCAATCCCGACGACATGGGAGCGGAGTACGGCGCGGATGCGATGCGCATGTACGAGCTGTTCATGGGCCCGCTCGAAGATGGCGTCGAGTGGGAGACGTCCGGTGTCGCGGGGACGCGCCGGTTCCTCGATCGCGCGTGGCGGCTGCTCGTGGTCCCCGCGGATCCAGAGCATGGCAGCACGATCGACACGCTGTCCGGCAAGGTCAGCGCTGACGCGGCCACGGACAACAAGGAGCTCGAGCGCACGCTGCACGCCGCGATCAAGAAGGTCACCGCCGCGGTGGCCGATCTGCGGTTCAACACCGCGATCGCCGACATGATGGTGTTCGTCAACGAGGCGACGAAGGCTGCCGCGATCCCGAAGGCCTGGTTCGAGATGTTCGTGAAGATCCTGTCGCCGTTCGCGCCGCACGTCGCCGAGGAGATGTGGCAGCGCCTGGGCCACACGACGACGATCGCCTACGAGCCGTGGCCCGTGCACGACGAGGCGAAGCTCGCCCGCGACGTGATGATGATCGCCGTACAGGTGATGGGCAAGCTGCGCTCGCAGATCGAGGTCCCGTCCGACGCGACCGAGACTTCGATCATCGCGCTCGCGAAGGCGGACGACAAGGTCCAGCCGTTTCTCGACGGCAAGCCGATCAAGCGCGAGATCTACGTCAAGGGCCGGCTCGTCAACCTCGTGGTTTGAGTGGCCGCGCCACTGTAGCGGCGGCTGATCGGTGCGGTGAGGAACGAGAGCTGGGAACGGGCACCACACCC
>JANOPP010000149.1:0-16716 GCA_031421915.1 Myxococcales bacterium | reverse complement strand
CTCAACCCGACGGATCAGCCGCTCACCGTCGCGCCGACCTACGAGTGGTTCACGATCGACGAGTCCACGCTCGTCAACGAGCTCGGTCCGTTCGTGTGGATGTACAACGACTTCTCGATCCCGCCGCGGGCCGAGCACACGGTGACCGCGGAGTGCTACCTGCCCAACGATCACCCGACCCACATCGTCACGGCACTCCCGCACATGCACAAGCTCGGTCGCGCGCTCACCGCCGCACCGATCGGTGGGCCGTTCGACGGCCAGCGCTTCCTCGACTCCACCGGCTTTGACCCCGAGGAGGGCGTGCTCGTGCAGTACGAGCCTCCCGTCGATCTCACCGACGCGGAAGGGCTGACGTTCTCGTGCTCGTGGCAGAACACGTTCGACAAGGTGATCGTCGACGGCGTCGGCGACAACGAGATGTGCATGGTGTTTGGTTACGCGTGGCCGGTGAACAAGGCGTATTCAGCGATCGCGCAACCCGGTAATTGTCAGCTGCTCGCGACGCCGCCTCCGAGCTGATCCGCTGCTATGGTCGGGCGCATGACAGCCCCGATCCGTCGCGTCGCCGTGCTCGGAGCAGGCGTGATGGGCAGCGGAATCGCCGCCCATTGCGCAAACGCCGGCATCCCCGTCGTGCTCCTCGATATCGTCCCGCCCAAGGGTGGACCTCGTAACTCCTTCGCCGACGGAGCGCTCGAGAAGCTCAAGAAGGCCAAACCCGCCGCGTTCATGCATCCGCGCAACGCGATCTTGATCCAGACCGGCAACCTCGAGGACGACCTCGAGAAGACCAAGGACTGCGATCTGATCATCGAGGCGATCATCGAGCGCCTCGACATCAAGCAGGCGCTGTTCGAGCGGCTCGAGAAGCTCAACGATCCGGATACGATCGTCGCCTCGAACACCTCGGGCCTCCGGATCGTCGACATGGTCGCCGGCCGCAGTGATCAGTTCAAAAAGAACTTCATGATCACTCACTTCTTCAACCCGCCTCGCTACATGAAGCTCCTCGAGCTCGTCGCGGGACCGGACACGTCGCCCGAGGCCAAGCAGCGCGCGGAGGCGTTCGGCAAGGAGGTGCTCGGCAAGGGCATCGTGTGGGCCAAGGACACGCCGAACTTCATCGGCAACCGCATCGGCCTGCAGTCGATGATGACGACGATCCACCTGATGCTCGAGCGCGGCCTGACGCCCGAGGACGTCGACTCGATCACCGGCATCGCGATGGCGCACCCCAAGAGCGCGACGTTCCGCACCGCGGATGTCGTCGGTCTCGACACCGTCGGGCATGTCGCCTCCAACTGCTACAACACGCTGACCACCGACGAGGACCGCGATGTCTTCAAGGTGCCGGCGTACATCACGCAGATGATCGAGAAGGGCATCCTCGGCGACAAGACCAAGGGTGGCTTCTACAAGAAGGCCGGCGACGGCCTGATGACGCTCGATCCGAAGACCGGCGAGTACCGCCCCAAGGGCGGCGATGCCGAGATCGCAAAGGCGACCAAGAGCGTCGCGAAGATCGAGGATCCGCGCGAGCGCGTGAAGAAGCTCGCGTCGACGCCCGGCCCCGCCGGGGACTTCGCATGGACCGTGCTGTCGCGCAGCTTCGCGTACGCCGCGCGCCGGATCCCCGAGATCACGGAGTCGATCGAGTCGATCGACAACGCGATGAAGTGGGGCTACGGCTGGGAGCTCGGCCCCTTCGAGACGTGGGACGCGCTCGGCTTCGCCGAGACCTACGATCGGATGAAGAAGGATGGTGTCGCCCTGCCCGCGTGGGTCGACAAGATGAAGGCGGCGAACGCGACCTCGTTCTACGCCGGCGAGAAGATCTGGGACCCGAGCAAGGGCGACGCGATCACGCGCCAGCTCGATCCGCGCGAGGCGCCGTTCGAGGTGATCCGCAAGGGTCCCAAGGCGGTCCTCGAGAACAGCGGCGCTGCCGCGTGGGATCTCGGCGACGGCATCCTCGGCCTCACCTACAAGACCAAGGCGAACTCGATCGACGCCGACGTCATCAAGATGCTGAACGACGCGACGGCGCGCGCCGAGCGCGACTTCCGCGGCATGGTGATCTGGAACCAGGGCGAGTTCTTCTCCGTCGGCGCGAACCTGTTCGCCGTCGTCGTGGCCGCGGGCCAGAAGCAGTGGGACCAGCTCCGCGAGATGGTGCGCGGCTACCAGTACGCAACGCAGCGGATGAAGTACGCGACCGTTCCGGTCGTCGCAGCGCCGTACAACATGACGCTCGGCGGCGGCCTCGAGCTGTGCTGGGGTTGCGATGCGGTCCAGGCAGCAGCCGAGACCTACGCGGGTCTCGTCGAGGTCGGCGTGGGCCTGATCCCCGGCGGCGCGGGTACGATGAATATGCTGTGGCGCTCGCTCGAAGCGGTGCCCGAGGGCGTCGACATCGACACCTACGCGTTCGTCACCCAGACGTTCAAGAACATCGCGCTCGCGAAGGTCGCGACCTCCGCCGAGGAGGCCAAGGCGTTCGGCTACTTCCGTCCCACCGACGGGGTGTCGTTCGATCGCGCGCGCCAGCTCCACGAGGCGAAGCAGCGCGCCGTGGGCCTCGCCAACGCGGGGTACCACCCGCCAGCTCCCCGGGCGTACAGGTTGCCGGGCGAGTCGGGCATCGCCACCTTGAAGATGATGATCAACACGCTCGTCGCGGGTAACTACGCGAGCGAGCACGATGCGAAGATCGCGATGAAGCTCGCGAACGTGCTGTGCGGCGGAACGTCTGGCTCCACCCACGCGGTGACCGAGGACGAGATGCTCGAGCTCGAGCGCGAGGCGTTCATCAGCCTGTGCGGCGAGCCGCTGTCGCAGGCCCGCATGCAGTACATGCTCCAGAACAACAAGCCCCTGAGGAACTGACCATGACCATGGAAATCGTCATTGCCGAAGCTGTTCGCTCCGCGGTCGGTCGCGGTCACAAGGGCACGTTGTCGACCAAGCGTCCCGACGAGCTCGCCGCCGACGTGATCCGCGGCCTCATGGCCCGGGTCCCGCAGGCACGAGGAAAGATCGACGACGTCATCCTCGGCTGCGCGATGCCCGAGGGCGAGCAAGGCCTCAACGTCGCGCGTCTGATCTCGCTACTCGCGGATCTCGGACCCGAGGTCCCCGCGCAGACCATCAACCGGTTCTGCTCGTCGGGCCTCCAGGCGATCGCGACCGCCGCGGGCTCGATCGCGGTCGGCACCAACGACGTGGTGATCGCAGGCGGCGTCGAGTCGATGACCTACGTCCCGATGACCGGCTTCCACCTCTCGGCCTCGCCCGAGCTGATGGACAAGCTCCCCGGCGCGAACACGCCGATGGGCATCACCGCCGAGAACGTCGCGAAGCGGTTTGGCATCACGCGCCAGCAGCAGGACGAGTTCGCGTTCAAGAGCCAGCAGAAGGCCAAGGCCGCGCTCGAGAAGGGCGTGTTCAAGGACGAGATCGTCGCGGTCCGCGCGATCTCGTTCGGCAAGGCCGGCGAGCGCGTCTACAAGGACTTCCTCGTCGACGAGCTGCCGCGCCCCGAGACCACGCTCGAGGGTCTCGCGAAGCTCCCGCCTGCGTTTGCGCAGGGTGGCAGCGTCACGGCCGGCAACGCATCACCGATCTCCGATGGTGCGGCGATGTCGCTCGTGATGTCCCGCAAGAAGGCCGACGAGCTCGGGATCAAGCCGCTCGGCATCTTCCGCAGCTTCGTCACGGTCGGTGTCGACCCGGAGATCATGGGCATCGGCCCGCTCCCCGCGGTGCAGAAGCTCCTCGCGAAGAACAACCTGAAGGTCTCGGACATCGATCTGTTCGAGCTCAACGAGGCGTTCGCGAGCCAGTCGGTCTACTGCCAGACGCAGCTCGGGATCCCCGACGACAAGATCAACGTCAACGGCGGCGCGATCGCGCTCGGTCACCCGCTCGGGTGTACCGGTGCCAAGCTCACCGCGTCGGCGCTGTACGAGCTCAAGCGGCGTGGTGGCAAGTACGCCGTCGTCACGATGTGCATCGGTGGTGGTCAGGGCGCCGCGGGCCTCTTCGAGCTCGCCAAGTAAGGTGCTCGAGGCGGTCGCACTCGCCATCGGTCTGGCGATGGATGCGACCGCGATGGCGGCCGTCCGTGGCCTGACGGCGGATCGGCGCGAGGCGCTGATCCTGCCGCTCTTGTTCGGCGTCTTTCAGGCGGGGATGGCCGCGCTCGGCTGGGCGCTCGGCGCCTGGGGTGGCCCCTACCTCGAGGCGTGGGATCACTGGATCGCGTTCGTGCTGCTCGTCGGGATCGGGGTCAAGATGCTCGCCGACGTCTGGCGCGGCACGGACGCCGACGAGCCACCGAAGTCGGGGGCGCTGGTCCTCGTCGGGCTCGCGATCGCGACCAGCATCGATGCAGCGGCGGCGGGAATCACCTTGCCCCTGATCCCGGTTACACCCTGGCTCGCGCTCGCGCTGATTGGCGGCGTGACGCTCGTGCTCTCGGCGCTCGGGTTCGTCATCGGGCGAACTGCGGGCCGCTGGCTCGGCGGCAAGCTCACGCTCCTCGGCGGACTGATCCTGATCGGCATCGGTGTGCGCATCCTCGTCCAGCACCTGTGAGATAGGTTCCGCTCGCATGACTTGCCGGTCGTAGTAGGCTCTCTACGTGCGTACCTCTGTTGTTCTTGCCAGCGTGATCGCCTTCGCGGGCTGCGGTTCCAAGAAGGAGCCGCCGAAGACCGAGACCGGCTCCGGTTCGGCAGTCGTCGCGCCAGTCGGTTCCGGTTCGGCGGGCTCGGCTGGCTCCGCGGCCCCCCCCGCGACCGTCGGCAAGGGCATCAACATCAAGCTGCCCAAAGGCGACGGAACGCCGCCGAAACCGACCGCGAAGCCGTTCGACAAGCCTGTGTTCGAGAAGCTCGGCCTCCTCAAGTTCGAGGGCTTCGACACGATCGTGCGCAATCAGAACAACCAGCTCGACGTCCGTCACTCGACACCACGGCCGACGCTCGCCACGACCGTGACGATCGCGCCGTGCTTCGACTGCATACCGATGGAGCTCGACAAGTGGAAGGCCAAGGAAGCTGGCCTCAAGATGCTGCTCGCGGAGCCGCTGCGCGAGCGCGCCGACACCACCTGGGAGCTCGGCACGATCGACCTCAATGGTCAGAAGCTGATCTCCACGTACCAGTTCGGCCACTACTATGGGACCGACGAGTCGGGCAACCCCGACGGCGCGTTCAGCAACGCGTACATCCTGTACTACAACGACGGCAAGAACCAGATCCGTGTCGTCGCCGAGTACAAGGACGATCCGATGTCGCGTGACGACCTCAAGGCAATCGCGCCGAAGGAAGACCTCGAGAATCTCGCGACCGCCTTCCTCGACTTCTACACGCACGCCTGGTGACGCCGGCTTCGCTTCGGCCTTCTTGTGATCGCCCCCCGCACTTCGGTCAGGGACCGAGGAGGACGCGCACGTAACACCGCGGCTTGTCGTCATCTCCCGAGATGTGGCCCGCGGCGCCGAGGAGGCCCTCGTGCTCGAACAGGCGCACGTACGACCGCACGCGATCGCCCGCGAAGCACGGCTTGCGATACGCGATGTCGACGGCGGTGCTCCGCACCTTGAGGGAGCGGCCAGCCGCCGCGAGCCGGCGCTGGGCAGCGTCGAGGAACGTCCGGATGTAGACGAGCGAGTTGACGCGCTGGTTCGCGTCGGTCTGATCGAACGCGAACGCGATCTCGGCAACATCGGGCGCGAGCTCGTCGAGCCAGGTCGCACCAGGCGGTGCCTCCTGCGCGATCCTCGGAGGCGGTGCGGCGTAGTGCGTCTCGGGGATCGTCGGATAGCCAAGGGCGTCGAGGCGCGTGACGCGGCGTTGATCCGGTGGCGCGAACAACCGCGTGAACGTGTACTCCTGAAACAGGGTGCCCGCGAGCGACAGCGCACCGTCGACCTGGCGCGGACCGATCCGCCCGGCGATGCCGTGAACCTCGGACCACGCTCGCATGAACAGGCGCGAAACTTCACCATTCGCGGTGTCATGGGCGAGGTCGAAGCCGGCGCGGATCTCGATCGCGCGATCGATCCGGATCGGCTGGTTCAGCGACACGATCGTCTGCCGCGTGAGGATCGGGACCACCCCGCCGGCGATCGCGTTCTTTGCGCCCGGGTGCTTCATGATCGCGTTCTGGAACAGACCGCCGAGCGACGGCGGGATCGCGATCGGGATCAGGCGCCCGTCCTGCGTGCAGTCCTCGTAGCGGAGATAGCTCTGCGAGTTCGTGGCGTGGTCCGACGGGAACGCGGGCATCTCCGGGGCAGGGAACAACATCCCGCGGAGCATAGAACAAGGTACGGTGCGCGCCGTGCCGGTCGCGTTACCGATCGATGTCGTGCTACCCGCCGTGGTGGCCGCGGTCCGCGAGCGCGGAGTCTGCGTGCTCGTCGCGCCGCCCGGTGCGGGCAAGACGACGCGCGTCCCGGGGGCGCTGCTCGACGCAGGCGTCGTGACCGGCGAGATCATCGTGCTCCAACCCCGGCGGCTCGCGGCCCGGCTCGCCGCGACGCGGGTCGCCAGCGAGCGCGGGGTCGAGCTCGGTCGCGAGGTCGGCTACGAGGTGCGGTTCGACCGCAAGGTGTCGGCCGCGACGAAGCTGCGATTCGTCACCGAGGGTGTGCTGACGCGACGCCTCCTCGCGGATCCCGAGCTGCGCGGTGTCGGCGCGGTGATCATCGACGAGTTCCACGAGCGCCACCTCGACGGCGATCTGGCCCTCGCGCTGTGCGAACGGCTACGCGCGAGGCGGCCCGAGCTCAAGCTGATCGTGATGTCGGCGACGCTCGATGCCGAGCCGGTAGCGGCGTTCCTCGCGGACGCGCCGATCGTGCGCTCCGAGGGACGAACGTTCGCGGTGACGATCGAGCACGTCGAGCAGCCTGATGACCGCAAGCTGGGCATCCAGGTCGCCGCGGCGGTGCGCCGCATCGGGCAAGAGAAGCTCGACGGAGACATCCTGGTGTTCCTCCCCGGCGCCGGCGAGATCTGGCGCGTCGCCGAGGACATCGCGGATGCGGCGCTCGTCCACGACCTCATGATCATGCCGCTGCACGGCGATCTCACCGCCGAGCAGCAGGACGCGGCCGTGAAGCCGCAGGCCAAGCGCAAGGTGATCCTCGCGACCAACGTCGCGGAGACGTCGGTGACGATCGACGGCGTGGTCGCGGTGATCGACAGCGGCCTCGCGCGGATCGCGCGCCACTCGCCGTGGACCGGGCTCGCATCGCTGCAGGTCGAGCCCGTGAGTCGCGCGAGCTGCGCGCAACGAGCGGGCCGCGCCGGTCGGACGCGGCCTGGCAAGGTGGTGCGGCTGTACACGAAGCACGATCACGACACGCGACGCGCGTTCGAGGTGCCCGAGGTCGCGCGCACGGATCTCGCGGGCGCGGCGCTCGAGCTCGCCGGCTCGGGCCTGTCCCTTCGTGCACTGCGCTGGTACGAGGCGCCGCCGGAGACCGCGATCGCTGCCGCCGAGGAGCTGCTCGCTCGGCTCGGTGCGCTCGTCGCCGGGACGATCACACCGCTCGGGCGGCGGATGCTGCGGTTCCCGGTCCACCCTCGCCTCGCCCGCCTCGTGTGCGAGGCCGAGGGGCGTGGCGTCGGTGCCGAGGCGTGCCTGATCGCGGCTGCCGTCGGAGCGCGCGAGCTCCGCCTCGAGCGACGGGGACCGCAGGGCCAGGCCAAGATCAGCTCGCCCTCGGATCTGATCGACGATCTCGACTCGCTGCTCGACGCGCGCTCGCACGGCATGCGCGCGGAACGGCTACGCCGCGACGGCCTCGACATCGGCACAGCGCACTCGGTCGATCGCGTTGCGAAGCAGCTCGAGCGGCTCGTCGAGCGCAGCGCACACTCGCTGAGCGACGACGAGATGGATCGCGAGCTGATGCTGTCGATCCTGACCGCGTTCCCCGATCGCGTCGGCAAGCGCCGTACCCCGCGCAGCTCGGAGATCGTGTTCGCGGGCGGCGGCAGCGGGACCCTGGCCCCGAGCTCCTCGGTCATCGATGCCGACCTCATGGTCGCGGTCGATGTCGCCGAGACCGGCGCCAAGGGCCAGGCCGCCAAGGTTCAGATCCGCCGCGCGAGCGCGATCGAACCGTCGTGGCTCCTCGACCTCTACCTCGATCGGGTGGCCGAGCGCGACGAGCTGGTGTGGGACGGAAAGAAGGAGCGCGTCGAGCGGATCGCGCAGATGACGTACGATGGCCTGCCGATCGACGAGCAGCGCGACGTCGAGGGCGCGCGTCGCGCGGGCCGTCCCGCGGCGGAGCTCCTCGCCCGCCAGGCGATCGCGGCGGGGATCGAGAAGTTCATCGACAAGGAAGCACTCGCCGAGTGGCGCACGCGCGTCACCCTGGTCGCGTCTCTCGCCAACGGCCCCGCGGGTCGGAGTGAATCCGATCCGC
This sequence comes from Myxococcales bacterium, assembly GCA_031421915.1. Classification (GTDB taxonomy): domain Bacteria; phylum Myxococcota_A; class Polyangia; order Haliangiales; family Haliangiaceae; genus JABFXX01. The sequence continues at coordinate 8,264 of JANOPP010000149.1, read as the reverse complement.
TCCATTCCCGGCCTGCCCTCGTCGCCCCGACCGACGACGCGCTCGCCTCGGTGATCGCGAACGCGTGCGAGGGTGCGACCTCGTTTGCCGAGCTCCGCGCCGCGAACCTGATGGACCTCCTCCATGCCGGCCTCGGCGAGTACCGCGCACTCGTCGATCGCCTCGCACCGACGCACCTCAAGCTCCCGCGCCGCGGTCGCGTGCAGATCCACTACACGCCGGACCAGCCGCCCTGGATCGCGTCGCGCATGCAGGACTTCTTCGGCCTCGCTCGCGCACCGTCGATCGGCGACGGCAAGGTGCCGCTCGTGATCCACCTGCTCGCCCCGAACCAGCGCCCCGTGCAGGTCACGAGCGATCTGCCCGGCTTCTGGATCAAGCACTACCCGGCACTGCGCAAGCAGCTGATGCGGCGCTATCCCAAGCACCAGTGGCCTGAAGATCCGACGGCGTTGATCAAGGGCGACGACTAGCGACGCGGACTACTTCTTGACCTGTGGCTGCGACGGACGCGGCGTCGGGTTGGCTGCCCCCGGCCACAGCAGATGATACAGGCGGAGGCTGATCAAGAGGAGTGCGTACTCCTGCAGATCACCGCCGGAGTCGCGGAGCACCGAGAAGTTGAAGTCGACGAGCGCGAGCGCGTCACTGATCAGTTGATTGATGTCCTCGATCGACGGCGTGCGCACCGTCTTGTCGAAGGCCCACGACGACAGCTTGCCGCGCAGTGCCTCGAACATCGGCTTGATGCGGACGTGCAGCGACGAGATGCGGTTCGGACGCAGCCAGGTCAGCACCATGCCTGCGAGCGCGCGGCAGTCGCCGGCCATCGCTTCTTCGCCCATCGCAGGCTCGACGAGCCCGATCATTGCGGGCATCACGGTGCGGGTCGCGGAGGCGCCCTTGAACAACAGCGCACCGGGCGAGATGTTGTTGTGCGCCATGCCGTGCTCGTGGAGCGCGGCGACCTGCTTGAGCACGAGGAAGCCGAGCGCGAGCGCACCGTCGACGTGGAGATCGAGCTCGGCGATCCGATCACCGAACCGCGGCTCGTCGACGTACTCGGAGAACAGAAGCAACGAGCTCGTGTTCGCGTCGTAGATTACCTTGTGCAGCGACGTCAGCAGACCCTCGCGCACGCGCTTGAGGATCGGCCAGAAGTACTGTTGCCAGTTCTCGACGAAGCGACGCGGGTCATTGATCTTCGTGAGATCGATCATCGTCACGAGCTTCGGGAAGATGTTCGCGTCGGGAAACGCACCGCTCGCGACCATCTCGGCCCGAGGTGACGCGAGGTAGATCGGATGCCCCTTGGCGCGACCGAGGCTGCGCTCGAGCTCGTAGCCCCACTCGCGCACGGCGGCCGCGGCCGCCTCGACCAGCTCGGGCGTGATCGTCGGATCGTTGCTCTGCGCCGCGACCGACCCGGTCGAGCGCTTGGGCAGATCCGCGGAGACATCGGTCTTGCTGCGGCTGATCCGCTGCCGCTCGTCGGGAAGCTCCCGCAGCATGCCGCGCAGCTCCTGCACGACTGCCTGTACCGACGGGAACCGCTGCGCGGGATCGCGCTCGAGACAGCCCTCGATCACGCTGCGTAGCTGGGTCGGAAAGCCGTCCGGGTAGTGGACCTTGCTGCGCCCACCGACGACGACGCCCTCCGCGATGCGGATCAAGAGCGCCCACATATCGTCGGCCTGCCCGTAGAGCAGCTGCTCCGTGAACAGACCGTGGAGCGCGCCGCCGATCGCGTAGATGTCGAGCGACGTGTTGATGTTGGAGTCCATCAGCGCCTGATCGATCGTCTCGGGCGCGACCGACCAGCCGGGCGAACCGAAGATCCGGCCCTTGTAGTACGTGCGATAGGTCTGCGTGCCGACGTCGTCGAGCGACATCGCGAGATCGAAGTCGAACACGTAGGCGACGTTCGCCCCCTCGTCGACGAGGATGTTGCGCAGCGTGAAGTCGCGGTGGACGAGGCGCGCGGCGTGAAGCGTCGCGAGGCCCTCGAGCGCCTGGACCAGCAACTTGGTCCGGGCCCGTGGCGTCAGGTTGTGCTTCGCGATCGACTCCAGCAGGGTCATGCCCATGCGGGGCGTGACAAACAGGTAGTTGTCCGCGATCGGCGCCGAGACGTAGGTCGGCAGGATGTTCGGGTGCTCGATCGCGGCGATCCGCGCCATCGCGGCGAGGTTGTTGTGGTGGTCGCGCCGCGTCACCTCGTCGGTGCGCAGCTGGTGGAGGTAGCTCGAGTGGAACACCTTGCCGACGACCTGCTCGACGGCGCCCGACTCCTCGTCGCGGCGCTCGAGCTCGTAGACCGCGCCCATGCCGCCGTTTGACAGGTGCTTACCGAGCGTGCGGTAGATGTACCGGTTGTAGCGAAAGGCGTGGCCCGGCTTCGCGAGATCCTCCGATCGGAACGTTCCGATCGATGTGGTTTCGACCCAGGACTCGGTCATCCTCCGCCGCGATCACTGTACGCCTAAGCGGTCCGCCGGGAAAGCTTCTGGCCACGGACAACCTACGGAAAACACTGGGGTCCCATGGCGGGGCGGTGTCTTGTCGCATCGCGAACCGATGCTCGTCGACGGAGCACCGCATGTGGTACCCAACATGCGAAAGTCCATGCTCGAGCACCGCCTCGCACAGCTCGCGGCCGTCGCGACGTTCATCCTGCTGGTGATCGGCGGAACGGTGAACCCCACGGGCTCGAGCCTCGCGTGCCCGGAGCCGACCTTCGTGTGCAACGGCGAGCTGTTCCCACCGATGGTCGGCGGCGTGTTCTACGAGCACGGTCACCGGCTCGCGGCGATGACCGTCGGGATGCTCCAGCTCCTCCTGACCTACCTCCTCCTCAAGCGCCGCAAGGGGATGGGTCGCCTCGGCCTCCTGCTCCTCGGCCTCGTCCTCGCGCAGGGTGCACTCGGCGCGATCACCGTGCAGTACAAGCTGCCGTGGTTCATCTCGACCGCGCACCTCCTGCTGGGCATGAGCTACTTCGCGACGCTGATCTACACGGCGTTCCGCACGCGTCCCGCCCCGAGCGTCGTCGAGCTCCAGCGCCATGACAAGCTGCGTGGCGAGCTCGGCTCCGCGCGCACCTGGATCGCCGTCGCGGTCGGCGTGGTGTTCATCCAGCTCTTGCTCGGTGCGCTCGTCCGTCACCACGGTGCGGCGATGGTGTGCCTCGGGATGCCGACCTGCACGATCAGCGGTGAGTGGCTCCCCGATACCGGCGTCCAGCAGCTCCACATGCTCCACCGCGCGTTCGGTGTGATCACCGCGATCGTGACGACGACCGCCGCCATCATGGTCGTCCGCCGCGCGAAGTCGTGGTCGTCGCTGCGCTCGCTCGCGACGATCGCTCCGGTGATCGTGATGTTCCAGGTCGCGCTCGGAATCGCGACCGTGATGTCGATGCGCGATGTCCCGGTCGCGGTCGGGCACTTCGCCGGGGCCGCCGGACTGTGGGCCGTGTGGATGGGGATGTGGCTGGTCAGCGCGCCGCGCGTCGCCGCCCGCAGCTCCGTGATCGACACCGGTCCCGTGCTCCGCCGCGAGGTGAAGAAGTGACCGCGACGGTGCTGCGCGCCAAGACCGCGGACATGATCGCGCTGGTCAAGCCGCAGATCATGATCATGTCGCTGCTCACCGCGGCGGGCGCGATGTCGCTCGCTCCCGGAACCGCGTCGGTGCAGACCGCGCTGTGGCTGCTCGCCGGTACGGCGCTGATCGTCGGCGCTGCGAACACGCTCAACATGTTCATCGAGCGCGACATCGACTGCCTGATGACGCGCACCAAGAACCGGCCGCTGCCGATGCGCCGCCTCGATCCGCAGACCGCACTCGTGTTCGGTGTGCTCCAGGGCATCGCATCGATGCCGGTGCTCCTGATGGTCAACCCCGTCACCGCGGCGCTCGGCCTGCTCGCCCTGATCCTCTACGTCGGCGTCTACACACCGATGAAGCAGCGCTCGCACTGGGCCGTCTGGGTCGGTGGCGTGCCCGGCGCCATGCCGGCGCTGATGGGCTGGACGGCAGCCACGGGCCGGGTCGAGGTCGCGGGTCTCGCGGTGTTCGGCGTGCTGTTCTTCTGGCAGGTGCCGCACTTCCACGCGATCGCGCTCTATCGCCAGCGCGAGTACGAGGCTGCCGGTCTCAAGACGCTCCCCAGCTCGCGCGGGATCCCGGCGGCGCAGCGCGAGATCGGGCTCTACCTCATCGTGCAGGTCGCGCTCAGCCTCGCGGTCGTTCCGCTCGGCGTCGCTGGCCTCCCGTACCTCATCACAGCATCGGTGCTCGGCGCGTTCGTGCTCGTGCAGGGCTTTGCGGGGCTGCGTAGCGCCTCGACCAAATGGGCCCGCAACGTGTTCCTCGCCTCGATCGTCTACCTCCCGATCCTGTTCGCAGTGATGGTTCTCGACGGGAGAGCGTGATGTCGATGACGTGGGAGCAACTGCATCCCGCGCTAAACGCCGCGCTCAACCTCACCTGCTTCATCTTCCTCATCGCCGGCCGCATGGCGATCGCGCGCGGCGACGTCCCGCTCCATCGCAAGCGCATGCTCTACGCGTTCACCGCGTCGAGCGTGTTCCTCGTCTCCTACGTGATCCGGTTCGCGACGACCGGCGCGCACAAGTACCCGGGCGAAGGGATCGACAAGATCATCTACCTCCTGATCCTGTTCAGTCACATGGTGCTGGCAGTCGCGCTCGTGCCGCTGGTCCTCGGTGCGCTCAAGCATGCGCTGGGCGGCAAGTACGAGAAGCACAAGAAGCTGGTGAAGTTCACCTGGCCGATCTGGATGTACGTCTCGGTGACCGGCGTGATCGTCTACCTGATGCTCTATCACCTCGCGCCTGTCCTCCACGGCTGAGGAACGCCGCGCGCAGCGCGCGCCACTGGTCCGACAGAACGCGCCAGACCCTGCGCCATCCTTTCGGCAGATCGCGACATGAGCCGGCAGAAGAGGTCGCTGACCACTCGGACTGCCGCCCCTGCATGTAAATGAATTCAGATAGTTGAGCTAGATGCTCACTGGCATTTGCACTGCACATCATAGGAGGCAGGACGCGACACGCGAGACGGGCTCTTCCAGCCAGTCGGCCGTTGTCATGTCCCAAAGGCACTCCCATGCGCACCACCCTCGCACTCTCGCTCCTCGGACTCATCGGCAGCACGACCTCTGCCCTGGCGCTCAACCAGAACGAGCACGCGGCGATCAGCGAACGGGCGTGCGAGGCCAACGGCTTCGAGCACGACTTCTGCGAGCGCGTCGCGGATGAGGCCTACAACACCGACTTTCACGAGTTCCTCGATCTCGCCGCGCACGCGCAGCCCGACGCGGGTGACACGGCGTGTGTCGCCGCTGGCAACAGCATGAAGCGCCTGCTCGATCGTGGCCGCGAGATCCGCGCCGCACTCCGCCAGGTGAACGCAGCGCCGGCGAACCATGATCTGTCCGCTGCGGTTGCCAAGGCGATGGGCCGCGCGCTTCACACGATCGAAGACAACTGCGCGCATAGCGGCATGACGAACCCGCAGCACGCGTGGCACTCGCTGTCCGATGCGTGCCAGGGCACGCACGACAGCCCCGACGTCCAGGTCGAATCCGCGCAGTGCGCCGCACGCGAGGCGAGCTCCGCGTTCGCGGCGCTTCGCCAGGCGACCTCGCAGCTCGGCGTCAACATCTCCGTGATGGTTCCGTACGAGACGCTGCGCCGGTTCCCGCCGCGCGGTGAGGTGTGCGCGTTCCTTCGCGAGGCGCCCGAGTGGGACGGTGTCGATCGTCGCTGGAACAATGCGATCGTCGTCCCCGCGTTCCGCACCCAGTTCGCGAGCGCGCTCATGAACGACACCGCGCCGCTCGGCAACATCTGCGCGGGCGGCCAGACCCTCGCACCCCCGACGCCCGACGCGACCGAGGACACGTCCGCTGGTCAGTCGTCGTGCCTCAAGATCCAGGCGTACTGCGTCGGCAAGGGCGACGACGCTGGCGAGGAAGCACCGCCGTGGGACGACGAGGGCGAGCAAGTGGTGGAAGGCGAGATCGCCGGCGGCTGCAGAGCGGGCACGGGCACGGGCCCGGGATCGCTGGCGCTCCTGTTCGGCGCGCTCGTGATCGGACTCCGCCGCCGTCGCGCGTCGCGGCTCGCGCTGGTCGTCGCGAGCGCCGCGCTGCTGTTCGCGGGGTGCACGATGGGCGAGGAGATGGAGAACGAGGACGTCGAGGTTCTCGGCAAGGGCGATGGCGCCAGCTCCGGCTACCTCGGCAACTACGAGGTCACCACCCCGATCCGCTTCACGGACATCCGCGGCGTCCCCGCGCTCGGCTCGGCACTCGTGCACCTCCGCGGCGCGCGGCAGAACCCGGCCGAGGCCGTGCTCCGCGCGATCGAGTCGCAGGACTTTGGCCTCCTGTCGACGGCGATCCGGAGCATGCCGATGAGCCTGCGCACCTCGCTCGTCAATCGCCTCAACCCGGCTCTCACCCCGGTGAAGGATCAGATCGCGGACCTCGCGGCTCAGCTCGAGCAGCTGGTCGTGGGCTTCGAGGTCCACAGCAACATCCTGATCTCCGAGCGCGGTCGCATCCTCGGCATCACCAAGGAGCGCCACAGCCTCGAGAGCGTCGTGTTCAACCTCAACGGTCGCTCGTACGCGGTCGACATCTCGAACGTGTTCGAGGACGGCCACGGCTCGATCACCTCGCACGGCGCGGCGAACCTCGACGATGTCGACCTCGAGCTGCCGCTCGGCCCGCTGCTCCTCGACGTCGCCGGCCCGTATATCTTCCCGCGCTTCGGCACGACGGACCTGACTTCGACGCTGAACAAGCTGATCGACTGCAACGTCCTCGGCGCCGAGGTCGAGCGCGTAATCAGCTTCGTCGACGGTCCCGCTCGCTGCCGCGCTGCGCTCGCGTCGATCACGGAGCAGGTCAACACCAAGCTAGTGATGGAGATCGAGGTCCGCGACGGTGCTGGCACGATCCAGAGCGGCACGCTGTCCGACGGCTCGTGGACGTGGACCCTCAAGCTCGGTGGTGTCGAGCTCGAGCTGCCGCTGACCTTCGAGGCGCGCCGTCGCTAGCTGGAGCGCTCGAACGCGAGGCCCCAGCGGACCCCGCGATCTGCGGTGATCAGCACCGGCGAGTCGAGCCGATGCATCACGCGCGAGAGAATCGCGACACCACCGGCAATGACGTCGGCGCGCTGCGGCTCCATGCCCCTGATCGCGCGCCGGGCCGCGACGTTCGCCGTCAGGAGCCGCGCGAGCTGCGCGTCGATCGCCATTGCCTCGATCCGCAGGCCAGTGACCGCGACCGGATCGTAGGTGGCGAGGCGAAGCGCCATCGCCGCGAGCGTGGTCGCGGTACCTGCCGTCGCGACGACCGCAACGCCTGTCGGGAGCTCGAGCGGCGCGAGCTGCGCATCGATGTCCGCGAACAACGCACGCGCCTCGTCGGCCGTCGGCGGATCGTGCTTCAGGTGGCGCTCCGTCAGCCGTACTGCACCGATCGGCACGCTCACCGCCGAGACTACGTTCGCTCCGTTGCTGACGATGATCTCCGTCGAGCCGCCCCCGACGTCGACGACGACATACGGTGCCTTCGCGAGCTCGGGAAACGTGCGCGCGACCGACAGGAACGCGAGGCTCGCTTCGCGCTCACCGCCGATCACCTCGATCGGTGCGCCGAGGAGCTCCTGCGCTGGCCCGGTGAACTCGCTCGCATTCGAGGCCTCGCGCAACGCCTGCGTCCCGACAACGACGGGGATCGCGACGCCCGCGTCGCTCAACACGCGGCGATACTCGCGGCAGATCTCGAGGCTTGCCTCGATCGACCCGGCCGACAGTCGTCCGCTCGCGTCGAGGCCCTTGCCGAGGCGGCCGAACCGACACAGATCGACCACGGGCCGCTGCTCACCGTCGAGGATCAACAGCAGCAGCGTGTTCGTCCCGATGTCGATGACGGCAGTCGGCATCTGCTACAGCCCGAGCTGCTTGGCGACGATGACTTTCATGATCTCGTTCGTTCCCGCATAGATCCGCTGGACGCGCGCATCCATGAAGGCGCGCGTGACCGGATACTCGAGCATGTAGCCGTAGCCGCCGAAGAACTGGAGGCAGGTGTCGATGACCTCCTGCGCCATGTCGGTGGTCCAGAACTTCGCGATCGAGCACTCCTTCACGAGGTACTTGCCCGCCACGTGCTCGCCGACGACCTTGTCGACGTAGGCGCGGCCGACCTCGACCTTCGCCAG
>JANOPP010000148.1:0-2562 GCA_031421915.1 Myxococcales bacterium | reverse complement strand
GAACGCTTCGAAGCCAAGGGGCGCTTTCGCGACTACCTGGCCAGCATTCCGACTCCGCTGATCACCGACACCCTCGCCGCGCTGACCGGCGCGGCAGTGGCCATCGACAAGGGACAGGAGCGCCTGTCCAAGGAGGTCCTGGACCAGGTACTCCTGGACTACGCGTCGCAAAAGCACTTCTCGACGCTCGCATAGACGACCTCGTTCTGGCGGGATCTGCTCAACACCGCAGATCCACTCTCGCAACGCGGGCGCCCTGGTCAGTTGAGCCGATTGTCCGTTCGGGCACGCGGTCGTCGACTGGTACGCCGGCGGTCGTAACAGTCCGCCCTCTCGCAACCCGTTCACTCGGCACCACGAACCAGGTCCCAGCATGGCTCAGCATAAACAATTGACACCACTCGACACGCCAGCACGTACGCTGCCCGTTCGCTGCAACACCATTTCGGGTGAGTCCTTCACCAGCTACATGGAGCGGCTGGCGGCGGCCTATGAGGCGCCGATCGCGACGCTGCTCAGCGCCACTGGACTCGTGACGGCGCGGGGTCTGCCGACGATCCCTGGCTGGGGCGTGGTCATGTCGGGCGATCAGATCGAAGAGTTCTGCCGTGCCACGCGGCTCTCAGCGGACGATGTCTCCAAGCTGCTGCTGTCGTCCTACAGCGGCACCTTCGGCGATCTGTCTGATGTCGATCCCAGCGTGCCATCGTCTGTTCGGCGGGCTGCCGTCCGGGAGTGGATGAAGATCAACCGCAGCGGGTTCTGCCCGCAATGCCTCGCGCAGGAGCCTCGGGGGTGGCTGTTGCGGTGGAAGCTCCCATGGTCATTCGCGTGCGTCGCGCATCGAGCGCTCCTGCGCAATCACTGTCAGGGGTGCAGTCGCCCGTCGGGCATGGGTCGCGGGGACATGACCGCGACGCCGGCCTATCTCGGCCAGGTTGTGTCGTCTGGATGCTGTCGCAACGTTCGCCTGGCCGGCGAATGCGACAGGGGGAGCAAGAGCGCACCCTGCGGCGCCCCGCTGTGGACACAGGGCTTCGCAACCTTGCCTGAGCAGGGTCGCGCACTGCGCGCCCAGGCGGCGATCGACCAGCAAGTCGATGCGGCCCAGTCCCTGGCGAATGTTGCGGACGCGGAGTGCCAGCTCACGCAACAAGCCATCCGCGGCTTCGCAGAAGAAACCAGGTCGCTCGCCGCTCTGATGCTGCTGTGCGCGGAGCCTGAGCTCTTCTGTCAGGAAAGCCCCGAACTGCAGGGCGCCGTGACCGCTCATCTGGATCAGCGCGACCGGTTGGCAAAAGACCGGAGCGAACGCGGCATGTCGGGCCCTCGCAGGCGGGCTTACACGAGAAGCGGCATCGATCCTGCTCTCGCCGCGGCGGTTCTCACCCCTGCCGTCGAAATCGTCCGCCTCGCTGAACACGGTGCAATGGTCGACGCATTGATTCCGCTGGCGCGTTCAGCGCGGATGCACAGCAGCAGTCACAACCGTCAACTCGGGAGGGACTTCGGCTTCTCCGTACGGCTGACCCAAGTGTTCAGGGATGCAACTGCCGCCACCGGCAGCTTCGGTCGGGTGTCCCACAAGTACCCCAGCGTTCAAGCGGCAGATCCCGGTGGGTCGTTCGGTCCCCGGCATGTTCCCCAGCTCATGCCGGAGGCCGTCTTTGCTGAGCACTTCCAACAGATGCTCCCTGGTGTGCTTCCGCTCTCGGGCCGGCGGTTCTGCGCGATGGCTGCGGTGAAGACCTTCGGACTGACCTGGGCGGATGCTGCCGCACACCTCGAACTGCCCGAGCAGGCTGCACGCTTCTCTACCAAGGCCGTGCCCCTCATCAACTCCCAAGGGCTCGAGCGTCGATTTCTGGATGCGGTGGCAGCGTGGGTCCAAGTCCTGCAGGCGCAATCAACCCCGATCGACTTTCAGAAGCGCCGACTCAAGCTGCGTCATCTGGATGACCTGCCGCCGCGGATGTGGGGACGTGTTTGTCGAGAGGCCGAGATCCGAAAGGGAGAACGTGGTCGGCGCAGCCGGTACGCCGCCGCGTGGCTTTGGGCGGAACTGACCCAGGGCGATTGGCGGCTCTCGCCTGCGATGCACGCCCTGGACGACGTGGGCAATGCCCATGACATCTACGGTCGTCTGATCAAGAAGCAGCTGGCTCAAGCCCTCGGTCCCTTGCGACTGGCCGGCCAGGCTCTGCTCTGAGCCGCAGCAGCCTGTTCCTTCCCGCACCGCCGCACTTGCCGACCGTACCGACCCATCGACCTGGAGCTTTCCCGTGACCGAATGCAGCACACAGTCCTCCGAGACGCCTCCGCTACCCGACCAGATCACGTTCAACGTGAGGCTCATCGACGGAAGGGTTCGCGAGGGGCTTCGACTGGAGGACCTTCTGCTCCTGGATCGCACCTCGATTGCCCCGTGGCGACCGCCGGCTTGCTTCAAGAACCAGCAGAACTTGCCAGGGTACTTCTGGATGTCGCAGACCAAGCAGTTGATCTTCTACGAGAGCCGACTGGAGATGACGGTTCTCAAGCGCATCGACTTCGAGGAGCCGG
>JANOPP010000147.1:0-2217 GCA_031421915.1 Myxococcales bacterium | reverse complement strand
CCGACCAGGTTGTTGCGGTGGATGCGCTCGAAGCTGCGCGCGATCACGGCCTTCACGCCCAGCAGTTGCGTGCCCTTCGCGGCCCAGTCGCGCGAGCTGCCCGTTCCGTATTCCTTGCCCGCGAGGATGATCGTCGGCACGCCCGCGGCCATGTACGCCATCGCCGCGTCGTAGATCGAAGTCTTCTCGCCCGTCGTGAAGAGGATCGTGTCGCCGCCCTCGGGCCCGCCGAGCAGCTTGTTTTTGATGCGCGTGTTCGCGAACGTGCCGCGCACCATGACTTCGTGGTTGCCGCGGCGCGCGCCGTAGCTGTTGAAGTCGTCCGGCTTCACACCGAGCGCTTGCAGGTACTTGCCCGCCGGGCTCGAGGCTTTGATCGATCCCGCCGGTGAAATGTGGTCCGTCGTGATGCTGTCGCCAAACGCGGCGAGCACACGCGCGCCCGCGATGTCCGTCACCGCGGTCGGCTTCACGGGCATCCCCTCGAAGTACGGCGGATGCTTCACGTACGTCGAGTTCGCGTCCCACGCATAGGTGTCGCCGGCCGGCACCTTCAGCGCGCGCCATCGCGCATCGCCCTGGTACACGTCGGCGTACGTCTTCTGGAACATCGGCCGATCGAGGGTCTTCGTGACGACTTCCTGGATCTCGGCCGCCGTCGGCCACACGTCCTTCAAGAAGACGGGCTTCCCGTCCTTGCCCGTGCCGAGCGGCTCGGTCGTGAGATCGATGTCGACGCTGCCCGCCAGCGCATACGCGACGCACAACGGCGGCGAAGCGAGGTAGTTCGCGCGAACTTGCGCGTGCACTCGGCCCTCGAAGTTGCGGTTGCCCGACAACACGGCCGACACGACGAGGCCTGCTTCGTCGATCGCCGTCGCGATCGGCTTCGGCAACGGACCGCTGTTCCCGATGCACGTCGTGCAGCCGTAACCGACGACATGGAAGCCGAGTTGGTCGAGATACTTCTGCAATCCGGCCTTCGCCAAGTACTCGGTCACGACGAGCGAGCCCGGCGCGAGGCTCGTCTTGACCCACGGCTTCGACGTGAGGCCCTTCTCGACGGCCTTCTTCGCGAGGAGACCCGCGGCCATCATCACACTCGGGTTGCTCGTGTTCGTGCAGCTCGTGATCGCCGCGATGACGACGGATCCGTGCTCGAGCACGAAGTCGCCCGCATCCGTGTGCACGGCGACACTCGGCTCTTGGACGCCTACGCACTCCGGCTCGGCCGGAGCGGGCTTCCCGCCTTCGCCGACGAGGCGACCAACGGTCGGCTTCTTCGGATCGGGCCCGGCCATGCGCCCGCACAGCTCGTCGAGCTTGGCCTCGAACTCGCGCTTCACGTCGCCGAGACGAACGCGATCCTGCGGACGCTTCGGACCCGCGAGCGAAGGCTCGATCGTGGCGAGGTCGAGCGACAAGAGGTCGCTGTAGTCGGCCATCGCGCTCGACGCGTCGTGCCACAGCCCCTGCGCCTTCGCGTAGGCCTCGACGAGCGCGCACTGCGCATCACTGCGACCCGACAGCTTCAAGTACGCCATCGTGCTCGCGTCGATCGGGAACATGCCGCACGTCGCGCCATACTCGGGCGCCATGTTCGCGATCGTCGCGCGATCCGCGAGCGGCAGATCGACGAGGCCCGGTCCGCAGAACTCGACGAACTTCCCGACGACGCCGTGACGCCGCAGCATCTCGGTCACGCGCAACACGAGGTCGGTCGCGGTCGCGCCCTCGGGCAACTTGCCCGTCAGCTTCACGCCGACGACTTGCGGAATCAGCATGGAAACAGGCTGTCCCAGCATCGCGGCCTCCGCCTCGATGCCGCCGACGCCCCAGCCCAACACGCCGAGCCCGTTGACCATCGTCGTGTGCGAATCGGTGCCCACGACCGTGTCGAGATACGCCCACTCTGCGCCCTTGGCGTCGTTGCCCGCCATCACGACGCGCGCCAGGAACTCGAGGTTCACTTGGTGCACGATCCCCGTGTCCGGCGGCACGGCTTTGAAGTTCTGGAACGCGGTCGAGCCCCAACGCAAGAACGCATAGCGCTCCTCGTTGCGCCCGAACTCGATCTCGGCGTTCTTCTCGGCCGCGTCGGGCCGACCGAAGTAATCGACCTGCACCGAGTGGTCGATGACGAGCTCGACGGGCGAAAGCGGGTTGATCTTCCGCGCATCGCCACCGCGCTGCTTCATCGCATCGCGCATCGCCGCG
>JANOPP010000146.1:0-29091 GCA_031421915.1 Myxococcales bacterium | reverse complement strand
GAGCGCGCCGGGCTATCGCAGCCGGTTCCCGCCACGCGCTGGAATCGCAAGCGCGTACTGGACGAGCTGCGCCGCGAGCATCGCAAGCGCACGCGCATGACACGCACCGGGCTGATCGCTGCCGGACGCGGCGACCTGCTCTCCGCCATCGGCGTCTACGTCGGCACGTTTGGGCAGGCTCGCCGGATCGCACGGATCCCCACGCCTGCGCCCCTCGTTTCATCGCACGTCCCGTTCCTCAAGATCTGGGATGAGGACCGCGTCATCGAAGAGATCGAGCAGCGCGTCGCCGACGGGAAGGCGTTGGCGCCGTCGCTGATTCCGCGTGCGCTCATCGCCGCCTCGTGTCGCTACTGGGGCAACTGGCGCACCGCCGTCGAAGTAGCCGGCCACGACTACGCCAAGCTCGTGCTCCGTCGCGATCGCTCCGATGACGAGCTCCTCGACCTGATCCGCACGATCGCGAAGCTGAGACCACGAATGACGTCGGATCAGCTCCGCAGCCTACCGTTCGCGACGACGCTCTATCGCCGATTCGGCACGCTCGAGACGGCAGCCGAGCGAGCGGGGTTAACGAGCTGGCCCACGCGAAAGACCTTCCCGGTGCTCTCGAAGGCACAGCTTCGAATGCTCCTTCGCGAACGGATTCGGGCCGGTCGGCCGGTCGCCGCGCGTGACTTCGATCGGCACGTGCGATTCTCGATGAGTCGGATCCATCCTGTTTGGTCTGTCGCCCTGTCGCAGCTACGGATCGAGAACTGACATGTCGAGCCGCCGAGCCAAACGGACGGGTACCGCCGGTCGTCGTGGACGCACCTCGAGAGCGTCACGGCGGATCGGTGGGCGCGATGGCTTCATCGTGGACCAGCACCGGTGGAAGCTGTCGCTGCTTCGTGACTTCGTCCGGCGCTTCGGGTGGGAGAAGCTCAAGCCCGGCACCGTGGTGCCGCCCGGTGTCGACCTCCATGGATACGTGACCCATCGCCGCTCCGACGCCAAGGCCGACCGGATCGCCGCGTGGCTCGTCACCGAGTGCGAGTCGATCCCTGGATGGTCGTGGAGCGTGTTCGAGGACACCCACCGCCGCAACCTCGACAACCTTCGCACGTTCGTGAAGAAGCACGGGTGGGAGGCGCTCGCGACCAAGCCGGTCATTGATGGCGCACGCCTGGACAAGTGGGTCTACCACCGCCGCGAGGAGTACAAGCAAGGCGAGCTCGACCCCTGGCTGGTCCGCGGCCTCGAAGCACTACCCGGTTGGACGTGGGACCCGCGACGCGCTGGCTACGAACGGAACCTGCACACGCTACGCGAGTACGTCGCGCAGCACGGCTGGTCGTCGATCACCGCGCACTTCGTCACGGAGAGCGGCGCTCATCTCGGGCTCTGGGTCGTCAGCGTGCGGGCGCTGTATCGGCGAGGACAGCTGGATGCGTGGGTCGCTGCCGAGCTAGAGAGGGTCCCCGGCTGGACCTGGGACCCACAGCGCACGCTGCAGGCGGAACACCACGAACGCCTCGCGAAGTTCGTCGCGCGCCACGGCTGGAACGCGGTGAAGCGCGAGCTGGTCGTGGGCGAGCACAAGCTCGGACTTTGGATCTCCAACTGCCGCATGCGGTACCGTCGCGGAGAGTTGTTGGACGAGACGCGCCGTGGACTGGAAGCCATTCCCGGCTGGGCGTGGTCGGGTCGTCCGGGTCCCAAGGGAAAGAAGTAGCAGGGCGGCAAGGGTAGCGACGGTTGACCGTTACTCTTCCCCGCCGAGATCGACGTCAGCGTCATCCTCGATCGTCAGCTCCTTCGGCTCGGCGTAGCCGAGCGGCGCCTCGCCGCGTGCGTAGCCGATCGATCGGTAGCCGCGGAGGCGCTTCGCGAACATGCGAACCAGCATCGGGACCGCGTGATCGACGTAGTCGAAGATCCGCACCTCTCGCTTCCCGGGCCGAAGACGGTGAAGGCGACCGGTATACTGGATCAGGGTTCCCTGCCATGACACCGGCAGCGTCATGAACAGGGTGTCCAGGCGCGGATCATCGAAGCCTTCTCCGATGTAGCGCCCGGTCGCGAGCACGACGCGTTCGGCGTCCGCCGGGACCGCTGCCATCCGCGCGAACACTTCGCGTGTCGCGGGGCTCGACGAAAGGAGTCGGCGGCGGCGCCGGGCGCTGGCTCGACTCCAGCAGATCCCGATCGACGAGCTGTTC
The DNA here is from genome assembly GCA_031421915.1 of Myxococcales bacterium. GTDB lineage: Bacteria > Myxococcota_A > Polyangia > Haliangiales > Haliangiaceae > JABFXX01. Next base: position 26,887 of record JANOPP010000146.1, on the reverse strand, counting down.
CAGGTGTTCGTTCGCGCCGGCATCTACACGCCGGACGGCGTGCGCACCGAGCCGTACTGCAGCACCGAGCCGAGCGCATCGCGCCCGACCGACTGACAGGTCGACGTAGCCGGATCCGATGCTCTTCGAGCACTTGTCGAAGCGCCGCTTGCTCGAGCCCTTCCCGATTTCGTGACCGGCGGAGGTGATAGGCTGCAGCCATGAGTGGGGGCAGCGGCAAGGACGTCGGCACCGACCCGACGCTGGCGCATGACGACGTCGGCAGCGATGCCACCCTCGCGAGCCCAGGTGCGAAGAATGTCGGGACCGCCGCGACGCTCGCGAGTCCGAGCGCGAAGAACCTCGGCACCGACGCGACGCTCGCGAGTCCGAGCGCGAGGAACCTCGGCACCGACGCGACGCTCGCAAGCCCGAGCTTCAACTCTTCGGGCGGCGCTGGGGTCGAGAACACGCGGGTCGGCCGCTACCTCGTGATCCGGCAGCTCGGCGCCGGTGCGATGGGACGCGTGCTCGAGGCACAAGACCCACAGCTCCAGCGCACCGTCGCCATCAAGCTCGCCCTCGGGGGCAGCAACGAAGAGCTGCGGGCGCGCCTTCTGCGCGAGGCCCAGGCGGCGGCAAAGGTTCGGCACCCGAACGTCGTCACCGTGCACGACGCCGGCACGCACAGCGACGAGGTGTTCATCGCGATGGAGCTCGTGCCAGGTGGCTCGCTCCGCACCTGGCTCGAAACCCGGCGTGGCTGGCGAGAGGTCGTGCGCGTGTTCCTCGGCGCGGCCCGGGGCCTCGCTGCCGTCCACGCTGCGGGCCTCGTCCACCGCGACTTCAAGCCCGACAACGTGCTGCTCGAACGCGATGGCACGGCGCGCGTGTCGGACTTCGGGCTGGTCGGCCGCGACGCCGCGCTCGCCTCGGACCCCGCCCGACGCACATCCGATTGGGACCTCACGGCGACCGGCGCGCTGATGGGAACGCCGGCGTACATGGCGCCCGAGCTCTTTCAACGCCAGCCTGCAACGCCTGCGGCGGATCAATTCGCGTTCTGCGTGTCGCTGTTTGAGGCGCTGGAAGGCAAACGTCCGTTTCAAGCCACATCACTCGCAGAGCTCGAGCGCGTGGTCTGCGAGGGAACCGCGGCGCCCCTGACCGCCCCGGTACCGCGCTGGCTGGCCGCCCTGGTGAAGCGCGGCATGGCCACGGACGCGACCCAGCGATTCGCCTCGATGGACCAGATCATCGAGGCACTCGCGTCCGGCATCGCGCCCCGACGCACCGGACGGTGGTTCGCGATCGGGGCCGCGTTGCTCGCGACGGCGACCGTCAGCGCGGTTGCGATGTGGCCGCGAGAGGACAACGCGTGCACCGGCGGAGCGACGGGTCTTGCCAAGGTCTGGTCGCCCGAGCGTCGGTCGCGGATCGCGGCGGCGGTGGCGGCGGTGAAGCTCGCTTCTGCCCCTGCGCTGTGGACGCAGGCCGAGCGTCAGCTCGACGAGTGGGGCAACGCATTCGTGGTTGGCCACAAGGATGCGTGCGAGGCGACACGCGTGCGAAAGGAACAGTCCGCCGAGGTGATGGACGCACGCATGCGTTGCCTCGACGAGCGACTGCGCGAGGTCGACGCATTCCTCGGCATTATGGAGACGGCCGACGAGAAAGCCGTCGAGGCCGGCGCGCGCGCGGCCGCCGACCTACCTCGTGTCGCTGCGTGCGCGAATCTGGCATGGGTCACCGCGCGCGCGGCGCCCCCGACGGATCCCGGGCCGGCCAAGGCGTACGCGACGGCCCAGACGGCGCTCGAGCGCAGCAAGGCACTGCGACGCGCAGGTCGGCTCGCAGAAGCCGCCAGCACGACGGACGCGGTGGCGCCCGAGCTCGCGCAAGCACCACCGGCCGTGCGCGCCGCGTTCGAGCTCCAGCGCGGCGAGCTACTGTACGCCGCGGGCAACTACGAGGAAGCGCGCAAGGTTCTGTGGACGGCAGCGAGCGACTTTCCGTCGTCGCGGGACGCCGAGCTCGGCTTCAAGATCTGGCGCGCGCTGAGCAGTGTCGAGGTCGCGGTGCGAAGCCTCGACGAGGCCCGCCGGTTCGCCGATCTCGCGCGCGGCCAGCTCGAGTCGCTCGGCAAGCCGCCCGAGCTCGAAGCCGACTTGGAGAAGCTGCTGGGGCTCATCGCGTCGAACTCCGGCAAGACCGAGGAAGCGCTCGGCCACCTGAACCGCTCTCTCGCGCTCAACCAGCGGATCAAGGGAGACCGCCGAGTGCAGCTCGCCGAGGACGCGATCAACATCTCCTCCGAGTACATCCGGCTGCGCAAGCCGGACGAAGCGATCGAACACCTCAACAAGGCGATCGCGCTCTACGACGAGCTCTACGGCAAGGGTCATCTATTGACGGCAACGCCGCTGAACAACATGAGCACCGCGCTGCGCCTGCAAGGCAAAGGCGCGCAGGCCCTCGAGGTCGTGAAGCAGGTCGTCGCGATCCGCGAGAAGTTCCTGCCGCCGAACCACATCGATCTTGCAAAGGCCTACAACAACCTCGGACGCGCGCTCGAGGAGATGGACGACATCGAGGGAGCGATCGTCCAGTACCGGCGCTCGCGCGAGGTGCGCATCAAGGCAGTCGGCGAGAAGTAGCCCGAGGCGGCGATGACGTTGATGAAAATCGCAGGCATCTAAGAGAGGCAAGGCAAGCTGGCGGAGGCCGATCGTGAGTACGTCTCCGCGCTGGAGAGCCTCGTCGACGCCAAGGATCCCGCCTTGCCGGCTCAGGTCTGGCTTGCGCGCGGCATGATGCAAATCGGTCAGAACAAGACGACCGAGGCCGCCGAGAGCTTCGAGCGCTCTCTCGCATTGTACCGCACCACCCTCCCCGACGACCACACGACGTTGTGCTGGGTCTGGTCGTCGCTGGGCCAGGCGCAGCTCGCCCTGGGCGACCACACAAAGGCCGAGGCGCCGCTGGACAGCGCGCTCGCGTGCTATCGCAAGCAAACGAAACGGACCGAGGATGACGAACAGGAGCTCGAGGTCACGAGCTTCTACAAAGCGCGGCTGCTCATCGAGACCAAACGCGATCGCGCCGGCGCCCTCAAGATGGTCGAGCAGACATGGCGGTGGGCACACGAGCACGGTGACGCCGACACCGTCGCGGTCGTCGGCAAGTGGTCTCGTGGCGCCCACATCAAGCTGCCCAAGCTCGCGCTCGCAAAGCGCTGAGCGGAGCGCTCACGACCGCTTGTGTCACCGCGAAAGCAGCGGCTACGGGACGAGCTCGATGATCCGTGACGAGCCGGTGCGTTGAAAGATCGACACATGGACGCCGCAGAACAACTCGTATCCGACGCAGCTGAGCCGCTCACGTGGGCGGAGATCTGCGCGCTATCCTGACCAATACGTCTGCCTCGTCGACATCGTTCATCCGCGGCTTCGCGCCCGGAGATCATCACGGCCCGCGTTGTTGGGCACGGCGCCACACATGATGCTGCCTTCGAGCCCATCCGTGATCTCGGCGAGCGATACCCCTGTTTCTCGGTCAGGTACACCGGCGTCTGTACGGAGCCCTTGATTCGTCCCTCGCTCGTCATCGATGACGAGGATCTCGAGCTCCTTGCGAAGCCACTGGCGCGGCCGTCGCTGGTCCGATGACGAGACTCTCGACCTCCTTCATTCGTGATCGTGAGTTGATCATCGTAGAGGCGGAGGTCGTTGGACGGGCCGGCCGTACGATAGGTGCTCGATTGGTGTTGGATACCGGAGCGGCTGCGACGACGCTGACGCCAAGAGTGATCCAGGCGGTCGGGTATTCCCGACGCGACGCCTACAAGGAGTCTACGGTTTATACTGCGATCGGGGAAGAACGCGGCTATTGGATCCACGTGGCCGAGTTCACCGTGCTCGACGTGACGACACCCGACCGTGCTCTCACGGTCTTCCCGCTCGGACACCAGGACATCGATGGGCTGGTCGGGATGAATTTCCTGCGCCACTTCAACTTCGAGGTTCGCCCGGCGGAGCAGTTGATCCACCTCGATCTGATCGAGCCATGAAACGGCTGACTTGGGCCGAGATCACGCGGCGCTACCCCTGCGAGTGGATGATGCTCGCGGAGACTGTAGACGCTGACGATGGGGACATCGACTCCGCGCGCGTGCTCGACCATGACCGCTCCGCGCTCGCGCTACTCGACCGTACCGGCCTCGTACCCGGCGCGACGCTGATCCACACCGCAGGCCGCCCGCTGTGCATGACGCCCGCGTTTCGCCCTCGTCGTCGTCAAGAGACGGCTGACTGAACGCGTGGTGACGCTTGCCACAGCACCGCCAATCCACGCGAGTCGTCCCAGCCACCTCCAGATCGTCGTCGAATCCTGCTGCCATGTGGCTGCGACGCTCGGGCAGATCACGCCGGATCAGGGCAGACACACCGGGACGAACCGTTGATGCAACCCCGCGTGGTCATTTGCAGGGTCGCGAGAAGTTGGAGTTTCTCGCGAGGTCACATCAGGGTTCGAGTTCCCCCCGCTCGCACAACTCAAGCCGTTGTCACGGCTTCGCTTTCGTCTCGGACGATCACGGCTGCGGACACCACGCGGACACGCGCACCGAGCATCTTGATGATCCTCCGGTCTGGATCGGCCTCGCCGAGCCCGCCTGAAGGATCACTTCGGGTATCTCGCGGGCGTGGTCCTCGGCGACGTGCACGTAACGCATCGTCTCCTCGATCCGCTTGTGCCCGAGCCACGCCTGCAACCGCCACGCGTTCACGCCGAACAGAGCTGCGTGAGTCGCGAACGAGTGCCGGAGCGTATGGAACAAGCGAACCGGAAGGCCCGCCCGGCGGCAGATTCGGCTTCGATGGGCTGCTCGGCATTCCACACCGAGCAGCCTATCTTCCATTTTCGTTGCGACCTTGCGCTGCAGCCTACCTCTGGTTGGCAAGGAGCCAATGTCAGATGATCATTTTCACACCGGGCCTGCACAACCTCAGGCTGCTCGTGATGTCCATCCTGGCTGCCGCATGCGGCTCCGGCCCCGTTGCTGAGGGGCCCGACGCATCGACGGTGGTCGACACGCCGACAATCGCAGCGACGCTGCGGGTGACAGGCAAGACCGTCATGGCCTCGGTCGGCCGGAGCCAAGAATTTACTCGTGTCGAGGTATCCGTGTTTCGCAACGGAGCACAGGTTCCCCTCGCGACAACCTTCAGTGGAAGCGACGCGAGCTACGCTGTCACGTTGACCACGAATGGCACCGCGATCGATGGCTACGTGCTCGCGCGCTATCGAGACTTCGTGGACACCTACTTCTATCCCCCTGCACCAATGGACAGCGACGTCGCAGATCTGGCGGTCGTGATCGTAACGCCGGCGCTGTTTCATGTCGCAGAAGAGGCAGCGGTGGGTGTCACGCTGGAACCGGTCCGGGGCTGGAGCCTTGTGAGGGTCGTCGATGCCGCGAACCGTCCGGTTCCCGGCGCTGTGGTGTCCAGCACGCCCCCCGGCATCGTCCGCTACAACGGCAGCGATGCACGACCGAGTAAGACCGCGACGGTAACGAACGACGACGGAGTCGCATACGCCGTGAACCTCCCCGTCGGGGACGTTGTCTTTACCGCCACTCGCGCGCTGCAGAGCTTCACCTCCCCACCCGTGCTCGTCCGTGCCGGAGTGGCGACCGCGACGATGCTCGTGCCCTGAGCTCGTCGACGCGTCGATGGTCGACGTCATCGTACGTGGGCAGTGGCCATTGACGAGTTCGTCCGTGGCGCTCGCCCTGCTCCGCGTGCTCGTACATGATCGCTGCAAGGCCACGCGATTCATGATCGTTGCCGGGTTTCAGCGACGGTTGATGCCGAGATAGCTCAGCGAGGTGCGCGGCGCATGGGAATCACCCGGGGCGAGTCTCCGACCTGGATCTCGCCGGTGATCTCGAAGCCGAAGCGCTGGTACAGCGGGACGTTGCGAGTGTTGCTGGCTTCGAGATACGCGATCCGGTGCTCGCGGTCGCACGCCTCGAGGGAACGTTCGAGCAATGCGGATCCGTAGCCGCGCCCCTGGCATATGGGGTCGACACCGATCGCGGGCAGAAACCAGTGCGGCTCGTCGGGGTGCGCCTTGCCGACCCGATCGAGCAAGGCGTACACGTCATCGAGGCGGTGGGGGTCGACGGCCTCCTGCATCACCGCGCCGAGTGCCTCCTCGTCGGGCCCGGTGCCGGGCGGCAACCACAGTGCACTCGCCTTGAAGTCATGGGTTCTGTAGGCGGCGGCGTGCTCGAAGGCGCGACCGCCGTAGTGGCGCACGACCCTGGGGAAGAACGCGAGGTACCGCTCGGGTTCGGGGAGCACCCAGCGGAGCAGCGGGTCGGTCGCAAACGCGAGCACATGCGCTCCGATGCAGCGTTCGCGCTCGGAGAGACTTGCCTTGATGATCTCGACACTCGACATGGTGGACCTTCCTGGAAGCGGTTGTTCCACCAGATTGCCCGCCAGGAGAATGTGCGAAAAGTGCCATCAGAGCACAGTTGTTGTGCAAATATGCACATGTGGTCGCGCGCAAGGTCTCCCGGCACGCCAGGACGCGGATCGCATGGAGTGACCTCGAGGTAGCGCTCGCGATCGCGCGGGCAGGGTCGCTGAGCGGTGCCGCGCGGGAGTTGTCCGTCGAGCACACCACAGTGGGCCGCCGGATCGCAGCCCTCGAAGCGGCCCTCGAGGTCCGCTTGTTCGATCGCACGCCCGCCGGGTACGTGCTCACCGAGATGGGAGAGGCAGCACTCGAGCACGCGCGTGTGATCGAGGAGCATGCGTTCGCGCTGGAGCGCACCGTCATGGGTCGCGATGCGCGCGTCGCCGGTACCGTGCGCGTGACCGCGCTCGACCCGTTCATCGACGATTTCCTGCTGCCCAACTTGCCCGCGCTGACGAGCGCGCACCCCGAGCTCAACGTCATCGCTTGCACGGACCACCGCGTGCGCAACCTTTCGCGCCGCGAGGCCGACATCGCGATACGCTACGCGGCTCCGCGCCAGCCGGACTTGGTGGGGCGACGGCTCTCGGGCGTGGGGAGCGCCCTCTATGCATCACGCGACTACTTGAAGCGCCGCGGGGCACCACTGGATCCGACGCAGCTGGCCGGACACGACCTGATCGGGTTCGCCCCCGAGTTCGCTCATGCGACCGAGGCGCAATGGCTCACCCGGCACGGCCGCGGAGCGCGCGTGGCCGTACGCGTCGCGTCGGTGGCGGCGAACCTGGCGGCCATCCGGCACGGCCTCGGGCTGGGCATCCATCCATGTCACGCAGCAGACCGAGCGCCGAGCGTCGTGCGCGTATCGCGCGTGTTGCTCGAGGAGGAGTACTGGGCGGTGGTCCACGTCGACATGGCACGCGCGAGTCGGGTGCGCGCCGTGCTCGACTTCCTGTCCGACTGCGCTCAGCGCGAACGATCACGGCTCGAGCAGGGCGCACCGTCACGAAAGTTCGCGGCGTCCCGCGCCCCGCGCGACCGTCGCAAGCGCGCTGTCGTTCCGACCGCGTGATCGTCCCCGACATCTCCGCACGGCGAGAACCACTGACTCACCGAGGCCTACAGAATTCGCGTAGCTGGGACGCTTTCACATGCGCGATTCGTCCAGACCTTCGGTCCGAATCGCGTGGCGAAATCTTGCCACGACTCACCAAGACGACTGCAAGGCCGCGCGACTCATGATCGTTTGGCATCGTCTCGGCGAGGTTCGTGTCCCCCCGCTCGCACTGACATGGAGAGCGTTTCTCCGCGCCGCCGGAGCTACACGCACCCGATCCACAGCGCGGGCGGCTATTGCGGCGGCTGGTAAAGCGGTTCACCGCCTGACGGTACGCGGGCGTCGAGCCCGGCTTTCGACTCGATCCCGAACCCGACGACGAGCAGGCCGTTGCCGCTGCGGACGATCGCGCGCCCACTCGCGAGCAGGCGCAGCACGTATGTGTACGACACGACGAACCCGAGCATGAGCACGGCGAAGATCGCGATCGTCGCTACCGACGTCGGCTCGTACCCCTTCACGTGCACGCCGGTCGCGACGGCAGCGAACCCAGCGGCGAGCACGCTGGTCACGCGGCGACGGTGGATCGCGATGCGGGCGAGCACATCATTCGCGACCACGTCGCCCGTCTGAAACACAGCGCTCTGCCTCCGGAGGCGCTTCGGGCCGCGGTAGCTCGGGAGGAACAGCACGAGGGCCATCATCCCCATCACGATCGGGATCAGGAGCCCCACGTTCCGTTCGCGGGGTTGCTCGGGCGGGATCGCGATGTCGACGCACGTGCGGGCCGGAGCGCTGCGATTTCCGGCGAGGTCCAACGAGCGGACCACGATACACGCCGCCCCGGGCTCCGACGGCGCGCGGAAACCTCCGCAGCGCCCGTGGAGCTGGATCGATCCGGGGACGGAGAGGCTCGGCGGCGTGTGCTGCGCACCGGGCCCGGGCTCGACGGCGACCTCGACGAGGACCGCGTCGGGCGCCGCGACCTCGACACGGAGCGACCCGCCCACCCAATCGACCGCGCTGCGGTACATGTCGGCCCGCGCGTTGGAGAGGACCGGCGGCGGTGGTGGCGTGCGATCCTCGATCGCCCCGACGGTGAAGCGCGTGACCTCGACGCGGGAGAGCGCGGCGCCTTCCTCCGTCAAGACGTAGGCGCCGGGTCGGAGTTGGGGCGCGACGCTGACCGCGCGCTGCCGATCGTAGTCGCTGGCTAGAACGCCGAACGCGATCTGCGGCTCGCCGCCCTCGATGACGAACGCCCGTGCGCGGTATCCGAGGACCCAGATCCGCGCGTTCGCGGGAACCTGCGCTCCTGTCTCCGGCAGCACGCGCGCGTCATCGGTGCATGCATCGGCCGACACGGTCGACGGCAGCTCGACGTCTGGAGTCCCGGACGTCGATTCCGCCGCCGCGGGCACCGCAGCGACGCACAGCGCGAGTACGGCCCTGAGCACGTCTCGAGCATCTCACGGCGCGTCACCAGCGCGAGAGATCGAGCCGACAGGCAGCTCCACGTAACGCCGGTGAACAGTCATGCGGCGAACAGTCATGCGCCGGCGAACGGTCATGCGCCGGCGAACGGTCATGAAGACCCTACGGAGATGTAGCCGCACCCACGTTTCCGGTGTGTCTTCATGACCGTTGGATCCCATGACCGTTGGATCCGGCGGAAGATCTGGAGCTTGACTTGCGGAGAGCGACGGACCTCGTGTTGCCCCGTGGCCTCGCTCGGAAGTGCGGACTCGGGCTCGATGTTGACGGGGAGCTGCGCGATCGCATCGAGCGCAGCGACCCTGGCGTCCAGCTCCGCGATGCGCGTTAGCTCGTCGTTACGCGCGCGCTCCAGCTCGTCCACGCGTGCGCGTGAGCGCGCGATGTCCTCGACCAACCGCTCACGATCTCCGTCGGCCATCGTTACCGAAGGTCAGAGCACAGGTGTAGCGTCGGTTGGGTTGCCCGGATGAAGTACGATCGCACAGTGCTCGCGTACCACGGTTGCGACGACGAAACGGCGGAGCGCCTGCTTAGCGGCGGGGCTTTCAGGAGAGAAAGAACGACTACGACGGCTCGGTGCGCTTGTCGTTCAGGTGCGCCAATTGCGCCAGCAGGGAACCGGGGCGGTAGGTGATGATCCGCAAGAAGGCCACGAAGAAGGCCAAGCCCACGATGGCCAAGGCCAAGCCCACGAAGGCCAAGGAGCTATGGCGACGATCATCGTCGGCGCCGATCGCTTCAACCCAATTCGACGAGGTGCTCGCGCTGATCGAGGCCGCTCGTGGTCGGGCTTACCAGCTCGTCAACGCCGAGCTAATCAAGCTGTACTGGCGGCTCGGTGAGTACATCAGCAAGAAGATCGAGCGCACGGAGTGGGGCGACGGTGTCGTCGATGAGCTGGCCGGCGAGATCGCCAAGCGGTACCCGGGCCTACGAGGCTACACGCGGCGAAATCTGTTTCGGATGCGGCAGTTCTTCGAGGCGTATCGCGCCGAGAAGAAAGTGTCATCGTTGCTGACACAATTGCCGTGGACGCATCACCTGACCATCCTTGGCCGCGCCAAGCACCTCGCCGAACGCGAATTCTACGTGCTCGCCGCGATCAAAGAGCGCTGGACTGTGAAGGAGCTGGATCGCCAGATCTCGACGGGTGCGCTGCTTCGCAGCGGGACGAAGAAGAAAGTGTCATCGGCGATGGCACAAATGCAGCCTTCCGCGCTCGACGAGCTGAAGGACGCATACAGCTTGGAGTTCCTGTCGTTGCCCGAGGGACACAGCGAAGACGACCTGCACTCGGCGCTACTACGGAACCTCGGCCGATTCATCACGGAGCTCGGGCGGGATTTCTGTTTCGTCGGCTCCGAGTATCCAGTACAGGTCGGCAATCAGGATTTCGCAATCGACCTGGTGTTCTTCCATCGCGGTCTGTCGTGCCTCGTGGCGTTCGAGCTGAAGGTCCGCAAGTTCGAACCCGCCGACCTCGGGCAACTGAGCTTCTACGTCGAGGCGCTCGACCGCGACGTGAGGAAGCCACACGAACGTCCATCGATTGGAGTGCTGCTCTGCGCCACCAAGGATGACGAGGTTGTCGAGTACGCGCTCGCGCGCACCAGCTCACCGACCCTCGTTGCCGAATACCAGACGGAGCTTCCGTCCAAGGAGCTCCTCCGCAAGAAGCTCCACGAACTTTACGCCCAGTTGTCGTCGCAAACCGAAGCTGAGGAGCGCTGAGAACGCTCGCGGAGTCGCGCACGAGAACCATTCGACGGTTCAATCATCGAGAGGATCAATCCATGAAGCGTGAGCGCCTCCCTAGTTCCATCCCCTCGGTGACCTGATCGGGGTCGACGCCGTCATGGTGGGCCCAACGGTCGCGTGAGGTGGCGCTCATCTTGGACACGGAGGCGGTGGTGACCACGATGGTGCCGAGCGTGGCCGAGTCGATCGGCTACTCCTCGGACCTACGTCTCTGCTGGAGCGTCACGCGCACGGCCGCTGTCGACGCACGAGATCCGCGTTCGCGAAATAGGTTAGTCATTTGGAGGCGCACGTGCGCACACGTTCTCTCGCGCGGAACTCGTCGCCCTTCTCAAGCCTCATGAAGATCTTGAAGCGCTCTTGCTCAAGCAGTTGGCTCTTGAGGCCCGTGGCGAATGCGCATCGGAAGCCCATCTTGTAGATCTCGCTGCCAGCGACGGCGCTGAGACAGGAGTGCGACTCAAGGCTATTCGTCACGCGCAGTACGCCGTCGCGCTCACGCTTGCCCTCCGTCTCAATCATCACCCTTCGCGACTTGGCCATCACCTCCAAGTTCGTCTCCTCCGAGCAACTGCTCGTTGCGCATACGCATAGCCACAGCTGAGCATCATCCCAGATCAGCGCCTCCGTAAAGCCGTCACCCGAGCCGCGGTCGAACAAGTCCAACGCTAGCGACAGAGTTGGCTTGTCACACGTGCTGCCGAACACGGTGTCCGCTTGTCCTATGTCCAGCATCTCTGAGGATCGGCATTCAATCTGGACGTCGTTGAGGCCTTCAGTCGATGTTTCCGACCTCTCGCCCGAATTGTCAGGTCTCGACGCTATGGTCGTGGTCCGCTCGCCACATGCACAGAGCGCCGCGATCATGATCAGCATTCGGCGCATTCATCGAGGGTAAGTCAGACACGACACGCAGTCATGTCGTAAGCCCGGTGACCTCCTGGCGGCCGAGGTCCGACGACGGAACGGGGACGATGTGATGGAACGACTCGTCGGTGAAGTTGGAGCCGCTGTGGCATAGCGCGCAACGCGCCTTGGTCTGGAACAGGCGCAGGCCGACTTGCTCCTCCGCGGTCAGCGCGGACGCGTCGCCCGCCTGATATCGGTCGACCTTCGAGTCGCCGGTCATCAGCGTTGCTCGTTGAAACGTGGCAATCGCACGCTCGATGTTGTCGACCGCGATCGCCGGGGCGCTCAGCACGCCGTCCGCCACGAGCTGGTCGAACCGAATGGCGTAGCCGGCGTTGCCGGCGACGATCGCCACCAGCTGTTCTCGGGTGAGCCCCATCTCTGCGGCGCTCGTGATCGGCGCAGACGCTTGCCGTTCGAGTGTGCGCTTCCCGGACCACGTGTGCTCGGTTCCGAACAAACGGTTCATCGTGGGCGGTGCCGTGCGAGACAGGGGATTTCCGTCGACGCCGCGGGTGAAGTGCGTGATCGAGTAGCCCGAAACCGGATCGTGACAGGTGGCGCACGACATCATCGCGTTCTTCGACAGCCGCCGATCGAAGAACAGTAGATTTCCGAGCTCGGCGAGCGACGGATCGAGGCGGTCGCCATCGGGTAGCTCGAGAGCGATGGCCTTCAGTCCGAGCGGAAGCTCGAGGCGGCGACCGATCCCGCCGACCGTCGCGAAGGCGCCCGGCACGGTGACCGAGCCGACAAGGATCGGCTCCGAGTCCTCGCCTTCGCGGACCTCGTCCGAATCGATCGCACAACCGCTGACGGTTAGGACCGCGAGAAGGAAACCGAGAGTGCCCATGGCAGGTGAACAAGCACGGCGCATGCCCATACAAGTGGCTGCAATCCCCCGACGAATCGGTTGATTGTCGGGTTCTGCCCACGAGGCATTGTCGGGTCGTGCCTGCATCCATTGCTCGAGCGCGTTAGCTCGTGCTCTGCTGGTCAGCGTCGTGGACGACGTCGAGACCCATCCTCAGCGCCGCCCTCCGATCGTCGTGACGTCGGTCAAGATCGAGGTCGTCGACGGGGCCGACAAGGGAGCGAGCGCCGTCGGTACGGATCTCGTCATGTCGGTCGGGACGGCCAAGGACAACGCGCTCGTGCTTGGCGACATCACGGTCTCGCGCTTTCACCTCGAAGTCACCGCGCGGCGCGGAGGGATCCTTGTCACGGATCTCGATTCCACGAACGGCACGTATTGTGGGGTCGTCCGGATCGATCGAGCGATCGTCCCACCAGGAACGCTGGTGCGCGCGGGCACTACGACGCTTCGGGTCGACGAAGCGAGCCGCAGCACGATGCCAGCGATCGGGTCCGGCATGTATGCCGGCATGATCGCGCGCACGCCGCAGATGATGAAGCTGTTCGGCGATATCGAGCGCGTCGCGCCGACCGGAGCGTCGATCTTGATCGTTGGCGAGTCGGGGACTGGAAAAGAGCGCGTCGCCGAGGCGATTCATGCGGGCTCGCGACGGTCCAGCGCACCGCTCGTGACCATCGACTGTGGCGCCTTGCCGTCAAATCTGGTCGCGAGCGAGCTGTTCGGCCACGAGAAGGGTGCATTCACGGGCGCCGATCGCACGCACATCGGCTCGTTCGAGCGCGCCGGCGAAGGCACGGTCTTTCTCGACGAGATCGGCGAGCTACCGCTGGCCGATCAAACCGCGCTTCTCGGCGTGCTCGAGCGCAAGAGGTTTCGTCGCGTCGGTGGAACCGCGGACATCGAGCTCGGGGCACGAGTGCTCGCCGCGACGAATCGCGATCTCCGTCTCGAGGTCAACCACGGGCGGTTTCGCCACGATCTCTACCACCGACTCGCCGTCGTCGTGCTGCGCCTGCCGCCGCTGCGCGAGCGCCCCGACGACATCCCGCTGCTCGTCGCTCACTTCGCGCACGAGCTTGGTGCGAGCGGCGAGCTGGATGAGCTGTTCGGCGCCGAGATGTTAGCCCGCTGGAAGCGCAATCCGTGGTCGGGCAATATCCGCGAGCTCCGCAACGCGGTCGAGGCCGCGTTGATCGTGGGACACGCAGGGGAATCGGTCGAGTTCTTCTCCGAGAGTGCCGAGGTGCCGGCCTACAAAGAAGCACGCGCAGCGCAGCTCCTCGCGTTCGAGCATGCGTACCTCACGCGACTTCTGGAAGCGGCCGAAGGGAACGTGTCTCAGGCGTCTCGGCTGGCGAAAATGGATCGCTCGCACCTCATCGACCTGCTGCAGCGCCACCGACTCAAGTGACTCGATCTGCACGTCGCAGCTGCTTGCCGTGACGCAGCGATGTCGGCTGTTGCCCTCCACAGCCTGAAGGGAAGACCCGACAACCCGGCGCACGATCCTCGGCAAGCCCGCGAGACGTCTCGCCGGACGCGCGGTCCACGTCTTGCTGAACCGACGGTCATGCGAACCAACCTCCGTGCGCTGCTCACGATCACGATCCTTGGCTGCAGTCCGTCCGCGACCCCCGACGCGCCAGATGGAGGCGTATCGACGATCCCCGATGCGTCCGATGCGGGTTCGTGCGTCGCGCCCGACGTGCTGGTGGTGCTCGACCGAACGATGAGCATGTCCCGTCGCCCCGACGGGACCGCCGCACCCGATACCGCGGCCGGGCACATGGAGACGAAGTGGTACCTCGCCGTGACCGCGATCCGTGCGGTGACCGCGCACCTCGGCGCGACGGTGCGGTTCGGCCTCGAGCTGTTCCCTCGCGATCCGGGCGGCGGCGTGTGCGTGACGCTCCAGCAGCGCTTCGACGGTACGGGCGCGACCAACACGGCCTGCGAAGCGGGGGAAGTCGTCGTCTCGCCCACGATCTCGGCTGGGCCGCCGATCGCGGCCGTGCTCGATCCGGAGACCACTCTGCTGTGTAGGTCCACGCCGATCGGCGCCGCGCTCGGGACCGCGCAGTCCGCGCTCGCGGCGATCAACGACGCGACGCGCGATCAGTACGTGGTGTTCATCGGGGACGGCCGGGACACCTGCGGCGAGGCACTCGCACTCACAAACACCGATGCGCTCGCGACTGCCGGCGTGACGACGTTCGTCGTCGCATTTGACGGTTCGGGGGTCGGCATCAACGATGGCCTCTTGAACGATCTGGCGTGCGCCGGTCACACGGCCTCGAGCTTTCCGACGCCGTGCACGATCGACGTGGACGGTCACTACCGGGCCACCGATCGCGAAGGGCCAGCGCTGTACCTGGTCGCCGAAGACGCGACAGCGCTGACGACCGCACTGGATGCGATCTCTGGTGAGGTCTGCTGCGGCTGCCTGCTCTGACCGACGAGCTACCTGGCCTTACCACCGTTTGCCGACGGCGAACCCAACAGCTTCGCCAGAAGCTGCTGGCTGGATCGGTACGACCTCGACACGATGAACGCGCCAGCGCGCCAGGGCAATTCCGACGAGGATCGCTCCGGCGCCCGAGATCCCGATCCCCGCGTACTGCCAGGTCCGCGATCGAACGACGCGACGGTCGTAGTCGAGCAGCGTCTCGCTGTGGTCGTTCCCTCGCGCGTATCCGATGCCGAAGACCACCGCGCCGGTGACGACTCCAGCCCCGCCGAGACCCGCGAGCACGGAATCGACCGCGTCCCAGTCGCGCACCAGTCGGGGCGGCCCGGCCGGGGTCCGGAGCACGCTCGCCGGCCGTTTCTCAGCAAGCGGGGGGGCAACGATTGGTTTGTCGAGACGATCTCTCGCAGCGCCGATCGCTTGATTCGCGAGTGCCATCTGAGCGCGCGGCGGGTTGGTCGCGAGAAACGCCTGATAGCGCGCGATCGCGTCGCGATAGTTTCCGAGGTTGAACTCGACCTGCCCGAGGGCGAACAGGAGCTCCGCTCGACCGGATCGCTGGTAGGTCACGGTCAGGAGCTCCTTGGCCTCCGCGAGCCTGCCTCCGGTGATGTGCTCGCGGATCCGCGCCAGTGCGACGTCGACGGTCTCCTCGGGTACCGGTTGGTCGGCCGCGGCGGGCGCCGCGACCAGCGCCAAGAGAAGGACCAGGCGACGAACGAGCGAGCCCATATCTCGAGTCTAACAGCTCGGACACCAGTGACGGCTCCGGTCCTTAGGCCTCGGTGCGATCAGATAGCGGGCGATATGGCATCATGGGGCCGTGCTCGAGAGTTTCGGCCGCTATCGCGTCGAGTCACTCCTCGCGCGCGGCGGAATGGGCGAGGTCTATCTCGGGTGGATCGACGGCGATTTCGGGTTCCGCAAGAGGGTCGTGATCAAGCTGATCCGCAAGGAATACCTGGACAACGAGCGCTTCGCGATGATGTTCATCGACGAGGCTCGAATCGCCGCCGGCCTTCATCATCGCAATATCGTGCGCACGTTCGACTTCGACCGGGTCGACGCGGGCTTGTTCCTGGTCACCGAGTTCGTCAACGGCTGCGATCTGCGCATCTTGACCCGGCGCGCTGCGACGCTCGACTACCAGACCGCGATCGCGATCATCGTCGAGCTCGCCGCTGGGCTCGCCGCGGCGCACACCGCGACGGACGCCGAAGGTGTCCCGCTCGACCTCGTGCATCGCGACGTCAGTCCGAGCAACGTACTGCTCGGACTCCACGGCGAGGTCAAGCTGGCCGACTTCGGAGTCGCAAAGGCGCGCACCCGCCTCTATCACACGGTCTCCGGCTCCATCAAAGGCAAGGTCGCGTACATGGCGCCCGAGCAGATCCTCGGCGGAGAGCTCGATCGTCGTGCGGACGTGTTCGCCCTCGGCGTGCTCCTGTTCGAGGTCACGACCGGGACGAAGCTCTACTC
Organism: Myxococcales bacterium; assembly: GCA_031421915.1. Taxonomy (GTDB): domain Bacteria; phylum Myxococcota_A; class Polyangia; order Haliangiales; family Haliangiaceae; genus JABFXX01. Next base: position 10,375 of record JANOPP010000146.1, on the reverse strand, counting down.
GGGGTTCTCGAGCATGGCAGCGATGGATCGGATCCTCGAAGGCCACGTTCCAGATCCAGTGGAACGAAGAGCGGACTATCCCACCGAGCTGGCGACGATCGTGCGGCGCGCGTTGGCCAGTGAACGCGACGCGCGCTACGTCGATGCGAATGCCCTGATCGAAGATCTCGACGAACTGTCGCGCGCCAACGGATGGACCCGTTCGCTCGCCTCGGTCGGCTCGGCCGTTCGAATCGCAGTCGCAGATCGCACACCGGAGCCGAGCCCGTGAACGCGGCGAGCTCCAACCCGCGCGAGCAGGTCGGCCCGTATCGGGTGATCAAGGCAATCGGCGCGGGTGGCAGTGCGCGCATCGACCTCGCGGTCCTCCAGCGCGCACACAACTTCGAGCGCTTGATCGCACTCAAGCGACCTCTCGAGCATCTGCGAGCGGATGTGAACGTCGCCGAGACGCTGCAACGCGAGGCTCGTCTCGGAGGGCAGCTCGATCACCCGAACCTCGTGACCGTCCTCGATGCCGGAGTGGTCGATGGCTATCCGTACCTGGTACTCGAATACGTCGAAGGCGCATCGCTACGTTCCGTGATGCACGGCGATCGCGGCGACTCTACCGGGTCTCCACTGATCCGCCGCCCGCCGCTCGCCGCGTCGCTCTCGATCGTCATCGACGTCGCACGTGGTCTCCACTTCGCGCACGAGCTGGCGATCGACGGCCGTCCGCTCGGACTCGTCCATCGGGATGTGTCGCCGGGAAACATCCTGCTTGGCTTCGACGGGGCCGTGAAGCTCGCAGACTTCGGAATCGCCAAGGACACCCGGGTCAACACGCTGTCCGGATCGATGCGAGGGACCGTGACGTACATGGCACCGGAGCAGTGCCGCGGACACGCCCTCGATCGCCGCGCCGACATCTTCTCGCTCGGCGTCATCCTGCACGAGCTGCTCACCGGCGAGCGCCTGTTCTGGGCTGACAACGACGTCGCATCGCTGCATCGCGTGCTCTCGGGCGTGGTTCCGGATCCGCGAACGATCATGCACGACATTCCCGACGAGCTCGCTGCGATCACGGTCCGCGCGCTCGCCTATCAAGCGAGCGAGCGTTGGAGCAGCGGCCTGGAGCTGGCCGAGTGCATCGAACGGTTCGCCGGAAACGCGGGCATCGTGCTCGGTGCGCATACGGTGGCCCGTGCGGTTCGAGGTCTGGGTGGGAGTGCGACGCCGTCGATCACGACGCCGTCCGAAAGGGAGACGTCGCAGTTCGCGTCCGAGCCCGGGCCCACAGCGCGGTTGAAAGCCGCCACGTGGCAAACCGCGACCACTCACGGGCCTGCGCCGGCTCCGCCGAACCGGACCAGGATCGAACCCAGCATCGCCGCGAGGGAGGCGGAACCGTCGCTCGTGCCCGCGATTCGCGCGATTCTCGACGACCTAGCGTCAGTCCCGCGCTTTTTCCCCTCGGCTGCCATGACGGTGCCCCACATGCCCGCCGCTTCACCGCCGCCGGCCGAGCCACCCGCGCTCTCGCGCTCCGCTTCGCCACCCTCGTATTCGACCCAGTCGCCCCCACCGAGCGTCTCGAGGCGCCGCGGCATCCGTCCCACCACCGTGGCGCTGCTCGGCGGCGCCATCATCATCGTCATCGCGATCGTGATCGGTCGCGCAATCGTGTCGACCGCGAGCCAGCACGAGGTCACCGATGACGCGACGAGCGCCGCCGCCGACCGCGCCGTCGAAATCCGCGACGCGCGAGTCGCGGATCCGATCGACGCACCGGGCGTGCTCGTCGATCCGCCGGCCGACGCGGCAGACGCGGTCGCAGCAGCCGTCGACGCCGCCGCCGCCGTTGACGCCGCCGGCGCCGCCGGCAATGCCACGTCGACGCGTCCCACCGGGAAACGTCCCGACCGCGCGAGGCGCGACGGTTCGGGCGCAGGCTCGAGCTCGGGCTCGTCAGTCGGCAGTGCCGCCAACGGCAGTCGTAGCGGTAGCGGTAGCGGTAGCGGTAGCGGTAGCGGTAGCGGTAGCGGTAGCGGTAGCGGTAGCGGTAGCGGCGCGGGCGACGACGGAAATGCGGAGTGGCGGCCGGACATCGTGTTTCCATCGGACCCAGGCTCCGGCGCAAAGCCAGCCCATCGGTGACCGGCGCTCCTTCGTTCTAGAGGTTCTTCATCAACCAGGGCCTGGCCCAGTCGCTGAAGTTCGCCTCCACGAAGTTCCCCATCAGCGTGATGATCCCGCCCGAGAGCTCGAGCTTGCGTGGCTTCGCGTAGCCGCACTTGAACCCCTTGATCTTCGCCTTGACTGCGGCCTTCTCGTCCTCGCCATTGCCGCAGAGCTGCCAGACTTGATCGATGATCGCATTGCATACGCCGGACGGGCTATTGCGGTTCTTCTCGGTCTCGACGTGAAGCTTCTCCTTGTCGACCCACTCGAAGCTGAACTTCACACCGCACTTCGTCTCGCCGAGCTTGAGGCTCTTTTCGACGTAGGCCATCTCCCCCTTCCAGAACTTCTTGTCCTCTAGAGACTCTGCACGAGCCTCCGTGGCTGCAAGCAGGACCGGGACGATCGCGATCGCGAGCATCAGCTTGGTCGACGAGAAGGTCGAGAGGGTCGAGTTGCTCATGAGTGCCTTTCGGAGGGTTGGTTGGCGTCGCCGTCGCAGAACACGCGGAACCCTTCGTGCACACGCGATGCCGGCGTAAGTCGGGTCGCTGCGATGCGTTCCCCAACAATTGAGGGGGGCGCCGACACGGTTCTTGCGGGCTCGCGCCTACACCCCCGTGATTCCGTGAGGTGAAGTACGATAGCGATAAGCGTGCAGGTGCGAATCTCGTGAAACTGGTGGCCGGATGGTTCGCGGTCGTTGGATGGCTCGCGGCGAGCTGCGTGAACGATTCGTACGAGTGCACCTCCGACGCTCAGTGCAACATAGGCGAGGCCGGGCGCTGCGAAGTGAACGGCCGATGCACGTCCTGGGACCCGGCGTGCCCGTCGACGTATCGCTACACGCCTCACTCGGGCGACCTGTCTCAAACCTGTTTAGATGACCGAAGGGTGCCGGCGAACCCCTGCACCGCGGGGCAGGCACCGGCGTTACCGGAGGGATGCTTCGCGACCGTGTGCGCCGCAGCACCAGCGTGTTGCGAGACCGGGTGGTCGGAAACCTGTGTTCAGCTCGCCCAGATCCATTGTCCCCAGCGATGTGACACGCGGATCTCGTTGTCCGCGCGCGACCGGGGAATCACGACGTTGTGGGATCTGCGCTGGAACGGTGTCGAGTGGTCGGCCATGATGGTGCCACAGGCGACCGAAGTATCCTGGCTCGCGCCTGCGCCCGGAGACCTCGAGCCTCGCCTGGCGATGTTTGTCGTCGGTGAGTTGATCGTCAGCGGCGTCTCGTATCCGTTGCCCTCGCGCGTTTACCAGTTCGCGGCGAGCGTCGATTTCGACCGCGCGGGTCGTGACACCGTCAGCCTGGGGTCGGTCGACACCAGCGCGCCTGCGCCTGCGCCACGGTTCGTCGAGCTCGTCGATCTGTCGACGGGGACATCGCGCGAGTACGCCGCACTTTCCAGCTCGATGGTCGCGTGGGGCGATGTGGATCACGATTCGTTTCCTGACGGGTCCGTCGGTGGAGGCAACATCTATCGGCTCATGACCAACGAAGCGACGGCGGATCACCAGAGGGATCTCGTCATCGGCGCCGCCTCACAAATCACGGGGCCTGGGACACCCGGGACGGTTGGTGTCCGTGGTCTGGAATGGGCGGATCTCGACTCGAACGGAACGCTCGACTGGATCGCGACAGGAAACGCACTGAAGCTCCACATGGCCGATCCGCGACCGATCGATACGAACGCGATCTCGCTCGACTGCAACCCCGTGCAGACGCTTCCATCGACGTGCATGGTCGGCGACAGCTCCTTCGCGAGCGCCGCCATGCCGAGCGCATCGTCGGCAACGAAGCTCTACCTGACGCCCTTTCCGCAGCGCGCGCTCTACACGGTCACCGTCGGCCCCGCACCCGACCACGTCGTCGCGATCGAGCAACTGTCCGTCGACGTGAGCGCTCCCCCGTTCGTCGCGCTCGTCGTACGCGATCTGGACTTCGATCACGTCCTCGACGTCATCGCGATCGACGAGGAGCTCACCGTGTGGACGGGGTCCGGCAGCGGAGTGATGTCGTTGGTTCGTGCGTACCCGATCCTGCCGCCGATGAGTGACGCGCGAGCTCAGGTGCAAATGTCCGTCGCGGGCGCTCCGCTTCCCTGAGCACGGCCTACCGGGCTACCGAAGAGAGGAGCACTTGTGACCTGTCCCGCGGCGGCGCAAACTCGGGAGGTGCGTCGCCGCTTCGCCTTGATCTTGCTCTTCGCTGGTTGCGGGGACAATCTCGCCCCAGGGCTGCCGGCCCTCCTACCGGATCCGCGCGTCGAGACCGGCTGCGTCCCGCAGGTCGAGGGCCGCGCGCGGATCAAGGTCGTCGAGTGCGCCGAGGAGCTCGTGCCGGGTCGCCTCGCCGCAGGCCGTGTGGGCGACTTCGTGCTCGAGAACGGTCAGCTTCGTGTGATCGTGCGTGGTCCGGGAGCTGGCTACTACCTGCACGGTGGCTCGGGTGGCGGCATCATCGATGCGGTCCGCAAGACGACGAGCGGGATGAGCGAAGATCTCGTGAAGGAGATCCTGCCGGCGATCGATCTCGCGGTCGGGGCTTTCGACGAGCTCGTGATCACCGAGGCCGGAGATGACGGCGCCGCCGAGCTCGTCGTCCGCGGTCGAGCGACACCGCTCGAGCTGATCGCCGCCGCCGGCACCCGCGAGCTCCCCGACGTCATCTTCGAGCACCGGTACCGACTCGATGCCGACGCGACCGCCATCGAGATGACGACTCGCGCCTACGAGACGGCCGGCGGATCCGCGAGCCACGACCTCTACGACGCGATGTTCATGGGAGGCCGCGCGCCCGCGTTCATTCCAGGCCGCGGGTTCGTCGAGGGCCAGGTTCGCGGCGAGCTGGTAGCGACGGCGGGCACGACGACGTCGTACGGGGTGGTCTACGCCGAGTCTGTGGGCCTGATCGATCTCGCGGGGATAAGGCTCGTCCAGGGTCCGTCGGTCGACGCTCTCGGAACCACGCGGCACCTCGTGATCGGGGACGGTACGGTCGAGGACGTGACGAGGCAGGCATGGGCACTGCTCGAGACATCTACCGTCGCGTACGACGTGCGCGCTCCGGCAGGACTCGATCTCGTGGTCCTCGACGCCGACGATCGGGCGCTGACCAGCACGCGTGCGAACGCCGCGGGTGACGCAACGATCACCGTCCCGGTGACGGCCGACGCCGGCGGACTCCGGGTTCAGATCCAGGCGACTGGATACGCGCCGGTCGCGCCGGTTGCGCTCGCGTCCGGGGTCGTCGTGCAGCCAGGAGCCCGTGGCACGTTCGCGATCACGGTACGCGACGACAACGGTGCGCCACTCCCCGCACGCGTCGTGGTCGAGTCACCAACGGCGGGACGGCGCGTCCTGTGGACCGCTGCCTCGGGTGACCTGCAGGTGCCGGCGGTCCCGGGTACGTACACGATCTCGATCTCGCGCGGCCTCGAGTACGACGCGTTCGTTGCGAGCGTCGTCACGGTGGGCGACGGGCAGACCATCCCGGTCGCCGCGATCCTCGAGCGCGTGGTCGACACCGCCGGCTGGATCTCGGTCGACACCCACCTCCACTCCGAGCTGTCGACCGACTCGACGTTCCCTGTCGATGATCGGCTGCGCGCGGTCGCCGCGGAAGGCGTCGAGATCCCCGTCTCGAGCGACCACGACATGATCACGGCCTATGGCCCGATCATCCGCGAGATCGGGCTCGAGGCGTGGCTCGGCGATCTGATCGGCGCCGAGGTGTCGTCGCTGATCTGGGGCCACCTCAATGGATACCCGCTCACACCCAACCCCGGTCGCACCGGCAACGGTAGCCCGAGCTGGCTGGCACGCACGCCGTCGCAGGTGTTCACCGCGATCCGCGATCTGGGGCCCGGAGCGATCGTGCAGGTCAACCATCCGCGCGATGGCTCGACGAGCCTGTTCAACGCGATCGGCCTGATCGCCGCAACCGGGATTGCCGGCACCGATCCTTCGTCGCTCGGACTTCCCTCCGACACCAACCTCTCCGACCTCGACTTCGACGCCATCGAGGTCGCGAACGCGGGATCGGAGAGCAGCTTCGAGCAGGTGTTCGTCGACTGGCTTCAGCTCGTGGGCAACGGTCATCGCGCGTGCGCGATGGGATCGTCCGATTCGCACGGCCCGACGGCGTATGCCGGCGAGGCTCGCACGTATGTCTACGTCGGGCCCGGCAACGATGATCCGCGGACCATCGATCAGGATGCGATCGTCGACGCGATCCGCGCACGACGCGTCGTCGTCGGCACCGGTGCGTTCGTCACCGCGGGCATCGAGACGGCTGGTACCACCACGTTGCCCGGGGACACCGCGATCGTCACCGGGGACGTCCGGCTTCGCATCCGGGTCCAGGCTGCGCCGTGGCGTCAGCTGCAGCGCATCCGCATCTATCGCGGCGACGCGGAGGTCCAGACGATCGCGCTCGATCCGCAGGACACCAGCACCGTTCGCTACGAGCAGACCGTCATCCTGCCGCTGCCAGCGGCCGACACGTTCTACGTCGTCCGCGTCGACGCGACAGGGTCCGGGGCACCGGTGAACGACAACGTGACGCCGTCGTTCACGAACCCGCTGTTCGTCGATGTGCCCTAGGGTCAGCGCGTCGCAAGCGCTTCGGTGAGAGTGGCCACGAGCTCGTCGCCGCGTCGGTCCGCGATCGAGAGCATCCGCCGGAGATCAACGATGAAGTGACCTTGCTCGTATGCCTCGCCAAGCGAGATTCCTCGCCACGGGGTGTGGATCGCGAGCACGTGGGTGAGGGCGTAGGCCAGCTCGCGCGTCGGTTGATCCTCGAGATTCGCCGCGAGCAAGTGCAGCCGCTGTTGCTCGTCGTCCTCGGTGCTGGCCAGGTTTGGCTTCGGGGTCTCGGTTCGCCCGGCGAGCTCGTAGACGGCCGTGCCAAGCGTGAAGAACATCGCGACGTGGTCGCTGCCGACAGTGTCTTCGTTGTGCCACGCGAGCTCGAGGTCCGGATCGATCGCGTGCTGGACGATGTCGACGACGGTGTCCGCATCCGCGTGCGAGAGCGGGCCCGGATGCAACGAACGGAGGGCCGCGCGCACACGCTCGATCGGAACGGTCACGCCGTGAGCGTACTCGTTCCGGCGCACGCTGAGCTCACGGTCGGATAGAACTCGCCGTAGTTTGGATTGCGGGCCCTGTATTCGGGGAGGCGCGCATCGTCAGGGTGCGATGGGAGCACCGTCGCGGAAGATGCCGCCGGTGCCCGGCGCGGTGACGCCGTAGAGCACACTTTCGGCACCGTCCTCGACCGTGCGCGGCGCGCTGCGGCCACCCATGTCGGTGCGCACCCAGCCCGGGCATGTCGCGTTGACGTGGATGTTGCGCGGCGCGAGCTCGCTCGCGAGGATCCGCGTCAACGCGTTGAGCGCCGCCTTCGAGACGCCGTAGGCGTCGGTGCCCCAGCTCGGGCCGCCGGCACCGACGAACGCATGCATCATCTCGACGAGCCGGTCGCGCGTGAGGGTCGGGTCAGAGAGAGCGCGGCGATGCTCTGCGTCGAGGTTCGCGAGCGAACCGAGGCCGCTCGTCACGTTGGTGATCGTCGCACCATCTCGCAGCAGCGGGAGGATGCCGAGGGTCACCCGCAGGTGGCCAAAGAAGTTCGTCTCGAGGGTCAGAGCGACACCATCGCGTCCGCGCGCGACACCGTAGACGCCCGCGTTGTTGACGAGCGCGTCGATCCGGATCGCGCCGTCGCGTAGCTTCTGCGCGGCTGTCGCAACCGATGCGTCGCTGGTGACGTCGAGCTCGACCGCCTTGAGCCGGCCGCCGGTCTCCTTGCGCAAGCGCGCGGCCGCGGCGTTGCCCTTCGCGGGGTCGCGCGCTCCGACGAGCACATCCCACCCCGTACTCGCGAGCACGCGCGCGAGCTGCTGGCCGATGCCGCGGTTCGCGCCCGAGATCATGGCGGTCTTGCCCATGCAGCCGCCAGCAGTTCGCTACTGGCGACCGCTCTTCCGCTTCAGATCGAAGCGGTCGAGGTTCATCACCTTGGTCCACGCGGCGACGAAGTCGCGAACGAACTTCTCCTTGGAGCTCGTGAAGGCGTAGACCTCCACGATCGCACGGAGCTCGGCGTTCGAGCCGAACACCAGGTCGACCTCGGTGGCCGTCCACTTCGACTTCCCGGACGTGCGATCCACGCCTTCGAACTCGTACTTCTTGCCGGCGGGCTTCCACTGCGTGGACATGTCGAGGAGGTTGATGAAGAAGTCGTTGCTCAACGTCCCTGGCTTGTCGGTGAACACGCCGTGCTTCGAGCCGGCCGTGTTCGCCCCGAGGGCCCGCATCCCTCCGACGAGCACCGTCATCTCGGGGACCGTGAGCGACAGCATGTCTGCCTTGTCGACGAGCAATGTTGCCGGCGAGCGCTCGTAGCCGGCCGCCATCACGGCGTCGTCTCCGAGGTAGTTACGGAAGCCATCCGCGCGCGGCTCGAGTGCGGCGAACGACGCAGGATCGGTCTGTGCCTCCGTAGCGTCTCCGCGCCCCGGGCTGAACGGAACCACCACGGTGACCCCGCCGTCGCTGGCCGCCTTCTCGATCGCGGCGACGCCACCGAGGACGTAGATGTCGGCGAGCGAGATCTGCTTGCCGCCCGCGGCGGACTTGTTGAACGCCGCCTGGATCTCGCCGAGCTTCGCGAGCACCTTGGACAGCTCCGCGGGGTCGTTGGCCGACCAGTCCTTCTGCGGCGCGAGGCGTAGCCGTGCACCGTTGGCGCCACCCCGCATGTCAGTGCCGCGGAAGCTCGAGGCGGCAGCCCACCCTGCACGCACCAGCTCGGGCACCGTCAGGCCCGACGCCAGGATCTCTTTCTTGAGCCGAGCCACGTCGGCCGCATCCACCAGCTTGTGAGCGACGGCCGGGATCGGGTCCTGCCAGATCAGCTCCTCCGCCGGGACCTCGGCTCCGAGGTAGCGAGCGCGCGGTCCGAGGTCACGATGCGTGAGCTTGAACCACGCCTTGGCGAACGCGAGCTCGAACGCCTTCGGATCATCGAGGAATCGCTTCGAGACCTTGGCGTACTCCGGGTCGACCTTCAACGCGAGGTCGGTCGTGAACATGATCGGCGCGTGCCGCTTCGACTTGTCGTGCGCATCGGGCGTGAGCTGTGCGGCGTTGGGATCCGTCGGGATCCACTGCGTCGCGCCACCCGGGCTCTTGGTCTGCTTCCACTCGAAGGCGTAGAGGTTCTTCAGGTACTCGTGCGTCCACGCTGCGGGCGACGAGGTCCACGCACCTTCAAGGCCGCTCGTGACGGTGTCGGCGCCCTTGCCGGTCCCGCACTTGTTCTTCCAGCCCATGCCCTGCTCTTCGGTGCCCGCCGCGCTCGGCTCGACGTCGACACACTTGGAGGGAGCGTGCGCGCCGTGCGCCTTGCCGAAGGTGTGACCACCTGCGATCAGCGCCACCGTCTCCTCGTCGTTCATCGCCATCTGGCCGAACGTGGTGCGGATGTCCTTGGCTGCCTTGAGTGGGTCGGGGTCGCCGTTGGGGCCTTCGGGGTTCACGTAGATGAGCCCCATCTGGACCGCCGCGAGAGGCTGCTGCAGCTTGCGATCGCCGTGGAAGCGCGCGTCGGCAAGCATCTTGTCTTCCGGTCCCCAGTACACGAGGTCCGCCTCCCAGTCGTCTTCGCGGCCGCCGGCAAAGCCGAACGTCTTGAAGCCCATCCCTTCCATCGCGACGGTACCGGTCAGCACCATCAGATCGGCCCAGGAGATCTTGCTGCCGTACTTCTGCTTGATCGGCCAGACCAGCCGCCGCGCCTTGTCGAGGTTGGCATTATCCGGCCAGCTGTTGAGCGGCTCGAATCGTTGCTGCCCGCCGCCGGCGCCGCCGCGTCCGTCGCTCACGCGATAGGTGCCCGCGCTGTGCCACGCCATGCGGATGAAGAACGGACCGTAGTTTCCGTAGTCGGCCGGCCACCACTCCTGCGACGTGGTGAGCAGCTGGGTGATCTCTTTCTTCACCTGCGCGAGATCGAGGGTCGCGAACTCGGCCGCGTAGTCGGCCTCCGACCCCATCGGGCTCGACAGCGCCGCGTGATCGCGGAGCGGCTGCAGGTTGAGCATCTGGGGCCACCAGAAGTTGTTCGGCTTCGTCCCCTTCGTCATGGCCGCAGGCTGGGCGGCGGGAGCGCCCTTCGCGTTGACCTCCGCTGGAG
>JANOPP010000145.1:0-8779 GCA_031421915.1 Myxococcales bacterium | reverse complement strand
TCTTCCTCTTCGTCGTCGTCACCCGTGGCAAACCCCGAGCGATTCGCCTTGATGCTGCCGATCTGCTCGATCAGCTCGCCCTTGATGTCCTTCATCGCCTGGCCGTCGATCCGCGGACCGTCGGCCTTGGTGTCGACGCCCTCGCCGACGAGCTCGCCGGTCTTCCCCTCGCGCAGCTTGAGCTTGATGATGTACTCGTCGCGGCGCTTGTCGATCTTGCCAGTGATGATCGCGTCGACCTTGAGCTTCTTCGCGACCTTCTTGAAGTTCTTGTCGCTCGCCTTCGACGCGTCGAGCTCCTCGGCCTTCTCGTTCCACTTCTCGACGGGGATGACCGTGTGTGACTTCTTGATCAGCTTGACGAGGTCGTCGTGGAACTTCTCCGCCTTGGGTCCCTCGAGCTCGAGGACGACGACGCGCTTGCGACCACCCGCATGAGCGAGTGCGGGCACGAGCAGGAGGACGCCGACGACGGCGACCGCCAGCCCGAGCCAGCTACTTCTCGAAGCTGTCGATTTCGAACTCGTCATTACCGGGTGCTCCAGGTTTGCGTTCGGCGGTCTGCGAGCCTTTGTCATGCCAGGGGGTGGCACTCGCGGAGACGCCGCGGAACAGGAGGGCGAAGTCGGCGGGGCTGCTCGAGTGCTTGACCGCCTCCTCGTAGGTGACGAGGCGCTGCTTGACCAGCGCCGACAGGCTCTGGTCGAACGAGATCATGCCGTACGGGTGCAGGCCCTCGGCGATCGCGCTCTTGATCTCGCGCGTCCGCGTCGGCTCCTCGATCATCTCGCGCACGCGCTCGGTGTTCACCATGATCTCGAGCGCCGGGACCATGCCCTTGCCGTCGGCGCGCGGCAGCAAGCGCTGCGAGATCACGCCGCGGAGCACGCTCGCGAGCGTCAACCGCGCCTGCTGCTGCTGGTGCGTCGGGAACATCGAGATGATGCGGTTGATGGTCTCCGTCGCATCGACCGTGTGCAGCGTCGACAGCACGAGGTGACCCGTCTCGGCCGCGGTCATCGCGATCTGCGCGGTCTCGAAGTCGCGCATCTCGCCGACGAGAATCACGTCCGGGTCCTGGCGAAGCGCCGCACGCAGCGCGCGAGAGAACGACATCGTGTCGAACCCGATCTCGCGCTGGTTGAGGACGGACCGCTTGTCGCGGAACGTGTACTCGATCGGGTCCTCGACCGTGACGATGTGATAGGCGTGCTGGGTGTTGATGTAGTCGATCATCGCCGCCAGCGTGGTCGACTTGCCCGAGCCGGTCGCACCCGTCACCAGCACGATGCCGCGATTGGTGTTCGCGAGATCGAGGACGGCCTGGGCGAGGTTCAAGCGATCGAACGGCGGCACCTCGGGGGGGATCAAACGCAGGACCATCCCGACCGATCCACGCTGCTGGAACAGATTCACGCGGTACCGCACCCCGTCGGGGGTGCCGTAGGCGAGATCGATGTCGAGGTTGGTCTCGAACTCCTCGCGCTGGCGGTCGTTCATCATGTGGACCGCGAACTGCGCGATCGATTCACGCGTCAGTGCGGGCACATCGCGCACCGTCCGGAGGTCCCCCTTGATGCGAAACATCGGGGGGAGCCCAGCTTTCAGATGCACGTCCGAGGCCCCGAGCTGACGGGCGGCGGCGAGCACACGATCCAGGATCTGACTCATCGTGCCGTGGCAATGAAGGTACCACATGGATCTCGTCGGATCCGGTGGCGATATGAGGCCACGCGCCGCGCGCTGGGATACCCTTGTGACGGGATGCGTTGCCCGAGCTGCGCCACCGAGAACGCACCGGATTCCCGGTTCTGCGGTGGCTGTGGTGCGCGCATGCCGACCGCGCACTCCCTCGTCGCGCCGACGCACAAGATGTCGGACGACGAGCCGTACCGCCAGAGCGGGCCGCAACTCGCCACGCCGCAGCCCTACCCGGCGCACCCGAGCCAGCCGCCGCTGATGCCAGCGCCCGTCGGTGATATTCGCTCGGTCACCACCCGCCCCGGTCCCGGAGCACCCGCGCGCGGGCAGACGAACAGCGCCCCGCCCCAGAACGCCGGGTACGGGCACAGCACGCCGCCGCAGAACGTGGGCTACGGCCACAGCGCGCCACCGCAGAACCACAGCTATCCGCCGCAGAACAACAGCATCCCGCCGCAGAACCAGGCGCCACGTGGCTCGACGCCACCGGCCGGCCACAGCCTGCCCACCCGCTCGGAAGGGAACCGCGAGCCGCGGACGGTTCCCTCACGTCCGTCGGGCCGCGCCGCCACCGCGCCCGCGGGTGCCAGCGCGCAGCACAGCCGCCGCGCCGAGACGCCGGCCGAATCCGTCGCCGCCGCAGCGCCGAGCGGACGCCGCTGGGGCCTGATCATCTTCGTGCTGCTGATCGACATCGGGCTCGCGAGCTCGGGCGCCTGGATGCTGAGCCAGGGCCTGGCGAACTGAAGAAGAACAAGCCATGACCACCACCGAACCCTCGGGCGCCTCGGGCTCGTACCGAACGCAGACCGCTGTCGTCCAGCTCGTCGGGCTCGAGATCCTCGTGCTCGACGCGGATCGGCGCGTGCACTCCGGGATCGAGCAGCTCCTCTCGGAAGCGAACCTGCACGTGACGTGCGTCGACAGCGCTGACGCCGCGCTCGCCGTCGTTCAGCGCCAGTTCTTCTCCGTCGCACTGATCGACATCGACACGCCGGCCCCCGCCAGCGGCATCAACACGATCCGCGCGATCAAGGCAGCATCCCCGACGACGATGGTGATCGGCATGACGCCGCGCCGCTCGTATGACGACGCGGTCGACGCCGTGCGAGCCGGTGCGATCGATCTGATCCTCAAGGCGCCCGAGTCCGTGGCGTACCTCAAGGATCGCGTGCTCCACGCCGCCGGGCAATCGGTCGGCAAGCGCGAGGTCGACTCCGTTCTCGTCGACGTGCGGGGTGTCCACGAGGAGTTCCTCCAGCGGTTCATGGAGACCGAGCGCCGAGCGATCGATCTCGCGGACCGCGCCGCGGGCAAGGACCCGGCGAAGCTCGTGGCTCTCGACGAGCTCCACGTCCTCGTCGTCGACGAGGTCGATGACTTCTACACCGGCATCACCGAAGCAGCACCGAAGGGCTTCTCGTTCGTCCACGCAACGTCGGGCGGCGAAGGCCTCGATCGCGCGAGCGCCGGGCACTTCCACTACGCGATGATCGCCGAGGACGTCAGCGACCTCCCGGCGAAGACGATCGCGCGCACGATCCGCAACCAGCACCCCGACACTGTCGTGCTCACGTTTCTCGGCCCCTCGGAGAACGGCAAGGTCGAGCTCGTCGAGCTCTCCGGTCAGCGCTCGCTGATCAGCCCGTTCACCGACGTCAAGCTGCTCGTCGATCGGCTCGACGAGCTCTCCGAGGCCTGGCGGATCAAGGCGCGCGAGCGCCGCTACACGCAGGCGTTCCGCGAGCGCCACTACGACTTCCTGCGCCGCTACGTCGAGCTGAAGACCAAGATCGAGCGCGCGATCACCGACGGCCCGGGCTAGACGCGACGTCAGGCACGTCGCGGCAGACACCCGGCGTCGGTCGAGCCAGCGTGGCACGCCGCGATGCGACAAGGAGCAACCCGGCGCCGGCCTCGATGTCTCCTGTCCATGAGCGGCACGGCGTGGCTCGCGGCAATGGTCGCCGGAACAGCGCTAATCATTCTCGTAGGTGCGCGACATGACACGGCTCCCCGGCCGCCCGCCGTGCCGCCCCTCCACCCGGAGACGCCCTGGCTGACGCGCGAGGCGGTTCTCGATCCGGGATCCCCGCAGCGAGCACCCAGGCGTTCCGTCGGTGCTGAGGTCCCACTGGGGACGCCCGCGACTCGAGTCCGACGAGCCGAGCTGGACGTGGCGCAAACCGGGCCGGATTGTCCGGGCCGACTTCACCGACGGAGAGACGACGATCGTCACGCTGCGCCGGCGCTAGCGCGTCGTCATGTAGATGTCGAAGCCAGCGCCCGCGTTGATCGCGAGGTACATCGTGCGATCGTTGCTACTCAGCTCGGGATCGAAGATCGGGTAGACGTCGAGCCCGCTGCCGAACAGCACGGGCACAGGTGCGCCGAACGACACAACAGCACCAGGGCGATCCCCCACCTCACCGTGAACATCATACTCCGTTCGAAAGTGCAGCTGTTGCGCGTACTTCCCGACGACGATCGGACCCTCCGCGTATAGTCTCCGGGTCATGGTCGCGCCGCGCACGGTGGTCATCGTCAATCCGAAATCGCAGGGCGGAAAGCTCGGATCGCGGTGGCACGAGGTCTCCGAGACTCTTGCCCGCGCGTTCCCGTTCGACGAGGCGATGACCACGGGTCCGGGCGACGCGACCGTGCTCGCACGCAACGCCCTGCGCTCCGGTGCCGAGAGGATCATCGCGATCGGCGGTGATGGAACCGTCAACGAGGTCGTCAACGGCTTCTTCGAGAACGGCGTGGCAATCGCACCGAACGCGAGCTTCGGGGTGATCCCCTTCGGAACGGGCGGCGACTTCCGCAAGACCTTCAAGCTGCCCATGGATACGACGGAGGCCGCGGCGATCATCGTCGCGAACCAGCGCACGCAGATCGATGTCGGCAGGCTCGACTTCACGACGATGGCCGGCGCACCCGCAACGCGGATGTTCGCGAACATCGCGTCATTCGGTGTGTCGGGCGTGGTCGATCGGCTGGTCAACGAGAGCGGTAAGAAGCTCGGCAAGCTGTCGTTCATGCTCGCGACCGCGCGCGCGACATGGTCGTACAAGAACCAGCGCGTGCAGCTCGTGCTCGACGGCAAGGATCGCGTCGAGGCGACGATCAACACCGTCGCGATCGCGAACGGACGGTTCTTCGGCGGCGGAATGATGGTCGCGCCGAATGCGGAGCCAGACGACGGCCAGTTCGACGTGATCGCGATCGGCGACCTCGGGTTCGGCGAGCTGATCACCAGCGGCCGCCGCTTGTTCAAGGGAACGCATCTCACGATGGACAAGGTCACGGCACGACGCGCGCGGATGGTCGAGGCCGATGGCATCGATCCGGGCGCCGTGATCGAGCTCGACGTCGACGGCGAGAACCCGGGCAAGCTGCCCGCGCGGTTCGAGATCCTCCCGGCGGCGCTGTGGATGATCGTGCCCCGCTCGTCAGCGTCCGCTGAATCGCTCCATGTTGGGCCGGCGGGTCGCACGGCCCCGAGCTGATGCTGCGCGTCGTCCACAGTAACCGGGTCGAGAGTCTGCTCGCGGCGCTCCTCGACGCGCTGCCCGCCGCTGACCCGTTCACGCCGTCGACGATCGTCGTCGGCAGTCACCTCGTCGCGCGCTGGCTGCGCCGCGAGATCGCGTTCGCGCGCGGCATCGCATCCGGCCTCGAGCTTCCGGTGTTCGATCGGTTCGTCGAGGACACGTGGGCGGAGCCGAGCGCCGGTCTGATCGCGATCGATCGCTCGCAGCTCGCAGCCGTGCTCGCGTCGGTGCTCGCGGACGGGGGCGTCGTCCGCAAGCTCCCGGCGGTCGCCACGTACCTCGCCGCCGCACCCGACGCTGGCGATCGCGCCGGCCCCCGGCGCGTGCAACTCGCGACGCACCTTGCCGGGCTGTGCTGGAGCTACGCCGCGACCCGCCCGGACTGGATGCCGGCGCTGATCGCCGGGCACGTGCCGTCGGAGCTCGCCGAGGATCCGACCGCACGCTGGCAGGCATCGCTGATCGCGGCTGCGTTCGCGCGAATCGCGGCCGCCGATCCGGATCATCACCACGCACTCGGGCCGATGTTGCCGTGGGCGCGGCGCCGACTCTCGCTCCCCCCACCGGCGATCGCCCCGCTCTCGGTGTTCGGCGTCTCGTACCTGACGCGCGCGCAGCTCGAGGCGCTCAGCGATCTCGCGGCACGCACCGACGTCACCGCCTACCTCCTCGACCCGTGCCAGGAGCTGTGGGACGACGTCTCGGGCCGGCGCGCCGCCGAGACCACCACCGACCCGTTGCCGCTCGTGCTGTGGGGGCGCCCCGTGCGTGACACGCTCGCGTCGCTCGTCGAGCGTACGGGCGGCGATCTCGAGGGCCGGTTCCTCGACGACGATTCGCGGGCGACGGCGCGCGAACGGCTGCTCGCCGATGTTCGCGTGCGCCGCGTCCCCGCTGGCGATCCGACGCGCGACGCGGGCATCACGGTGCTCGCGTGCCCGAACCCGCGCCGCGAGATCGAGGTGATCGCGGCCGAGGCGCGGCGCCTGCTCGACGCCGACCCGACACTCCACGCGCACGAGATCTGCGTGTGGGTCGCTGGCGACGTCGAGCGCTACCTCGCGCAGGCGCCATCCGCGTTCGAGGCGGTCGGCGTGCCGTGTCACCTCGTCGATGCGCCGATCGATGATCGCGGTCGCATCGCCGAAGCCGTGCTCGCGCTGCTCGAGCTCCCGACCTCGGCGATGGCGCGCCGCGACCTGCTCCGCGTGATGACGCACCCGGCGGTGCTCGCCGCGCATCCGCATGTCGACGCCGCCGACTGGGTGCGCTGGACCGATCGGCTCGGCATCGCGCACGGCGCCGACGGTGACGCGCACAAGCACACGTACCTCGAGGATCATCCGGGTCACTTCCACTGGGACCAGGGCGTCCGCCGCCTCGCGGTCGGCGCGTTCATGGTCGGCGAGCGCGGCCATCGCGGACCCGCGAGGATCGCGAACCTCGAGGTCGCGCCCGAGGAGATCCGGCCAGATCAGCAGGCGAGTGCCGCAACGTACGCGTTGCTCGTGCGCTCGCTGTGCGAGGACGCGGCGTGGCTCGGTCGCCACGAGGCGCCGCTCGCGCGATGGGCCGAGATCCTCGCCGGGCTCGTGGATGCGTACCTCGCACCGCGCGACACCGATTCGACGCGCGATCTCGAGCGCGTGCGCTCGATGCTCGCGGGGCTCGCGCACCTCGATCTCGACGGGCGCGCGGTCGGGTTCCGCGAGGCGCGCGAGCACGCGGCCCGGCAGCTCGAGACCGCACGGGCCAATCGCGGCGAGCCGCTCGCGGCGGGTGTGATGGTCGGCCCGATCGCTGCGATGCGTGCGGTGCCAGTGCGGATCGCGTTCGTCGCCGGGCTCGACGAGGGCGCGTTCCCCGCCGGCGATCAGCCGAGCCCGCTCGATCTCCGCCGCGCACCGCGACCGGGTGACGTCTCTCCTCGCGATCGAGATCGCGTGGCGTTCCTCGAAGTGCTGCTCGGTGCGCGCGAGGCGCTGTATCTGTCGTACGTCGCGGTCGAGGCCAAGAGTGGTCAGGCGCTCGGCCCGTCGCCCGTCGTGCTCGAGCTCGCCGATGCCCTCGCGCCGTATCTCGGAGCGAGCTCGTCGCGCGAGGCGCTGTCGCGGATCACGGTGCGCCAGTCGCTTCACCGCTTCGGTGCCGGTGCGTCGGCGATCGTCCCGGCGATCGAACGCGAGCGCTGGGGCTGCCGGGTGCGCGATGCGGTGCGCTCGCACTTGCGCGCGAGCAGCCTGCCGATCCCCGACGAGGACGGGCTGTTCTCACTGCTCGCGCACCCGTCCCAGGCGGACCTGCGTGCCGCGCTCGCGATCGTCGACGCACCCGCGAGTACGCCGGCAACGGCGACCACGCGCTCACTGACGATCGCGAACCTCCGCTCGTTCGTCGAGTACCCGATCCAGGCGTGGGCGACCGCCGTGCTCGGGCTCGACGAGCTCCCTGATGACGAGGCGATCGAGCGCAGCAACGAACCGTTTCATCTCGACAAGCCGGACCGTGCACGCTTGTTGCGCGAGGTGTTTGCCTCGCAGCTGCAGACGTCCGCAGCGCCGATCGCCGCCGCCTACGACGCAGCCGTCGCGGACGCGCTGCTGCACGGGCAGTTCCCGGTCGGCGTGTTCGCCGAGGCCGCACGGACCAACGACCTCGCGATGCTCGAGGCGTGGCGCGCGGGCGTGGGCCTGATCGCTGCCGGCAGTGCCAAGCGCTACGGGTTTGGCCGCGCGTCATCGCCGGGCGCCAACCTCGTACCGGCGCTGTCGCTCGAGCTGTCCGGAGGCCGCACCCTCCGGATCACGGGACAGACGGAGCTCCTCGTCGTGCACGGCACCGAGGTCACATCGCTCGTCACGCTGATGAAGGAGATCGCGAGCAAGTCGAGCTACCACCTGCGTGGCGCGTTCGATCACCTGGTGCTCGCCGCCGCGGGGATCCCGATGACGAGGTTCGTCCACAAGCTGATCGATCGCGAAGGAACGGTGTGCGAGATCGAGCACGAGCCGTGGACCACCGCCGACGCGCGGCGCTACCTGACCGAGCTCGCGACCGAGCTGCTCGATCACCCGCACGGCTATCTGCTTCCGTTCGAGGCGTGCGTCAAGGTCCTCGCTGGAGGCAAGCCGTCAGTGAAGGCGAGCGACCGCGCGAACCACCTCGGGTTCGGACCGATCGAGCGCCAGGACGGCCTCGACCTGCCTCCAGATGCCGCTGCGATCGCACGCCGTCGCCTGCTGCCGCTCGTCGAGCGGATGCGCGGCAACGAGCACGGCTTCGAGGTCGGCACGTGACGCGCGTCCCCCGCCCCTCGTCGCTCCCGCCCGCGACCGATCGGCTCGTCGTCGTCGAGGCGTCGGCGGGTACCGGCAAGACGTTCTTCCTCGAACACCGCGTGGTCGACCTGATCCTGGCCGGAGCCGAGCTCGGCCAGCTCCTGCTCGTCACGTTCACCGACAAGGCGGTCGCCGAGCTGCGGATGCGAATCCGCGACCTGCTCGACCGGCTGTCGCGCATCGAGG
>JANOPP010000144.1:0-26800 GCA_031421915.1 Myxococcales bacterium | reverse complement strand
GCGCCGCACCTGCTCGCACGCGGCGGTGGATCGATCACGATGATCTCGTCGATCTGGGGTCGAGAAGCGGGCGGAGCGCCGGGCTACAACGTCGCCAAGGCGGCCGTGATCTCGCTCGCGAAGGCGCTCGCGCACGACTATGCGAAGGACAGGATCCGCGTGAACACGATCGCACCAGGCTCGGTGCTGTTCCCCGGTGGTGGGTGGGATCGCCGCCAGAAGGCGGATCCTGCGGGCATCGCGGACTTCTTGAAGCGCGAGCTCCCGTTCGGGAGGTTCGCGACCCCCGAGGAGATCGCGGACGTCGTCGCGTTCGTGGCCTCGCCGCGCGCGCAGTGGATCACCGGCACCACGATTTCGGTCGATGGCGGCCAATCTCGCGCGTTCTAGGGAATTCGAGTCGGATTCGCCTGGTTGGGGCGCCGCATGACGAAGAGGGTCGGCATTGGATTGGTCGTGCTCGCACTGGCGGGCGTCGCGTTCTGGCTGTGGAGGATCCGGGGAGTGGGTGAGACGCCTGCGACGCCGACGGTGACGCAGCCCGTAGGCTCGGGTTCGTCGGCCGCGCCGGTCGGTCCATCGTCGAGCTCGTCGGCTGCGCCCGCACGCGTGACGATCACCGTCGCGGGTGACAAGGGACCGATCTCGGGCGCGGTCATCAGGCTCGCACCCGACGACGGCGAGGCGATCGTCGTGCGCACGTCGCCGAAGGGCGGCGCACTCGCGGAGCTCGCACCGGGACGCTGGGCGATCAGCGCCTCGGCGACCGGCTTCTTGCCCGGAGCAGAACCGGCGTTCGAGCTCGTCGCTGGGCAAGAGAAGACGCTTGCACTGACGCTCGTCGCTGGAGGCCGCGCACTCACCGGTACCGTGACCGATGCGACCGGGGGGCCGATCGCGGGTGCGCGTATCGACGCTGCAAAGCTCGGAGGTATGGCGAAGCCGGGCAGCGAGGTCGCGTCGACGCAGACCGGCTCCGATGGCACGTACGCCGTCACGGTCGCAGAGGGCCAGCTGCTCGTGGCTGTGTCGAACGCGGACTACGCCGCGCAGTCGCGGATCGTCGAGGTCGGTGCGACCGGCGCGGTCGCGAACTTCTCGCTCGTGCCGGGCGGTGCGATCGAGGGCGTCGTGCGCGACGAGCGGACGCGGCAACCGGTCGCCGGGGCGAGCGTGATTGCCGAGCGCGATCGCGGCGGGACGATCTTGCTCGCCGAAGCGAATCGCCAGCGCGCGGTCTCGGGGCCCGATGGTCGGTTCCGGATCGGCGCGCTGCGGCCCGGTGCCTACGAGCTCGACGCGACCGCGACCACCCGAACGTCGAAGTCTCCGACGATCGTCGGCATCGGCGTTGCCGAGCAGGTCAGCGACGTCGAGATCCTGGTGTCTGACGGTCCCGTGATCAGCGGCACCGTCGTCGACGAGGTGGGCACTGCCGTCGCTGGCGTCGAGATCAGTGCGATGGGCCGTGGTCGAGGAGGCGATGCGACGTCCGACGCGAAGGGCGCGTTCACGATCACGGGACTCTCGCCGGGCGCGTACTTCCTGATGGGACGAAGCGAGACGCACGTACCTGCCGGTGGCGCGCAGGTCGAGCTTGCAGACCAGGACCTCACGGCGATCGTGGTCAAGGTTCAGCGCGGCGCGAAGATCGTCGGTCACGTCGAACCGCGACAGATCTGCGAGATCCAGCACGACATCGATGATCGCGAGCTCGGCGCAGGGATGCCGATGCTCGTCGGGCCGAAGACGACGGGCACCGACGGTGCATTCGAGCTCGGTCCGGCGAGCGCGGGCAAGGCGCGGCTGCGTGCGCGCTGCCCGAGTGGTGCACAGGGCTCGCTCCCGATCGATGTGAAGGTCGGCATGGCGCCGGTCGTGATCGCGGTGACGCCGGGTGCATCGATCGCGGGTCGCGTGCTCGACGGCGAGGGCAAGCCAGTCGCCGGCGCCACGGTCATGGCGTCGCTCGAAGGGCCAACGCAGCGCACGATGATCGTCAACGGTATGGTGACCTCGGGCGTGCAGGGCATCACCGGCGCAAACGGCACCTACGAGCTCGTCGGGCTCACCGCGGGGTCGTACGTGCTGAACGTGCTCGATCGCGGTCGTCCGCTGCGGATGCGCGGCGCACGCGTCGTGGTCAAGCTCGCTGCAACCGACAAGAAGACCGGCGTCGATCTCGCGGTCGATCGCCCCGACGGCGTCATCAAAGGCGTCGTCACTGGACCGGACGGCAAGCCCCTCGGCGATGCGTGGGTCTCGGTGCAGCAAGACCTTGCCGCGATGATCGAGGGGATGGTCGAGCGCGGCCCGCGGCGTGAGCGTCGACCTGGTGGTGATGGCGGCGAGGACGAGGGCTCGAGCATGATGACGATCGAGGCGCGCGATGACGACGGCGAGGGCGCCGCCGGTGCGGGCTTCGCGCCGGTGCTCACCGATGCCCAGGGGCGGTTCGAGATCGCCGGCCTCCCGCACGCGAAGTACGAGGTCATCGCCGAGGCACAGGCCGGAAAGCTTCGCGGTCGGATGGCGAATGTGACGCCCGATGCGACGGTCGCGATCAAGGTGATCGGCGTGACGACGCTGTCGGGAACCGTGAGAGGAGCGAACGGCCCCGCGCCCGTGTTCGCGATCGAGCTCGCTGGACCAACGACCGCTGCGCGGACATTCACCGATGGAAAATTCCAGCTCGGACGCGTCGATCCTGGCTCGTATGTGGTCCGCGTGACGTCGAGCCAGGGTAACGCCGAGGTCCAGGTCGAGGTGAAGCCCGACCGGCCGACGACGGTGGACATCGCGCTCGTCGCGAACGCGATCGTGATCGGCAAGCTGGTCGATCCGCAGAATCAACCGCTTGCCGGTGCGCCGATCACGCTGGTCCCTGATTTGGGTGACGGTCGCGTGCAGGTCTCGATGGACGGACCGCCGCCGACGTCGGGTAGCGATGGGTCATTCAGGCTCGAGAGCAAGGCAGGTACGAGTGTGCTCGTGGTGCTGATCCAACCACGTCCGTTCACGAAGCGAGGTCTCGTCCTCGAAGCAGGCAAGACACTCGACGTCGGGACCGTTCGTGTGGAATCTGGGCCACCGAATCCACCGTGATACGATCGCGGTGAATGGGTAAGGATCGGTCGCGGGTACTGGTAGCGCTGATCGTCTATCTCGGTCTGGTGGCCGCCTCGCTGTTCGTCATGGAGTGGTTCGTGATGACGAACGGCGGCGCGATCATGGGCAGCGTCGCCGGTTCTGTCGGCATCGATCTGCGCGGCGTCACCATGTGCGCGGATGCGGGCCCGTGCGTCACGGTCTCGTTCAGCAGCATCCCGAACCGCGGTCTGTTCCCCAAGTTCGCGCTCTTCACGTTCTGGGGAACGATCGTGATGTCGCTGCTCGTCGCCTATCAGGCGGGCACACGGATCATCTCGGGCTACGCGAATGAATCGCTGTCGAGGAAGGGAATCCTCGGCGCGCTGTTCATGGCCGCACTGGCTGGTGCGACCGGCTACCTGTTCGGTCTCTCGGGGTCCTCGACCGGCGAGGCGCTCGGCATCCACATCGATCGGACGTGGGCACCCGCGCTCCTGATCCTCGCGCACGTGGTCGGCGTCGTGACGATGCACTGGGCCGCGTCGCAGGAGAGCATCGACGACATCCCCGCAGCGCGCGCCCTCCCGCGCACGCAGGACATCCGCCCGGTCGGCGTCGCCTCCGAACGCGCCACCGGCGACGGTCTCCCGGAGCTCTCTGCGGCCGAGCGTCCAGGGACGGGCCCCGTCCCGACGATGCCGGACTACCTCCGCAAGAAGATCAGCTACACCGCTCTCTCCGCGGAGGTCACGCGCGCGGGCATCGATGCGCGCCGCGAGGATGGTGCATCGCTGCTCGTCTTGTGGCGCGATGTCGTCGGCGTCGTCGTGCGCCGCCTGCCAACCGAGCACGACGGCGCGACGTTCGTCGACATCGTGTCGACCGCCGGCGCGACACTACGGATCCTGCCTTGGACACGGACCACCGGCGATCTCGTGACCGGTGTGGGTGACGAGCGCGCACGTGCCCTCGTCGATCTCGTCATCGCGAGCTGTCCAGCGATCAAGCTCGACACCCGCACGCAGGCGTTTCGCGAAAACGGCGAGGCGGCGCAGCTACCCGATCTCGCGAGGCTCGCGCAGCACGACGAGCGCCTCGCCTAGTTCCGCCATTACGGCTGCGCGCCGATGTAGCGCGACGCGGGGCGGATGAGGCGACCGGTGCGGCGCTGCTCGATCACGTGGGCGGACCAGCCGGCGATCCGGCTGACGGCGAAGGTCGCAGCGAACTGCTCGCGCGGCAGGCCGACGGCGTCGAGGAGGACGGCCGTGTAGAACTCGACGTTCGCTGCGAGGGGGCGGTCGGGTTTGCGCTCGCGTAGGATCTTCGATGCCGCGGCTTCGACGGCGCGCGCGAGCTCGAGGCGGATGCTGGCGAGAGGCCGCACGGCGGTCTCGAGGACAGCCGCGCGTGGATCCCGCACGCGGTAGACGCGATGACCCATGCCCATGATCCGGCGGTTCGCAGCGAGCTCGCCGAGGATCCATGCCTCCGCATCTGCGGGCTTGCCGATCGCGTCGAGCATGTCGAGCACCGGTCCAGGGGCGCCGCCGTGGAGCGGGCCTTTGAGCGCGCCGACGGCGCCAACGATCGCCGAGAGCAGGTCGGACGCGGTCGACGCGATCACGCGCGCGGTGAACGTCGACGCGCTCATGCCGTGGTCGATCACCGTGACGAGGTAGGCGTCGAGTGCCGTCGCCGCGGCGTGGGACGGCATGGTGTCCGTAGTCATGCGGAGATAGTCGGTCGCGTGCTCGAGTGCTGGGTCGGGCGCAAGCGGTGCGGCGCCCATGCGCTTGCGGTTCCACGCCGCTACAAACACCGGGGCCGCACCGATCGCCGCAATCGCGTCGGCGAGGTCCGTGCCCGCGGGGCGGAGGTGACCGAGGCTGGTGCGCAGCGCATCCATGGCATCGGGTGCGTCGAGTGCATTGCCGAGTCGCGGCACGAGCTCCCACGCCGCCTCGCGCGCGCGGCCGAGCGCCGCAGAGAGGTTCGAGAGATCAGCACCGCCTGCATCAGGAGCGGAGAAGCGACGCGTGGCCGCTGGTGCGCCACCGGCGGTCGCGCTGGCCGCGACGAGCACGCGCTCGACCGCACGCGCGTAGCCTCCTTCGGAGGCGAGCTGCTCGACATCGCTGCCGGCGATCACGAGCCGGCCCCGCTCGCCGTCGACATCGGAGATCGCCGTGTCCGCCACCACCACACCCTCGAGTCCGTTGCTGGTCGCGTTGCTCATGGTCACCTCCTGGTTCTCGATGTAACGTCGAACGTATGGTTGATCAACGTAGAATCGACGATCAACGTTGGGTGGACGCGCGTGCCGCAGCGAAGCACCTCGGGATCCAGGTGCGTTCGCTGTACGCGTACGTGAGTCGCGGGCAGGTGCAGAGCGTCCCCGGCGAGCACGGGCGCCCGCGGCTGTACGCGTTCTCGGATCTCGATCGGCTCAAGGTTCGCCGCGATGCGAGGGCAGGGCACGGAGCCGTCGCGGCGGGTGCGTTGCGCTGGGGCGAGCCCGTGCTCGACTCCGCCGTTACCGCGATCACGCCGCGCGGGCCCGCGTATCGTGGTCACCTCGCCGTCGAGCTCGCCGCCACAGACACGCCGTTCGAGAACGTCGCGGAGCTGCTGTGGTCGGGCTACCTCCCGACGACGTCGGTGATCTGGCCGCGCCTCGCCGTTCCGCACGCCCAGCTCGCGCGGCTCGTCGGTGCTCGCGCGGGCCCACTCGACGTGATGCCACTCCTTGTCCAGGTCGCCGCGCTCGCAGATCCCGAGCGTCACGATCGCCGGCCCGACGCGATCATCGCGCGCGGCCGTCAGGTGATCCCGCTCCTGGCAGCGGCGCTCGCGCCAGGCTTTCCGGCGGCGATCGTGACTCGCGCACTCGGCGCGAGCAGCATCGCCGCGATCGCCGCGCGTGCGCTCGGCCTCGCCGACGATGCGATCACCGTGATCGACCGCGTGCTCGTGCTGCTCGCCGATCACGAGCTCAACGCGTCGAGCTTCACCGCGCGCGTCACAGCTTCGACGGATGCGGATCCATACGCCTGCATCGCGGCGGCGCTCGCCACGCTGTCCGGACCGCGCCACGGGAGCGCCTCGCTCGACGTCGCCGCGTTCGCCGACGAGCTCGGCAGTCCCGAGGCTGCGCGCGCCGCGGTCCGAGCGCTGCGCAAGAAGGGCCAGCTCCCACCAGGATTCGGCCATCCGCTGTATCCGAACGGAGATCCGCGCGCGGCACCGCTTCTCGAGGCAGCGGCTCGGCGCGCCAGCTCCTCGAAGCTCGCGCGGACGGTGCTCGCGATCGTCGACGCGACGAAGGAGGCACATCCGAGTGTGGACGTCGGACTCGCTGCACTCGTCGCGGCCCTCGGCGCGGAGCCGTCCGCGGGACCTGGGTTGTTCGCCGTCGCGCGGACAGCGGGCTGGCTCGCGCACGCCCTCGAGCAACGCGCAGCCGGCTTCCTGCTCCGTCCCCGCGCGCGCTACGTCGGCGTCCCTGTCGAGTGAGCCGGCGCCGCGGCCTGGCGGATCCGCTATCCGGTGGTCGATCGGACCCGGGGTAACCCCCCACAACCACTGCCGGCCCGGCTGGTCCCGCCTGTGCACACCCTCGCAGGATGCTGCGCTCCTCCTCGATCCTGGCTAGTGCCCTGGCCGTCTGCCTCGTGGGTCCCGGCTGCTCCGAGGAGGTCCCCGCCGAGGACCTCGAGGACGGCTTCGTCATCGAGGACGGCAAGGCCGACGACTTCCTGTCGAACAAGGCCAAGGAGTACATCGTCTCGGGCACCGGTCGCGTGACCGTCGAACCAGGTCAGACCGTAGTCGCCGCGCGCAACCTCGTCCCTTACCACCACAGCGCGATCGTCTGGTTCCTGAACCAGTACCTGGTCGACAAGGAACGCGAGGGTGCGCATGCCGACCCGAACGCCAACTACGGCGGGTTCTCTGCGATGGTCAAGAACGGCTCGACCCAGACGCTCAGCATGACCCAGCGCAACGCGACCACGTGGGACTACAAGTTCGAGGTCACGATCGCCGGCCAGACCGGCCTCATGCGCAAGCTTCCACTCCGTGGCCGCAACACGTTCACCGTCGAGATCGGTAAGCCGACGAACGACGAGATGAAGCGCGATGCCGAGTGGTACCGCAAGGAGCCCTGGAAGGACTGGAACCCGGAGGTCGTCCCCGCGTCGAAGAAGGAGACCCTCGATCTGCAGATCCGCGAAGAGACGAAGTCGTCCGACGGCTGGTGGGACTACAAGCGCCTGACCGAGGACGGCGTGCTCTCCGTCGACGTCCACTACGGCTACGACTACCACTCGCAGTCGCACCTGACCGATTCCAAGACGTTCTACAAGTGGATGACCGATCGTGGCTTCCGCTCGCCGACGTCCTCGTACGACACCTACAAGCGCACGAGCGGTCCCCTCACCAAGACGCTGTCCGCTGACGGCCGCAACGTGAAGGTCGAGATTCGCCTGTTCTACGGTCGCCCCGGCACCGACACGGATCCCGACACCGACGCGGGCGGCATCCAGCTCGAGAAGGACATGCTCGGCTCGCTCGCGAGCAAGGACGTCATCATCTACGCCGGTCACTCCGGCTCGCTCTACGGCTTCGCGCTCTCGAACTGGGACAAGACCGACGAGGGTGATCTCGACGACAGCGAGCTCGCCACCGCACAGCTCGCACGCAACAAGTACCAGATCGTGTTCGCCGAGGGCTGCAACACGTACATGCTCGGCAACACGCTGATGAACAACCCCGCGAAGCAGGGCAAGGACATCGACGTCATCACGACCACGAACTTCTCGGTCTCGTACTCGCCGGTCGAGGACTTCCTCGCCCGCCTCCTCGAGATCGACACGCAATCGCGCCACCGTCCGCGCACGATGACAGCGACGATCGCTGACCTCGACCTCTACACCCTCGGCGAGGCGCAGATGTCGATGTACGGCATCCACGGCATCGACGACAACCCGAAGCTCCACCCGTACGGCAACCTCGAGAAGTCGTGCAACCGCTGCAGCGCGAACGCCGACTGCGGTGGCGTCGGCAACACCTGCGCGACGGTCGGCTCCTCGGGCAAGCGCTGCATGGCGGCCTGCACCGACGACGCCGCCTGCGGCGAGGGCTACAAGTGCAAGGCCGTCGCGTCCGCGTCGACCTCCACGATCTACGGTTCCTACTGCGTGCCCGCGACGCGGAGCTGCAACTAGTAGCTCGCGAGCTGGAACCGCAGCGGATAGTTCACCTGTACGGTGCCATCGCCGGCGCGGAACTCGAACGACGCGACGACCTCCTTCAGGCACGATGTGATCTGCTCGTCTGTGATCGTCCCATCGACGTTCACCGCCTCGATCTTGCCCGTGCGCCCGACGAGGAAGTGCAGCACCGCCTCGCCCTCGATCCCACCGCGATACTGGACCACACGCTCGTAGCAGTGCTGGAGGCGTGCCCGATGGCGCTTGACCTCCTTGCGGATCTCGCTCGAGCTCACCGCCGGCACGACCCAGGATGGCCGTCTGCCAATGTTGATCACGACTCTCGGCGGGACCGCCATCGATGGCGCAAACCCGGCATAGAGCGACGTCTCCTTGCTCACCGACGGTCGCGCTACCGCGAGCGGCAACTCCAGCTCGCGCCGCACTGGCACCTGCACGACGATCGGCCGCCGCACCTTGCGATACGTCCGATCGCCAGCCACCTCGACCGTTGGCGCGATCGCATCCACCGTCAGCGCCGCCATGTCCTGCGGCAGCTCGATCGTCAGCTCGATCCGCCCGCGATCCGTCTTCGTCAGCGGGAACGCGCGGATCTCCAGCACGTCGCCCTCCGGTCGCTCGTCCTTCCACTGCACGAGCACCGGATCCTTGCCGCGGTCGAACCACCTCTGATACTCGGCACTCGCAGTCGCCGCGGTGCTCGCGTGCGCCACCATTCGCTCGGTCTTCCCGATCGTGATCGCCACGTCCGTCACTCGCGCGCCGCGCGGAACCGCGAGGGCGATCACGGCTTCGTGCGGCACTACTTCGGCGGTCGACACCGACAGCGTCACGCTGGCGGACGTCCCGAGCGGATCCTGCCGGATCGCCACGCCGACCCGGTCGAGCGCAACCTTGTCACCGGGTTGCCCGATGCCGAGCCGATGCGTCTCGGGCGCCGGCTCGGGCACGTAGGGCAGCGACACATCGAGGGCCTCGGCCGCGGCAGTCCCGCCGAGGGCGGCGACCACGAGGACTGTGCGGGCCCACATGAAGTCTCGGACACTCGCTGCGGGGTTCGGTTTCGCGAAATCTGCCAACAGTGATGTCCGTCCGACCGCCATGCGGGTCGCACAGGCCCGCGTCCCCGTCTGCTTCCGAGCGTGACCGCGCGGAATCAGCGCCGTGGCCTGTGTGTGTGCGGGGTCCGGGCCACGTGCACGACGAGGCGGCTGTCCTCACAGGGTACGCAGCGAGGCGGCCGTCCTACAGGTCACCAGCGCTCTGCGCTCTGCACGATCTCCTCGCGCCCGGTCTCCGTCGTCCTCTCTTCTCCATCCAACAAGATCTCCGAAACCGGAGCGTGGCTGCGAGGCGTCAGCGCTGTGAGCTGTGTGGGCAGGCGTCAGGGCCCAGGTCGCGCAGTGTGGCGGCTGTCCACACAGGTCATCAGCGCCGCCACGTGTTCTCCACGATCGGTTCGCCGGTGGAGCCAACGGTGGGGTGCCGACTGCGAACGCAGGCAGGCCTGTCAGGAAGGGCGTAAGGACTCGCCGCGCCCCGTAGACAGGTGCGAGATCAAAACGCTCTAGATCGGCAAGGCGGCGGCCTACACGATCGGGATCTGGGATCGACTCACCCGCTTTGTCGACGACGCGCGGATCCCGGCCGACAACAACGCGACCGAGCGATCGATCCGCGGACCCGTCGTCGGACGCAAGAACCATTACGGATCGCGCTCGCGCAGCGGCACCGAGATCGCATCGCGCCTCCACACCATCCTTGAGACGTGCAACTGAACGGCGTCGACCCGGCTGCGTATCTCCACGCCGCGGTGATCGCGGCCGACCGCGATGAGCTCGTGCTGCCGTGGAACGTCGCGACAGCAGCGAAGTAGCGCGGCCTGCCACGATTGATCGCACCTGTCTCTACGGGGCGCGGCGAGTTCTTGCAAGCCCCGGAGGACCGCACCAATGCATCAGGGGGTTGCATAAAAATATCGGCGAAATTATTTGACGAAGATCATGGCGGGAGGTAGTGGTTGGAGGATGGCGACGGCTCTGCGTCCACGGGACCTGCGTGCGAAGTCTCGCGTTCGACGACGCCGCCCGCTCAAGCGCCACGTGCAGCAAGATCTGTTCGCCAAGGCGAAGCGCAAGCGCCGGCCGGGGGCGCGCCCGGTGGGGCGGCCACCGAAGAACGGGCGCGCTGGGTCTCCGCACAAGGCGCGCCCGACGCTCTCGGCTCGCCATCCCGTTCACGTCGTGTTGCCGGTTGTGGCCGGGCTCGGCAAGCTGCGCAAGCGAGGCGTGTGGAAGGCCCTGCGGTGGGCGACGATCTGCGCCGCCAAGCGCGAGAACTTCCGAATCGTTCACGCGAGCCTCCAGCAGAACCACATCCACCTCCTCGTCGAGGCGAACAACCAGATGGCGCTGTCGCGGGGAATGCAGGGCTTTCAGATCTCGGCGGCCAAGCTGATCAACTCCGCCGTCAGCATCAAGCTCGCAGTGCGACGGCGCGGGCAGGTGTTCGCGGATCGGTTTCACCAGGAGATCATCACGACACCTCGGCAGGCCCGGAACGCGCTCTCGTACGTGCTCAACAACTGGCGCAAGCACCGCGAGGATCGAGATCGCACGTGGCTCGTCGATCCGTTCTCGACCGGCGCCGGGTTCAACGGTTGGAAGGAGCTCGCGGGCCGCGATCTGATGTGGAGGCCCCCCGAGACGTACGAGGGATTGATCGTCTGGTACCCGAAGACGTGGCTGTTGCGTGAGGGCTGGCGGCGATACGGGTTGATCGGTTGTGCCGAAGTGCCGAGTGCGAAGGTCGCGCAATCCCGCGTCCGGTAGGTCGAATGATCATCGACGACAGTACGCTTCGACTTCGGCCCCTGACGCAGCGCAGATGCTCGCGAGTGGCGTGCTGGCGAGGATGACGAGCTCGCTCGCTGGTTCGAGCTTCCTCGTCGCTCGAGGCTCGAGGATTCGGAGCGAGCGATCGAACGCTGGAGCGAATCGTGGCGGATCGACGGGCCGGTGCGCTGCTGGGCGATCTGCGATCTGGCGACCGCGGCGATCGCGGGCGGTGTGGAGGTCGAGCGAATCGACGAGAGCGACGTGAATCTGTCGTACTGGGTGGCGGGCGCATGGCGGGGCCGCGGCATCGCTACGCGCGCCGCCGAGCTAGCGCTCGACTATGCAGCGACCGAGATGCGGGCCGCCCGCGCCGTGATCAAGGTGCTCGAGAGGAACGCCGCGTCACTCGCCGTCGCGCGGCATCTGAACGCGCAGCTGGTCGGCACGGCGCCGAGCAACGCTGGCGGGACCTTCCTCGTCTTCCATCGCGCGCTTGGTCCCCGCCGAGGGGTGTGAGCTAGAACGACCAGCCGGCGTTGAGGTTCAGGATCGGGAGAACCTTGAGGACGTTGTCTCCACTGCGCTCCTCGACGAGGGCGGCGGCGAGCCCGAGCTGGGCGACGAGAGTGAAGCCCGTGCGGTGGATGTACTTGTAACCAACGAGGCCACCGATCGCGGCGCTGGTGCCCGTGAGGGTGCTGGAACCTTCGGTGTCGCTGGAGTGGACGTACGTCGCCTCGATACCAACGTGGATCGCGCGGAACGTCGGCTTGAAGTAGTAGTTGGCCTGCGCGCCGACCTCCTGCGCGAAGTGCGTCTTGGCGTTGGAGTCGAGGATCTTGCCGATGCCGACGATCAAGGCGGCGCTGATGCTGGAGGTGACGAGCATCTCGCCCGTGATCTCGGCGAACGGGATCAGGGCGTGGAACGGCGAGGCGGTGAGGGTGATCGTTCGCGGGATCGTCGCGACGACGGCCTCGACCTCCACGATGGGCGGCGGCAGGTTCTCGGGCTCGGCCGGATCCATCGGGAGCTCTCGGGCGTGCGCGACGCTCGCGGCTCCGAGCGAGAGGATCACGAGCATGCGGGTCATGGGGGGAGGGTGCCGTGGTTTGTCGCCGGGTGAAAGTTCTTGTCGGTCAGGTCCACTTCGCGCTGTTGCTGCCAGTTTCCTCGACGTGCTTCCAGAAGCTGGCGCGAATCACGATCCAGCCGCTATCACGAGATCGACGAGGATCGGTAGGTGATCCGAGCCCACGTCGCGCTCGACGCGGCGATCGGTGACGCCGATCGAGCAGGAGTGTAGGAGGTGATCGATCGGGATCCGGAGCAACCAGGGGCTCGCCGGAAACGAGGCCTGGAGGCCGAAGCCGTCGCGGCTGTCACACAGGCCGCTGCCGGCGAGGAGGCGGCGGAATGGCCGCGACCACGGTGTCGCGTTGAAGTCGCCCATCACGATGACGTTGGCTTCGCCACGGGTACGGGCGGCCACGGCATCGAGCTGGGACTCGAGGGCCGCCGAGGTGGCAGCGGTCAGCGGTGGGATCGGATGCGTGACGATCGCGGTGAGCGTCGCACCGTCGAGCAAGACCGACGCGATGATCGTCGGGACGGCGCTGCCGAGGCTCTCAGTGCCGCCGCTCACCTGGCCACGCGCGTAGAGCGCGATGCCGAAATTGTCGTCGCGCGGATGCTCGATGCGGCCGGTGAACGCGGTCAACGACGGCGCCAGTGCGTCGAGCCAGCGCTGGTCGACCTCGACGAGTCCCATGATGTCGGGGTGCATCTCGTCGATCAACTGTCGAACCGCCGCGAAGCTCGATGAACCGGTGTGGACGTTGAGCACGAGGACCCGGACCGCGGTGCCGTGCTCGGGCGGCGTGGCTCGCGGAGCGTCTGGCACCAGCACGCAGATGTGCACGAGCGTCGCGATCAGGCTGGCGTCCAAGTAGCCCTGCATTCGGAGTCCACCCGCGGCGGCCGTCGCGACGAGCCCGACGATCGCGTAGTGCACGCGGAAGTGATCGAACAGCTCGAGCGGCCAGATGGGCAGGAACGTGACGAGGGCAGTGGCGGCAACCCCGACGGCAGCCAGCGCCGTGAACGCTCGTACGAGCCGCACGGCTGGTTGCATCAACTGAGCGTAGCGCTCCCCCCGTTCGGTGCCATGCTTGGCCCATGGCGGGGCCCTGGAGAGCGCGGATCGTGAGTGGCGGGTTGCTGTTGCTCGCGGGCCTCGTGATGTTCGATGTTCCGGCCGCGTACTCGATCGTGCGCGGGGCGCCCGGGTGGCTCGCGCTCGCCGTTGGATTGGTGGTGTTCCCGGTGATGCCGGTGGCGTGGCACGTGTGGCGGGAACGCGCGCGGCGAGCGGCGATCGCGGAGGCTGCGGCGTCGAAGACCAAGCCCAAGCCGAGCAAGACGACGGGCTGGGATCGGTTCGCGTTCCGGTTGCTCGTGGTCGGCGTGGTCGTGCTCGGCGCGTTGATCGCACTCGATCGCACGCGCGTGTGGAGGGCCGTCAGGCACAACGCGCTGTGGATGATTCCGCAGACGGTCGAGCCGCTGGTGCCGGACGGAAAGCTGCTCGATCGGGTTCCGGCGACGGCGGAGGTGGTGCTGTGGTTGCGCGACACGGACGACGCGCACGAGGTGCTGGCGCACGTCGCACCCACGACGACGTTCGGAAGTCGCGAGCTGGTGATCGCGCTCGCGGGCAGCGACGTGATGGTGCTCGAGCGCGGGGATGCGCACCTGATCGAGATGATCCAGCCGATGTACAAGGTGTTCTCGCGGGCGCCGACAGCGAAGCTCGTCGAGCTCGACGGTGGCGTTCGGATGTGGGCCACGAGCGGGTGGCCGGCAATGCCGAGCCGCGCGACGGCGCTGATCGAGCTGATGCGACGCGCGCCGGAGACGGCGTTCCTCGTCGGGGCAGCGCGGCCGGTGACGCCCACGAAGAAGTGGGATGGCGTCAGTGGCGCGGTGGGGTGGCTAGGGCTGGATCACGGCGTGCTCGACGCGGTGGGCGAGGTGACGGGCAAGACGCCGCTCGACACGCTCGCGCTCTTGAAGGAAGCGGAGACCGAGCTGGCGAAGGCTCGGATGTCGACGCCGATGATGTTCGCGTGTGGTTCTGCGAGCGCTGGAGCGATCACGTTCGGTACGAACGGTGTCGTGTTCCGGTCGCGCGCGACGATCGCGCTCGACCAGATCCGGCCGCTGTTCCAGTGTCTCGATCGCGAGAAGCCGTAGCCCGCGCTGGTCAGTGCTCGTGTCCGGTCGACTCTTCCGAGTCGTCCTCGCCGGTCGGAGCGCGCTTCTTCGTGCCCTCTTCCTCGAGGCCGAGCCGGCGGATCATCTTGTAGATCGACATCCGCTCGATCCCGGCGGCGCGAGCTGCGGCCGAGATGTTGTTGTCGTGCGCCTCGAGTAGCGCCTGGAGGTAGCGGCGGTCGAACTCGTCGACCAGCTGCTGCTTCGCGGTCTTGAACGGGATGTCGATGTCGACATCGCCGAACGTGGTCTCCTTCTTCGGCGGAGCCTCGAGACCACCCGTCGGATGGTTCGGAAGGAGTACCGCGCGCTCGACGGCGTTGCGCAGCTCGCGGACGTTGCCCGGCCACGTGTGGCGCTGCGCGCGCGACATGAAGTCCTCGGGGAGACGCGGGTCGGTGTGCGTCGAGTGGAGCTGGCGGAGGAAGTGCTCGATCAGGAGCGGCAGATCCTCGCGGCGCTCGCGCAGTGCGGGAACCGCGAGCTTGGCGACCGAGAGGCGGTAGAACAGATCGGAACGGAAGGCGCCACGGTTGACCTCGGCCGCGAGGTCGCGGTTGGTCGCCGCGATGATGCGGACGTCGCACGCGATGACCTTGGTCGAACCGATGCGGCGGATCTTGCGGGTCTCGACGGCGCGGAGCAGCTTGCTCTGGACGTCGAGAGGGAGCTCGCCGATCTCGTCGAGGAACAGGGTCCCGCCGTGCGCGGCCTCGAAGACACCGATGGTGGCCTTGCCGGCACCAGTGAACGCACCGTGCTCGTGACCGAAGATCTGGTCCTCGAACAGCTGCTCGGGAATCGCCGAGCAATCGAGCACGACGAACGGTCCGTCGCGGCGCGGCGAGCACTGGTGGATCGCGTCGGCGACGCCTTCCTTGCCTGCGCCGGTCTCGCCCTGGATCAACACGGTGGCGTCGGACTGCGCGAACCGGTTGATGAGGTCGAACAGGTGGCGCATCGCGGCGCTGCCGCCGATCAGGCCGTGGAGGCGCGACTCGTGCCACAGAGGAACCTGGACGGCGTCATCGAGAGGGTCGAACGTGATCGCGCTCTTGCCGATCTGGATCGTCGAGCCCGGGGCGATGAAGCCGTCGACGATGCGGACGCCCTTGACGTGCGTGCCGTTGGTCGAGCCGAGGTCGCGGATCCGGTAGCCGTCGGCCTGGAGCCGGAGCTCGCAGTGGAGGCCGGAGACCTTCGGATCATTGAGGACGAGGTCGGCACCAGCACGACCGATCATGATCGTCGGCTGCGCGAGCTCGATCACCTTGCCGGCATCGACACCCGCAACCACCTCGAGGCGGCAGCGGCGCACATTGACGGTCCGGGGCAGGCCCTGGAACGAAGTGACCCAGGTGGGCTTCTCGAGATCAGAACCGGTGGGCACGTTGCTGAGGAGAGAATTTACCACGCTCATCGCTTTGCTCCGGGGCTAGTAGGTGTGAGCTCGTTGGAACGGGTGGCTTCCGCGATCCGCACGGTGCCGTTCGAGGCAACGCGGATCTCGTCGGGACGAAGTCTGGAGTCGTCGATGTCGGCTTCGACCATCGTGTAGTTGACGGGCGGCTCGAGCTCGTCGGAGATGTAGTTGACCGTGGCCCACACGGGGCCGAGGGAACCCTCGACGTCGAGCTCGACGCGCTGGTTCATCGCGATCTTCGCGCGATGCTCGCGGGGGACGGCGAACCGGACCAGGAGGTCGGAGTCGTCGAACACGCGGGCGACCGGCATGCCCTTGGTGGCCATCATGCCCTCGCGGATCTTGATCATCGTGACGACGCCAGCGACGGGAGCCTTGAGCTCGGTCTTGGTCAGCATGACCTCGAGCTGCTGACGGCTGTTCTTCGCTTGAGCGTAGCGACCGGAAGCGGCGCCGGTCGATGCGCCCGCGGCGCGAGCGTCCGCGGTGGCGGACCGGACAGCGTTCATCGGAGATGCGCCGGCGCGAGCGAGCAGACGCTCGTTCTTCGCCTTCTGCTTGAGTGCCTGGGCCTGGATCGCTGCGGCTCCGACTTCACCAGCGAGTGCGCGCTCGGAGAACTTGGCGCCCTCGAGCTCGGACTTGAGCGCGCGGTCGTCGAGCTTCGCGATCGTGTCGCCGAGACGGACGCGCTGGCCCATGTTGACGGCCATGCGCTCGACCGGGGCATCGACCTCGGAGACGATGACCTTGGTCACACGCGACGTCACGACGCCGACGAACGCGGGACGAACAGGTGGAGCTTCGGGGGTCACGGGTGCACGCGCTTCGGTGGGGCTAGGTTCGACCGGCGTGGGTGCCGCGCCCTGACACGCCGCTAGCAGCGCGATCGAGAGGAATCTGGTCATAGGGCATCTCCGTGGTGGGCGTGTTCTGCGTGGCCTGGACGAGCTTGGTGTAGAGCCCGCCCTTGTTGACGAGCTGATCGTGCGTGCCTTGCTCGACGATGCGACCCTTGTCCATGACGACGATCAGGTCGGCGTTGCGGACGGTCGACAGGCGGTGAGCGACGGTGATCCGCGTGCAGCGCTGGCGCTCGAGGGCGGCGATGACGCGCTTCTCGGTCGAGTTGTCGAGCGCGGAGGTCGCCTCGTCGAGGAGCATGAGCGCCGGGTTGCGAATGACGGCGCGCGCGATGGCAACGCGCTGACGCTGGCCACCGGAGAGCGAGCCGCCGCCATCGGAGACGACCGTGTCGTAGGTCATCGGCATCTCGGTGATGTCGTCGTGGAGGCAGGCGACCTTGCACGCCGACTGGATCCGATCGAGCGGCGCGCCGGGTGCGGTGAGTGCGACGTTCTCGCGGATCGTGCCGCCGAAGATGAACGGATGCTGGGGCACGATGCCGATCTGCTGGCGCACCGCGCGGAGGTCCATGTCCTTCAGCGAGCGCGTGTCGTACGTGATCTCCCCCGACACCGGCTGGTAGAGACCGGAGAGGAGGTTGAGCAGCGTCGACTTGCCAGAGCCCGAGGGACCGACGAGCGCGACCGACATGCCCGGCGTGATGTCGAGCGTGACGTCCTGGACGACCAGCGGGGCCTGCTCGCCGTACTTGAACGAGACGTTCTTGACCGAGACGTGGCCGCGGAGGCGGGGCGGTGTCTGCGCGACGTCGCGGTCCTGTTCGAGCTTGGTCTGCAGGACGTCATCGATGCGGTCCATGTGACCCTTGACGAGCTGCAGCTCGAGCGCGCTCGACACGAGCTGCGACAGCGTGCCGAACAGGCTGGTCGCGAGCGAGTTCATCGCGAGCATCATTCCGATCTGCATCTCGTCGCGCATGACCGCGGTCGCGCCGATGACGAGGATCAGCATCGGGCCGGCCGAGGCGATGGCGCCGCGGATACCGTCGACCCACGCCGAGGCGCGAGCACGGCGCATCTTGACGTTGAGCTCGTCGGTGTAGAGGTTTGACCACTTCTCGACGCCCATGCGCTCGGCGCCGGCGCACTTGAGGGTCTCCATGCCGCCGAGCATCTGGACCATGTAGCTGTGCGCCTTGGCCTGCTTGTCGAGGTCGGCCGCGAGGAGGCGCTGGAACGTCGGACGGGCACACAGGAACACCGCGGCCTCGGCGGCGCTCATCACGATGGTGATGAGGCCGAGTGTCGGGTTCACGTAGAAGATGATCGCGGCGTAGAGGATGACAAACACGCCATCGATGAACGCGGACATGCTCTTGCTGGTCACGACCTCGCGGACCGTGCCGTTCGAGTCGACGCGCATCATGAGATCGCCGGTCGAGCGCCGCTGGAAGAACGAGAACGGCAGCGAGACCATGTGGTCGAGGAAGCCGAGCGTCATCTTCGTGTCGAGCGCGATGCGGAGGTGCAGCAAGAGGTGCGTGCGCACGATCTCGGTGATCAGGTTGAACAGCGTCATGCCGGCGATCGCCGCGAGCAGGACGTAGAGCAGGTGGTAGTCATCCCGCGGGACGACCGCGTCGATGATCATGCCGGTCGTCAGCGGCAGCACGAGCGCGATCAGGCGCAGCGCGAGCGACATGATGATGACGCGCGTGAACAGGCCCTTCTCCGACATCAGCTCGTTCCAGTAGCGAACGAGGCGGCCCTTCTCGGCCTTGACCTTGGTGAAGCGCTCGGTCGGGACGAGCTCGATCGCGACACCCGTGAAGCACTTGCCGAACTGATCGAGCGGCACGTCGCGTGGGCCGGTCGCGGGGTCGACGATGCGAACGCCGCCCTTGACCAGCTTTTCGAACACGACGAAGTGGTTGAACTCCCAGTGCAGGATCGTCGCGGTCTTCAAGAGCTTGATCTGTGTGATGTCGACCTTGATGCCGCGACCCTGCATGCCATAGCGCTCGGCGGTGTCGAGGATCGCCTTGGCGGAGACGCCGTCGCGACCGATGCCCATCGCCTCGCGGACGTCCGCGAGCTTGGACTCGCGGCCGTGGAACGCCATCACCATGCACAGCGAGGCGGCGCCACAGTCCGTCCACTCGAGCTGCTGGATGAAGGGCACCGCCTTCTTGCCCGCGAACCCGAGCTTCTTGAGCGCCGGGAACGAAGCGACGATGTTCTTGTCGTTGGCCACGGCAGCCAGTTGTTCAACTGCCGTGCCGTCGCCTCCGGGATATGGATACCGAGGGTTGCGCCCGTAACCTCCGGGTGTCGCGAGCCCGAGTTGCGTTCCCAGGGTGACAACCTCGAGTCCCCACCCCAAGAAGGCACTCCGACCCCCTTTTTGTGCAGCCAACGAAAAGGGGGTCCGAGTGCCTTTCCAGAGATTTGGAAAAGCACTCCGACCCTATTTTGTAGGTCCTTGAAATGGCTACGGCCGGCTGTCCGCCAGCCGGCCGTCGAGGAAAAGGGGTCGGAGTGCCTTTCAGTCGGGGAGGTATTTCTCGAGCGCGGGGAGGAGCGAGACGAGGAACGGCTTCTCCGAGATCTTCACCTCGGTCTTGGCGAGGAGACCGTGGTGGTAGTTGAGGACGGAGTGCTGGGTCTTGAAGGTGCGGCTCGGGAGGCGCGCCTTGACCAGGACGTAGGACCCGAGCGGGAGCTTGAGGGCGTCCGCGAGGGTCTGACCGAGGGTCTTGGCGGCCTCGTTGGCGCCGATCGCCTCGGTGCCGACGTAGGTGATGATCGCTTGCTCGCGGCCTTTCGTGTAGCCGACGAGCTCGATCTGGATGACCTGACCGGTGCGCAGGCGAGGGCGATCCTTGCTGGGGAGAAACGCGAAGATCTGCGGCTCTGCGCCGGGCTGGACGATGGTCGCGATCGGCTCCCCGGGCTGGAGCGGCTGACCGGAGCGGACGCGGATATCAGAGATCGTGCCGGCATGAGGCGCGCGGACGGTCTTCGCGTTGACCCGCGCCTCGGCGAGCGTGAGCCGGTTGTGACTCGCGTGGAGCTGCTTCTTGACCTGCTCGTCGGTGGAGTCGAACAACATCTGCTGGAGGATGCCGTTGTGCTCGGTCTGCGCGGCGGTCAGCTCGTCGAGCTCGGCCTGCGCCGAGAGCCGCACGACGGCGGTGCCTGCATTGACCGACTGGCCCGGCTGCACGAGAACTGCGTCGACGGTGCCGCCCTGCTGCGCGCTGACCGTGACGCCGTCGATGTAGACGACTCCGGAGCCGGAGCTGTAGGTCGGGACCGTGATGAAGATCGAGAACGCTGCGGCGATCACGAGCGCGAGGGCGAGCAACGGATACGCGCGCTTGACCCAGCCCGGTGACAGCTGGACCAGCACGCCCTCGTTGCCGCGGGTGCGGTGCGCCTCGAGGGCCTCGCCTCGATAGAGTCCACCCTTGTCGGCCTTCTGCTCGTGCGCCTTCTGGAGGTGCTGGACGGCGAGGTGATGGAGGATCGACGCGGACTCGCGCGCCAGGCCGATCATCGCGATCTGCTCGACGGGGAGGTACCCCGGGTTGCGTGGATTGCGCGTGAGGACAACGACGCCGACGGTCTCGCTCGTCGTGATGATCGGAATCAGTGCCGTGTGTGACGCGATCAGTGCGCGGCGCGCCTGGGCGCAGGCGATGATCGGAGTGGTCTC
Source organism: Myxococcales bacterium (assembly GCA_031421915.1). Lineage (GTDB taxonomy): Bacteria > Myxococcota_A > Polyangia > Haliangiales > Haliangiaceae > JABFXX01. The sequence continues at coordinate 6,356 of JANOPP010000144.1, read as the reverse complement.
CTTCGGGATCTCGTCGTCGGGACCGAGCGACCACAGGCCGTCCTGACCCGGATAGACGATCGTGACGGAGAGCGAGGACGTGATCTCCGTCAGTGCATCGCGCAGCACGCGATCCGCGGTCTGGAGGTCGGCCTGCAGAGCGAGCCGGCGCACCCAGCTATAGATCGACGGCCCGAGCTCGGGCGGCAGCGTCACGAGCATCGGATCGATCATCCCCGGGATCTCGGGAGCGGGATCCGCAGGCGCTGATCCGACGACGGACGGAGACGATCCGCGCGCGAACTTGGGCTCGCTCGTCGATTTCGACGCCGACTGTGACGCCGACTTCGACGCGGACGCCGACCGCGACCTCGCCTCGGGCGCCGCTTCGGTCGTGGGCTTCGCCGCAGGTGCGCCCTCGACACGCTTCGCTGCAGATGCGGGCGCAGCCTCGCTGTCGGCACGCTTCGCTGCGGATGCGGGCACAGCCGCGCTGGCGGCACGCTTCGCATCCGGCGCGGGTGCAGGCGCAACGGCGACGCCTGGCGACGAACCACGCGCGCTGCGCGACGACGAGTGCTCGGACGGGGCGTGTCCGGGTGCAACCGCCGCGGGATGAACGACGGACTCGCGCTTCGCTTCGACGGTGGGCTTGCGCTCGCGCGTCCTCGACGACGAGTGCGCGCTGCGCGACGCGTCGGTCGCGATCTTCTGCGAGCTGCGGCGCGCGGCCGCGACATCCGCCGGGTGCGGTGCCTCGACGGCGGCCGGGTGCGCGGGAACCACGGCGGCCGTGTCGCGTCGCGAGCGGAGGCGCGGCAGCGCCGGGATGGCGGGCTGCATCGCGTGCACCGACGGCTCCGTGCGCTCGCGCGGTTCATCGGACGGCTGCACATACGATGGTTGCTCGTACCCGTGCGGAACGCGCGGCTGCACGGCAGAACGCTGCACGTACGGCGTCGCCGGCGTCGCATTCGCGCGGAGGCGCGTCGGCGGCTCGGTGCTCACCTCGAGAGCGTGCACCGAATCGTCGAGCGTCTCCGGCGCGAGCACCGGTCGTGCGTCGCGGCGTTGGGTCGATGCTTCTTCGTTGCCGTAGCTCATGGTGGAGCGAACTAGCAAAGCCAGGACCACGCGAGAGAGCCGTCTCAACGTCGTGAACTCCGCTGTCGATCTCGGTCGTCAACGGGTGGGGGACTTGGGGGGTGAGGCAGCGATCCGTAACCCGAGGTAGTCGAGTCCCGCGGCGTGCACCCACTGGATCCGCAAGTAGACAGCGGACTTACGCGTGGCATGGCGACTGCTCAAGCCAGTGACATGCGAAGCCGCACGTACCTGGTCGCCGCTCTCCTCGGCACCCTCGGCAGTCTTCTCGTTTCTTCTTCTGCTCGCGCCGAAAAGGACGAGGACGAGTATGAGGGCGACGGCCCCGAGGCCGACGCGGTGGTCGAGTTCAAGCTCGACGATCTCATCGAGGTCGCGATGCGCCGCTCGCCCGATGTGGTGCGCGCGAAGATCGATCGCTCGGCCACCAAGGGCATGGCCGGCGCCGCCCGCGCGAATCAGCAGTGGGTGATGACGATGGGCGCGAACGTGAAGAAGGAAGCGATCAGCGCCCAGGTCCAGGTCGCACCCTTTGAAGTGGTCGCGACGGACTCGATCAATGGAGCGATCGGCCTTGGCCGCAATCTCCCCACTGGCGCGAAGCTCGACGTCGAGCTCGGCATCGGTCACACGACGCGCGAGCTCAACATCCCCGAGGCGTTCCTGACCGGCAACGGCAGCGGCAGCGGCTCGGGGTCTGGCTCCGGCACCGCGGCCGCGCCGGCGATGACCGAGGTCAACGGCGCGATCAGCGACAAGTACACGCAGATCCAGTCGACAGCACGCCTCACGATCAAGCAGCCGCTCGTTCGCGGCTTCGGTCCCGACATCGCGCTCTCTGCCGAGAAGAAGGCGGACTACGCGTTCTCCGAGTCCACGGTGAAGGCGCAGCTCGCAGCCGAGGACATGATCCGCGAGGTCGTCGCGGGCTACTGGGAGCTCGCATACGCGAGCAACGAGGTCGACGTTCGCGCCGAGTCACTCGCTCTCGCGGAGGCGCAGGAGAAGCTGACGCGCGAGGAGCTGCGCGCGGGCAAGGTGCCGCAGAACGCCGTCAACGCCGTGATCTACGAGATCGCGGTTCGCAAGGAAGCGCACCTCCGCGCGCAGCTCGAGGCCGAGAAGAAGTCGCTCGAGCTCCGCCGCAAGGTCGGGCTCGGTCTCGGTCGCCGCGAAGTGCTGATGCGCCCCGGCGAGGCGTTCGAGATCGGCGAGTCGGAGTGGGACATCGAGGAGACGCTCGCCCAGAGCCGCAAGGCGAACCGCAAGCTCGCGACCATCGCCTTGCAGAAGAAGATCGCGGACGTCGACGTTCGCGTGGCGAAGAACGCGACCCTGCCGCAGGTCGACGTCAGCCTCTCGGGCGCGCTGCTCGGCGGTGGCCCGACGACAGGACAGTCGTTCAGCGCACTCGGCTCGGCCGAGGGCTTCGAGGTGATGGCCGGCCTCCAGGTCAGCTTCGAGCTCTCGGGCGCGGCGAAGTCCAACCACGACGCGGCCCTGGCCAAGCGCCGCCGCCTCGACATCGATCGCGCCGACATCGAGCGTCAGATCGACGCCGAGGTCGTCAACTCGGTGAAGGCCGTCACGTTCGCCCGCACTCGCGTGATGCTGTCCGACAAGGCGATCTTGGTCGGAGAGGACAACCTCAAGGCGGAGCGCATGAGCTTCACCAGCGGTAAGGCAACGAACTACAACGTGATGCAGCGGCAGACCGAGGTGATCGAGGCGCGCCTGCGCCGCGGTCGCGCGGTGGCCGACTATCACATCGCGGTCGCGCAGCTGCAGTTCCTCAGCGGCACGCTGCTCGAGCAGTACCGCATCAACGTCAAGGCGCCTCGCTCGGAGCGCCGCTAGTCATGCGTCCCTCGGTTGACACGATCGGGACCGTCTACCCGGTCGAATCGAGTGCAACCAGGCGGACTCATATCCCACGGGTTACGGCACGCAAGTTGATCAAGGAAAAGACCATGCGCCCCATCCTCCTCGGACTCCTCCTCTCCATGACGGCATCCTGTCTCGCCGATGTTGGCGGTGAGTGCACCGGCAAGCGCTGCAAGGCGGACGAGGACATGGGCTCGGGCTCGGGCTCCGCCACCACGCCGGGTTGCGAGGACCCGGAAGAGAAGACGGGCGACATCGTCATCCGCAGCGACTCGGACTTCGACGCGCTGCCGAAGGGGTGCTGGGAGCTCAACGCGAACCTCCGCATCGAGGGTCCCGCGATCACCACGCTCGCCCGCCTCGGCGACCTCACGATGGTCAACGACCTCGAGCTGGTCGACACTGGCCTGACCTCCATCACCACCAAGAAGACGATCAAGGTCCATGGCTCGTTGCTCGTCAGCGGCAACACGAAGCTCGCGAACCTGAACAACCTGGCGGTCAAGCGCTACAGCGGTCCGACCCAGGGTGGCGACTTCGTCGTGTCGTACACGATCCGCAACAACGCGGTGCTCACCGCGATCGATGGCCTCAAGTACATCAACCAGGTCGACGTCGACCTCAAGATCACCGACAACCCGAAGCTCACGACCGTCGAGCTTCCCGAGCTGGCCAAGGTCAACGGTGGCGTTCACCTCACCGGCACCGGCGCGACGGCGATTCGCCTCCCGGCCCTGTCGACGCTCGGTCGCCTCGAGATCGCGCAGAACCCGGCGCTCACTCAGATCAGCGGCCTGTCCGCAACCGCGATCCTCGGCAACGTCGAGCTACGCGCGAACCCGACGCTCGCGACCATCGGTCCGATGAGCTCGCTCACGCTGATCGGTGGCGCCCTCATCGTCGATGACAACGATGCGCTCGTCGATCTGACGAACCTCGTCCCGACCGGCATGAACCGGATCTCTGGTGGCGTCACGATCTCGAACAACGCGCGGCTCACCGGCCTCGGCCAGCTGTCGCGGATGCTCGATGGCGTCAACGGCGCCGTCACGATCACGAGCAACCCGGCGCTCTCGATCTGCCGCGCGATCGAAGTCGATCACTGCGCGCAGGTCGGCACTGTCGCCGCCGTGATCTCCGGCAACTCCGGCACGCAGAACAACTGCGCGAACTGCTGGTGCGGCCGCTAACGCGCCGCGCTCCTCACCACACCCATCTTCGACCCGCCCCCGCCCACGCTCACCGAAGGAACCGCCATGTCGACCACCAGCCCCACCATCCGCTTCGCGATTCTCGCCGGTGTCCTGTTCGGCACCGCCACCGCCGACGCCAAGCCGCGTCGCGTGGTCATCCTCGACTTCGACGGGCCACGCAGCCTCGCCGACGCGGGTCGCTCCGAGGTCCAGAAGATTCTCGGGGAGCAGTACGACGTCGTCGCGAAGAAGCGCTGGGAAGATGCTCGTGCTCGCGCACAGCAGAAGTCGGCGGGGCCGCAGACCTGGCAGAAGGCCGCGAAGACGTCCGGCGTCGACGCGATCATCGAGGGCTGGGTCCAGGACGAAGGACGTCACAAGCTGCTCACGGTCGCGATCCGCGAGGCATCGACGGGCCAGGAGCTCGACACCGTCTCGGTTCGCGTCGGCCAGAAGGGCCTGTCAGACGACAACCGCAGCAAGCTGTCCGACGAGCTCGACGGCGTGCTGGCCTACATCGAAGGCGCGCCGGAGCCGGCCGGTAGCTCGCTCCGCGTGATCGAGACCCGCAAGATGATCGGTGCCAAGGCTCCAAAGGTCGACGCCTCCGCTCGCACCGAGGACGAGGAGGATCTGGACGAGGAGCAGCCGCGCAGGAAGAAGAAGGCGCGCGTCGCCGATGCGACGGTCGACGAGACCTCGGACGAGGCCGAGCCGACGACGTCGAAGAAACGCAAGCGGCTCGTTCTCGACACGGACATCGAGCTCGAGGACGGCGAGGGCGAGGAGACGGAGGCCGAGGACAAGCCCGCCCCGACCAAGGCGAAGAAGGAAGTCGCCGTGAAGGAGGACGAGCTCGCGACGAAGGAGAACTCGGATCTCGTGTCGTTGTTCGGCGCGCAGAGCGACGAGGGCAAGATCTCCGACCCCACCGCGTCGCATGTCCCGGCGCCGACCCCGCGGTTCAAGGTCTCCGGCGGCGGCTACTACGGCGCGCGCTCGCTGACGTTCCAGGCCGAAAACCAGACCGGCCCGATGTCGTACGCCGGCGTTCCCAGCAAGGGTCTCGAGCTCAACGGTGCGGTCTATCCGTTTCCGAACAAGAAGACCGACGGCGGGTTCTCGGGTATCGGATTCTCGTTCGGACTCTCGAGGTCCGCGGGCTCCGAGGTCAGCTTCGATGACGGCGAGACCGTCTCCGAGTACGTGATCAACCAGAGCTCGTACAAGGCCGGCATCCACTATCGCCACGCGCTCGCGAGCCTGGTCTCGCTCGACGGTGAGGTCAGCTACGGCAAGTCGAGCTACCTGATCTCCGATGCGCCGCAGGCGTTCGAGGTCCCGGACACCCAGTACACCTATGTCGGCGGTGCCGTGCACCTCGACCTGAACATCACCGAGCGCGCGTCCGTCGGGTTCGGCGCGAAGTACATGTACATGCTCGACGTCGGTGATATCAGCTCGGTCGACTGGTACGGACCGGGCCGCGCCTCGGGTCTCGGGCTCGATGCGAGCTTCGTGATCCCGCTGCCGTCGAACCTGTTCGTCCAGGGCGCGCTCGCGTACGAGAAGTTCAAGATCTCGTTCGACGGCGTCGGCCAGGTGACCGAGGACGAGGACGTCTCCGAGTCGAATGACTCGACCGTCAATGGCTCGCTCAACGTCGGCATCCAGTTCTAGCGACTGTCTGCGCGAGGACGCGACGCCGGGGCCAGCCATGCGCTGGCCCTTCGGCGTTTTCGGCAATGTTCGATCGTTCGGCGTCGAGAAATGCCAGTTCCACGATCGTCTACCGACGGTAGCGATCTGGGAGTCACCGACCGGGCGGATCGGTCCCAGGTGCGCGATCACAGGTCGTACTAGCGCTGGCACATCGCGTGCTCATGAACAGGTCATCCCCACCCTCACCACAAGGACACGCCCAATGTCGAACTCCAAGAAGCAGGACAACCAGGACCCGTTCATGTCGATCGATTCGGCGCAGCTCGCGAACGTCGCCGGCGGCGCGGCTCGCGTCACCGCCCGCGCGAGCGGCGCGAACTCCGAGCTCACCGCGATGCTCACGTCGATCGGTGACTCGATCAAGGACCTCGCCTCGGCCAAGTCCTCGGGCGGCGGGGACTCGATGCAGATGATGATGATGATGATGATGATGGGCGGTATGGGGGGCGGAGGCGGAGCAGCCCCGGCCGCTGC
>JANOPP010000143.1:0-18773 GCA_031421915.1 Myxococcales bacterium | reverse complement strand
GAACACGCCGACCGGGCGCCCCGATTGGACGAGCAGCGTCTGGTCGTTCTCGAGCCGGCGGAGCTCGCGGACGATCGCGTGATAGTCCTCCCAGCTCCGGGCGGCCTTGCCGGTGCCGCCGTAGACGACGAGATCCTCGGGCCGCTCCGCGACATCGGGATCGAGGTTGTTCATCAGCATCCGCAGCGCGGCTTCCTGCTGCCAGCCCTTGCACGTGAGCTGCGTGCCGCGCGGAGCTCGGATCGTCTCGGCCATGGCAGGGGTCTATCATGGTCGCGGGACTTCGGCGGCCTTGCCGGTCTGGCACGACGACCGTCACGGACGTGTGTCGCGCTGTCCGTGGCCGACCACGGATCGCGGGCTTGGCGCGCGGTTTCTCGTGGTCCGCCGGTTGCTCTGGTTCACCTCCATGCAACCCGCCCTCCGCCGCCACGTCCCGCCGCCCGAGCGCCACTTCATCCACTTCTTCGCGGTCGGCGTCCTCGCGGGCGTACTCGGGCTCGGCGTGGTCGCGAGCGTGCTGCTCGGGAGCGCCGCGTGACACCGGCTGGCCTGATCTCCGTCCAGCCCGGCTTCCGCAAGCGGATCATCGCGCTGTATGCGTTGCTCGCCGTCCTGGCGATCGCGATGCCGGCGCTCCTGTCGAAACCGCGCGGCACATCGCCGCATCCCATCGAGCAAGAGGCGCGACGACCACCGGCAACGGGTGCCGCGGCGGATGCGCCCGGGAGGTAGTCATGCGACACGCAACCTACGGTGTGAGCTTCCGTGCACGAGCGTTCGCGACGCTGGCCCTGATGACGGTTGGCCTCGCGGCCGCGGTCGCTGGAATCCTGGAGACGCTCTTCTAGGAGCCGAAACGACGTCGGGGCGCACGCTCTCGCGCACGCCCCGAAGGTCGAGAGTGAAACCAGTGCCTAGTCGTCGGCCTTGGTCGTCTCGTCTTTCTTCGCCTTCTCGTCGGCCTTGTCTTCAGCCTTCTCTGCCTTGGCTTCGGCCTTCTCGTCGGCCTTCGTCTCGGCCTTCTCCTCGTCCGCCTTCTTGGACTCGGCCTTCTTGTCGGCCTTCTCCTCGTCCGCCTTCTTGGTCTCGGCCTTCTTGGCCTCGACCTTGGCGGCTTCCTTCTTCGCATCAGCCGCGCCGTGACCGGTCGACGGCGTCTTCGCCGCGGCCGCGTCCGCCGAGCTGAGGTTGCCGATCCGCATCCCGTAGAACGAGCGGTAGGCGAAGAACATCGAGATCACGAGCGAGAGGCCCGCGACCGCCCAGCGGATGTAGTCGTACATCGGCTCGGGCGCGTTCACGAGCTTGCCATGCTCGAAGCCGATCGCCTTGTTGTGGAGCTGCAGTGCGAGGCCGACGGCGAGGACGCCGAACAGCGTGGTGAACTTGATCACCGGGTTGAGCGCGACCGACGACGTGTCCTTGAAGGGATCACCGACGGTGTCGCCAACGACGCACGCCTCGTGGAGCGGCGTGTTCTTCGCGCGGAGCTCGGTCTCGACGATCTTCTTCGCGTTGTCCCAGGCACCGCCTGCGTTCGCCATGAAGATCGCCTGATAGAGGCCGAACAGCGCCATCGAGATCAGGTAGCCGATGAAGAAGTACGGGTCGATGCACGCGAACGACAGGGTCGTGAAGAACACGACCATGAAGATGTTCTTCATGCCCTTCTGCGCGTAGATCGTGCAGATCTCGACGACCTTGTTGGAGTCCTCGACGGACGCCTTCACCTGGTCGCTGTCGAGCTTGATGTTCGCCTTGATGAACTCGACCGCGCGGTACGCGCCCGTCGAGACGGCCTGCGTCGAAGCGCCCGTGAACCAGTAGATGATGGCGCCGCCGACCACGAGGCCGAGGAGGAACGGCGGGTGAATCATCGAGAGGTTGCCGACTGCCTCGGGCTTGAGGCCGTCGGTGACGAGCATGATAAGCGCGAAGATCATCGTCGCAGCACCGACGACGGCGGTGCCGATCAGAACGGGCTTGGCAGTCGCCTTGAACGTGTTACCCGCGCCGTCGTTCTCCTCGAGGAACATCTTCGCCTTCTCGAAGTCAGGCGTGAAGCCGAAGTCCTTCTTGATCTCCTCGGTGATTCCGGGCTTGCCCTCGATGACCGAGAGCTCGTAGACCGACTGCGCGTTGTCCGTGACCGGACCGTACGAGTCGACCGCGATGGTGACCGGGCCCATGCCGAGGAAGCCGAACGCGACGAGGCCGAATGCGAACACGGCCGCCGCGGCCTTGCATGCGAACTCCGTCATCTCGAGGTTCGCGCTGAGGTTGGTGGCGTACAGGATGTCGGCCATGCCGGCCGACGTCGAGATCCAGTACGCGATGCCCATGAGGCCCGTGATCACGAGGCCCATCCAGTAGCCGGAGAAGTTACCTGCGGTGAGACCGGCGAGGATGTTGAGCGACGCGCCGCCCTCCTTCGAGGCCGTCACGACCTCGCGGACATGGCCGGAGTTCACCGACGTGAAGACCTTGACGAGCTCGGGGATGATCGCGCCGGCGAGCGTGCCGCACGAGATGATGCCGGACAGCTTCCACCACAGGCCATACGGCAGCGCGGAGTCACCGGTGCCGATCAGGAAGTACGAGACGAGGAACGTCAGACCGACGCAGACGAGCGAGGTCAACCACACGAGGACGGTGAGCGGGTGCTCGAAGTCCATCTTCGCGGCGTTCTGGTACTTCGCCTTGGTGATGGCCTCGTTGATGAGGTAGCTGCCGACCGACGCGAGGATCATGATGATGCGCATCGCGAACAGCCAGACGAGGAGGACCGTCTGCATCCACTCGCCGGGATCCGACGGGGCGCCGCTCGGGAGGTACGTGCCGGCCGTGATGCCCGGGATGTTGGGGAGCGCGACGAGGATGAACGTGATGAGCGCGACACCCGTGACGCCGTAGGTCTCGAAGCCGTCGGCGGTGGGGCCGACCGAGTCGCCGGCGTTGTCTCCGGTGCAGTCGGCGATCACGCCGGGGTTACGTGCATCGTCTTCCTTGATGTTGAAGACGATCTTCATCATATCGGAGCCGATGTCGGCGATCTTCGTGAAGATGCCGCCGGCGATACGAAGCGCCGCGGCACCGAGCGACTCACCGACCGCGAAGCCGATGAAGCATGGACCTGCGTAGTCGCCGGGGAGGAACAGCATGATCGCGAGCATCAGGAGCAGCTCGAGCGAGATCAGCACGGTGCCGATCGACATGCCGGCCTCGATCGGAATCGCGTAGACACCGTACGGCTTGCCGCGCAGCGAGGCGAAGGCCGCGCGCGAGTTAGCGAAGTTGTTCACCCGGATGCCGAACGCAGCGACGATCACGCTGCCGAGGATGCCGATCACGCTGAACCCGGCGATCGCGGCCACCTTGGGCATCGGCACCTTCTCGAGGACCGCGAAGTAGACAATGATCACGCCTGCGATCAGGACCCAGAGCCAGGCGATGAACTTCACCTGCGTCTTCAGGTACGTCTTGCACGTGGCGTAGATGAGCTCGCTGATCTCGATCATCGCCTTGTGGGCGGGCAGGTTCTTGAGGTGCTGATACTTCATCAGCCCGAACAGCAGGCCGACCGCACAGACCACCAGGCCGAGGGCGAGGATGTTCCAGCCCGTCGTGCCGAGGAAGTGGACCTGGTGGAGGTCCGGGAGAACGAGCTGCGCCTCGCTGTGGGGCCGGGCAGCAACGCCCGCTACGGCAGTGGCACCGTCGGCAAGAAAGGCTAGGAGAGACGTCATGGGTGGGTTCCTCGGGGGTCCTTGGGAGGGGCGTTATAAGGAAACCGGTGTCCGGAGTGCAAGGGCGTTTGGCAGGCCAAGTGTGCGACGTGAGGATGGTTTCCCTGACCGGACGTGGTATGGAACGCTGCCCGGAAAGGTCGACCACGGATGCGCCGCCCCGAGATCCTGGCCCCTGCCGGGGACCGCGACGCCCTGTCGGCCGCGCTGGCGGCTGGTGCCGACGCCGTCTACCTCGGTCTCGACGACGGGTTCAACGCGCGTGCCCGCGCCGAGAACTTTCCGTCGGACGGCCTCGCCGAGGTCGTGCAGTGGGTGCATCGCGCCGGTGCGCGGATCTACGTCACCCTCAACACGCTGGTCTTCGAGCCCGAGCTGCCGATCGTCGAGGAGCTCATCCGTCGGGTCGCCGCCGCGGGGACCGACGCGATCATCGTCCAGGATCCCGCGGTCGCCCGGATCGCGCAGGCCGTGTGCCCCGCGCTCGAGATCCACGCGTCCACCCAGATGACCGCGTCGAGCCCTCTCGCCGTCGGCCTGCTCGCCGATCTCGGCCTCTCGCGCGTGGTCGTCCCACGCGAGCTCTCGGTCGACGAGATCCGCGCGTACGCCGCCGGCTCCCCGATCCCGCTCGAAGTGTTCATCCACGGTGCGCTGTGCGTCGCGTGGAGTGGCCAGTGCCTGTCCTCCGAGGCATGGGGCGGGCGGTCCGCGAATCGTGGGCAGTGCGCGCAGGCCTGCCGCCTCCCCTACGGCCTCGTGATCGACGGCGTCGAGCGCGCGCTCGGCGAGGTCGAGTACCTCCTGTCACCGAAGGATCTCGCGGGGACCTCGGCCGTTGCCGCACTCGCGTCGATCGGTGGCGTCGCGTCACTCAAGATCGAAGGACGCCTCAAAGGGCCGCACTACGTCGCCACCGCGGTGACGCACTACCGCCGTGCCGCGGCCGAGGCCGTCGGCGAGGCGATGCCGGTGTTCCCCGTCGACGTGCCAGCCGATGACGTCGCGCTTCACGTCGCGTACAGCCGCGGCATCTCGGCCGGTTTCCTCGGTGGTGTCGATCATCAGACGCTCGTGGAAGGTCGGTTCCCACGGCACCGCGGGTTGCCGCTCGGCAAGATCGTCAAGCTCGACCGCGACACCGTGTATGTCGTGCCGGATCCACACCAGCGCCCCGTCACCGGCGGCCTCGCGATCGACACGCCGTCCGCCGCGAGCTCCGCGTCGGTGCGGATCGAGCCACGCGCGGGAATGGGCGTCGTGTTCGATCGCGGTCGTCCCCAGGAAGAGGAGCAAGGCGGACCGATCTTCGCGGTCGATGCGATCGCCGACGGCTACCGCCTACGCTTCGGCACTCCAGGTCCGGATCTGTCGCGCGTGAACATCGGCGACTTCGTGTGGATCAGCTCGGACCCGAAGGTGAACCGCGCCGGCGAGAAAGCCGCCGAGGCCGGTCGCGGTGCGCTCGGTCGGATCGCGGTGACGCTCGAGGTGCGCGGCGTTGTCGGCTCACCGCTCGAGGTGATCGCGCGGATCGCGCGACGCGATGGGTTGGCCCCCGACGCGACCGGGGCCGCGACCGAGCACGTCGCACGGCCGCCCCACGAAGCGCGTGCGACGACCATGTCGTCGTTGCAGGTCGCGCGCGGTTCCGGAATCTCGGCCGAGGTGATCGCCGACAAGCTCGGCGCGTTTGGAGGCACGCCGTTCCACCTCGGCGCGATCGACACGAGCGCACTCGCAGGCGGGCTGCACGTCCCGGTGTCCGAGCTCAAGGACGTGCGCCGCCAGCTCGTCACGCAGCTCGAGGCCGCGGTGATCCGCGTCGATCGCACGCTGACGACGGGTTCGGTGATCGAGTCGCTGCGTCTGGCAGTCCCCCCGGCGCCCGAGACCGCAGCGCTCGTGGTCCCGCTGTGCCGCACGGATGCGCAGCTCGACGCCGTCCTCGATGCCGGCGCCACCGAGGTCGAGCTCGACTGGATGGAGCTCGTCGGCCTTGCGAAGGCGGTCGACCGCGCGCGCGCTCGTGGTGCCCGCGTCGGCATCGCGACGGTGCGAGTGCAGAAGCCGGGCGAGGAGCGGATCGACGCGCACCTCGCGCGGCTCGCACCCGATCACGTGCTCGTGCGGAGCTGGGGCTCCCTCGCCTACTTCGCCGCCCTGCCCTCTGCCGTGCGTCCGGTCCTGCACGGCGACTTCTCGCTCAACATCACCAACTCGATCTCCGCGAGCTGGGTCCTCGGCAAGGGCCTCGCGACGGCGACCGCGGCGCACGACCTCGATCGAGATCAGCTGATGGCGCTCCTCGAGCGCACGCCCGCCGGGCGGATCGGCGTGACCGTTCACCATCACATCCCGACGTTTCACACCGAGCACTGCGTCTACGCGCACCTGTTGTCGACCGGCAAGGACTACAAGACGTGCGGGCGGCCGTGCGAGCAGCACGCGGTCTCGCTCCGCGATCGCGTCGGACTCGTGCATCCGGTGGTGGTGGATGTCGGCTGTCGCAACACCGTGTTCAACGCGCAGGCACAGAGCGCCGCGAGCCTGGTGCCGGACCTGCTCGCCCGCGGCGTGCGCCGGCTGCGGATCGAGCTCGTACGCGAGAGTGCCGAGGAGGCGGCCCGGCTGATCGACGCGTATCGCGGGCTCGCCGCCGGGACGATCGCGCCGGCCGAGGTGCTCCGCCGCGCTGCGGCACACGAGCAGTTCGGCGTCACGCGGGGGACGATGCGGACGCTGACCGTCCTGCGCTGACGATCGCGACTAGCGATGTCAGGAATCTCTCGGCTCGGTCAAATGGCCCGCCAGGACCTACCAGGGCCTGCCACAGGAATTGGACGGCGGTTCCAGGAGATACGAGGACTTCGCGATCGGTGAGGGTGTTGGCATCGCGGGTGCTCATGGAAATCCTCCATGAAGACCGCCCGTCCCCTCCTCGCCGCTCTCGTCGCCTTGTCTGCCACCCCCGCCTTCGCTGACGACGGCCCGGTGACTCACACCGACCAGCTCGTCGTCGTGACGCCGAACCCGCCGGTCATCATCAACAACGGTGCAGGAGCCCAGGCGCCGGGCGCGCCCGCCGCCGCGCCGGGCGCGACCAACGGTGCGCCGCAGAACGAGGCGTGGAGCGAGGTCTCGCACGTCAACGGCACGCTCGTGAAGGTCGGCGAGAAGCAGGAGTACATCCTGCGCTACCGCAAGACGAACATCTCCTCGAATCCGATCGGCTGGATGCTCGGCTTCTACGGCGTGTCGGTCAGCCACGCGGTGAGCCAGAACGTCGCGATCCGCGGCGATGCAAACATCATCTCGTTCGAGGGCAGCGACGGCTACGAGATCGGCGCGAGCCTCCCGATCTACTTCCGCAGAGTCTACTCGGGGCCGTTCTTCGAGCCCGGCTTCTTCATGCGCGGTTCTAGGAGCAGCTACTGCGACTCGTGGTATGACGATTGCAGCATGGACACGTTCGCCGGTCCGGAGATGCTGTTCGGCTGGCACTGGTCGTTTGACTCGGGCCTCAACGTCGCCGCCGCGTTCGGCGCCGCGCGCGACCTCAACGCAGAGCAGAACGACTATGGCTATGACTATGACACCGGCCCGTCGGTCGAGCCCGTCGGCTACTTCCGCATCGGCTACGCGTTCTAGTCACGCGCCCCGAAAACGAACAACGGCGCAGTCGCGATGACTGCGCCGTTTCGCATTCTGCGAAGAGTCGCTCAGGCCGCCGCGCGGTCCGCGCCCTTCTTCTGAGCATCGCGGCGATGGTTCATCGACTGCGCGCGGGTCTCCTCGGGGAGGATCTCCTGGATCTTCGACGCCCAGCCGGTGCAGCAATCGAGGCCGGCCATGCCGGGGAGGAGCGCCATCTTCTTCTCGATGTAACTCATCACCTCGAAGATGCGGTCCTGCGGGAACAGCTTCGCGACGAGGCGCGCGCCCTCCTCGTCCGTCTTCACGCCGCCGCCGACGGGCGCGTAGAACTGGTTCGCGATGAAGCGAACGAACTTCTGGGTATTGGGGCGACCCTCGAGCCGGCGCTTCGACGCGCTCCAGTAGTAGGCGAAGTGACGGCGCTCCTGCTTCGCGATGCGACGGCAGAGCTCCTCGAGGACCGGGTTCTGGGTCTGGTTCGCGAGCTCCTCGTACGCCTGCGTGGTGAGGCACTCCTGGAGCGCTCCCCAGAACATCCACAGACCGATGAACGACTTCGGAGCGGCCTTGGCGATCATGCCCTGCGCGAAGTCTTCGAACTTCGCCTTGAAGCGTGCACCGGCGCGGACCTTGGTGCTGCGGTCGGTCGCGGACTCGACCGGCACGCCGCACTCCTCCATGAAGCGCGTGAGCGCGTAGGAGTGGAAGTACTCCTCGTAGTTCCACATCGTGAGGAACGTCAGGAGCTCGGGGTCACGGACCACCTGGAGCTTCGCGACCTCGAGGAAGTAGTAGACCGTCTGGCTCTCGATGTCGGCGAAGTACTTGAGCGTCTCGATCTCCTGCGCCGTGATGCCGTGCTTGCGCGCGGTGTCCCAGTCGAGATCCTCGAACTCCACCTTGTTCGAAATGGCAATGTGATAGGCGATGTCTGACACTGCGGCCCTCATCCCGGCGAACGCCGGCTCCGTGAGTACGTCATTCGTGGCACCCCGGATCACCGAATCCGGACCAACCGCCCGGGACACTACTCGAAAGGTGACCTGACGTCATCCAGGCCACGGCACGAGGTGCGCGGCAACTGCGTCAGGGTCCGAAGCGCCCGCATCTTGTAGGGAATCCCGGGCCGCCGCGGCCTTCGCCATTCCGCTTCCTCCGCCTTCGAGCTGCCCTCGGTAAAGTCGTGCGATGTGGACATAGCCTCGCATCGCGGCCTGCGTCAGGTGTTCCTCGGCCGCGACCAGCTCGCCGAGCGCCAGATCCTCGGAGCTCGCCCATGCCAGACACGAGCCCCGGATCAAATGACCCAGGCCCATCGCCCAGGGCGCTCCCTCCTTGATCAGCTCGTCTGCGATCGCCCGCGCTTCGCGGAGTCGTCCATCGGCTCGAGGATTCGCCAGCAGCGTGCGCGCGCGCAGGACCGAGAGCTCGATCCGCGGCTGCTGCAACCGGAGCACGCCGAGCCGCTCGATCAGGGGCCACGCGTCGTCGAGCCGCTTCGCGGCCCCCGCCGAGTCACCGCAGTAGAGATCGATGTTCGCTGCCGCCGTGATCACCTGGACGTGCGGCAGGTGAAACCCCTCTCCGAGCGTCCTCTCGGCGATGTCGAGCTGCGCACGTGCCTCGTCCGGCTTGCCGATCACCAGCCACGCGAGGTTGCAGAGTCCGGTCCGCAGACACTGCTGCGCGATCATGTCGCCACGATCGATCGCGTCGCGAAGGAGCAACTGGGTGAGGCGCGCCATCTCGCGCCACTCGCCGAGATAGAATAACGCGCCGAGCCAGTACGTGTCGCCAACGTCGATCTCCCACCGCACACCGGCGCCATGGTCGCGTAGTGCGGCCAGGCCCGACTCGAGGTGCGCACGCGCATCGGTCCATCGCCCGTTCATGTGCGCCGCGATCCCGATCGCCGTGTCCGCGAACCCGATCACGTGTGCGTGCCCGACGTGCGCTGCAATCGCAGCCAGCCGTGTGCCCACCGCCTCGACGACGGCACGGTTGCGACTCCCCGCCGCCGCCGCATAGCAAACCTCCTGCGCGAGCGCGAGGCACACGCGCACCGGTTCCCCGGCATCGAGCGCCGCACGGATCAGCTCCGACTGAACGACGCGCCCGAGAGCCGGATCCACGAACGCGAGCCCGCTCGAGATCGAGTACAGGACATCGGTCGCGAGAAGCTGCGCCCGCGGAATCTCGGTGACGTCGCGCTCGACGTAGTCGAGGCCACGCAGCTTCATCTGCATCCACTGCGTCGCGAGCTTGGTCCGCGAGGTGCGCGCGGCCAGCGGGATCCGGATCCCGATCTGCGCGAGGAGCTTCTGTGCGGCAGGCAGGCCCTCGTCGAGCCGACCGCGGCGCAGCAGCGCCTCGACCCGCAGTCGATCTAGATCGATCGCATCGTCGTCATCGGGCAACAGCGCCGCCGCATGGCCATACAGCGTCGCCGCCTCGTCGAGCTGCCCCGCGCACGCGAGTGCGTTCGCCTGACGACCGAGAAGCTCGCGCTGCCCGGCCGCGTCCCACGGACCGAACGTCAAGCCGATCTGATACAGCTCGGCCGCGCGGCGAAACGCGAGCGCCTCCTCTGCCTTGATCGCAGCTGCAACAGCGTGGTGCGCCGCGTTCGCCGGATGTCCCGCAGCGAGCCAGTGCTCGACGACCGCGAGCGAATCGAGCTGCGCGGGTCCCTGGACCGCCTCGAACGCGCGCGCGATCGCCTCGTGGAAGCTCGCCTTCGTCTCGGTGTCGAGGCCCGCAACCACCGCGCTCCGCACGTAGTCGTGAGCCGGGTGAAGGATCATGTGCCCGTCGACCTGGCGCAGCGTCGCGAGCCGTTCGATCGACAGGACGCTGGCCTCGTCGTGCCCACCGACGACGCCGGCCGCGTGCGCCGCGATCTCGACGGGAAGCGGCCGCGCCGCGATGCTCGTCACCGCGAGCATGGCCTGACAGTCGGCCGACAACCGCTGCACGCGTGCGCGCACGAGGTCGTCCATGTTCATGCCGGCAGAGAGCGAAGGTGCACGCGCCATCTCTGCGAGCGCGAGCGGATTGCCTCCGGCCGCCGCCACGACCATCGCGGTGCGCGTCGAATCGTCCGCGATCTGCGCGACCAGATCGATCGCGTCGGCGTCCGTCAGCGGCTGGACCTCGATGTCGCGCACCTCCCCGCGCCGCGCGCTCCCGCCCGGAGGCCGCCGCAGCTGCACCACCACGCCGAGATAGTCCTCGGGCCGGTGCGCGATCAGGATCAGCATCCCTGGCTCCGCGCCGTGGATCAGCTCCGCGAGGAACACGACGCTATCGGTATCGCCCCAGTGCGCGTCGTCGACGAACACGCACACCGGTCGCACGCGCACGAGCTTCGTCAGCACCGAGCGCAGCGCCTGGAAACCGCGCCGCCGCAGCTCCTGCGGATCCGGCGGCACGTTCGCGCCAGCCGCTGCTGCCGTGAACTGCGGAATCCGGCGCATCACCGGGAACAGGCGCGTCAACGATCCGATCTCGCGCGGAACGAGCGCGAGGACATCTTCGGGCGGCAGGCTCATCACGGCCGCGGTCAGCGTATCGACGACGCCGTCGAGCATCTTGAAGGGAACTGCCTCGCGCTCGAAGCAGCGCCCTTCGAGCACGAACACCGCGTCGCCGAGGCTGCGCAAGAACCTCCGGACCAGCGTGCTCTTGCCGATGCCGCTGCGGCCCTTGACCAGCACCGCAACGCCGCGACGCCGCGAATCGACGAGCGCACGCTGGAGCTGCGCCATCTCCCCGGTACGGCCGACAAAGTTCAGCGGCGGCATGCTCTTCGCGAGGCTGCGCGTCGTCGCCGACGGCGCGGAGCCAAGCTGCGTCAACACGGTCAGGCCGGTCGGACGCGCGGGCGTTGAGGGCTGCAGCAACGCCATACACAGGCGCGTCAGATCCGGCGACAGGCCTGGCGTGAGCGTGATCGGCGACGCCGGCATCTCGGTCTGCTTGCGCGTCATCACCTGCTCGGAGTCGCCCTCGAACGGCCTCCGCCCGGTCATCGCTTCGTAGAGCATGCAGCCGACCGAGTACCAGTCGCTCGCCTCGTTCAGCGGCAGATCCGCGGCCTGTTCCGGCGACATGTACACGGGCGTACCGACGGCGAGCTTCTCCGGATCGCCTTCGGCCATTCCCGCGACGAGCCCGAAGTCGAGGAGCGTGACGCGCCCCTGCGAGGTGACGAGCACGTTGCTCGGCTTGAGATCGCGGTGCAGCTTGCCCGCCTTGTGCAACGCGACCAGCGCATCGACGAGCTGGACGAGCGCACCGCGCAAGCGCGCCACGTTGACCGGGGAAGCGAGGATGTCCTGTCGCGTGCGCGTCGGCCCGGTCGTCGTGCGCGGAGGACGCACCCAGTCGATGAACGACACGCCCTCGACCAGCTCCATCGTGAAGTACCAGTCGCCACCGGTCGCGTGCAGCTCGTGCAGCGCGACGAGGTTGGGATGCACGATGTCGGCGAGCGCGCGGAACTCGCGCTTGAACCGGTACAGGTCGCGCCCCGAGGCCTGGCGCAGCAACTTGAGCGCAACCTCGCGCTGGAGCTGACGATCGAACGCGCGATAGACGACGCCGGCCCCGCCGGCCCCGAGCGTCCCGCGGACCTCGAACCGACCCGCGCCGAAGACTGGCGCTGCATGGCCGACGTCCATCGAAGACCCGAGGGTAACACTACCGACTACGGATCGAGCCACGCCTCCAGCTGCTTGATCGCCCAGGTTCGTGGCACGCGCTGTCCTCGGACCGGGCGCGACCGATCCGTGGCGAGTGCGCGGAGTAGCATCCGCGCGTCGGCCGCCTTGCGGTCGGGCTTGCGCCACACCGAGAGCGCAGCGAGCTTGTTCGCCGGTAGTCCGGCGGCCTGCGCATCGGTGATCAGCTGGTGCCAGCTACGCTCGCGATAGAATCGGCCACGCGCGAGCGCGACGAGCTTCTCGCGCAGAGGTGCGGTCAGCATCGGAGCGCGCGCGATACCGTCACGCAGGTTGACGAGCGCGTCCGAGGTCGGGCGATATCCGTACTCGGCCGGCAGGTGCGCCACCGCGACCTCGTCGTCAGCGGTCAGGGTTCCGCGCGCGTAGTCGCGATAGATCGAGCCGATGCCGCGCATCCCGAACGGTGCGAGCTCGGCGGCGCGCAGGGCTCCCATGCTCGCGGCGCCCCACACGGCGACGCCGCGCTCGAGCGCGCGCAACAGCTCCTTGTGCCAGACGGCGGCCATGCGCTCGAAGTAGCCGTCGATGATCGCGATGCGCTTGATGCCGCGGCGGCGGATCGCCACGAGCACGTCACCGACCGCGACCGGCGGCAGCACGGTGGCGCCGGGGAGCCGTGCTGTGACCTCGGCCGCGGGGAGCGTCGGGCCGACGTAGACCAGGGTCGTCATCCCATCCCCTCGAGGTCGGTCGCGCGACCGGGCACGATCATCTTGACGACCGGGACGCGTAGCTTCGGGTGCGTGAGATCGACGGCGATCACGGAGTCGCTGCCGGCAACGCGAAGGCGCTCCACGAGAATCTCCAGATCCTCGCCGAGACCGCGCGTGGTGATCCGCGGAAGCTCGTCGAACACGGCCGGCTCGTCGCACGGGCTCGCGAGGCGGCTCCAGATCTCGGCGAGGAGCTCGGGATCCGTGGAGCGCGCGTAGTCGAACGGGAAGAAGTCGTCGCGGCCACCCGCGATGTACGTCACGCGGGTCTGCGCCGCCTCGGTCAGCGCGCGTGCGATCGCGACCTCGGGGACGAGATGTGCGCCAAAGCCCTGGTAGAAGCCGAGCGTGCGCCAGGCGGGCTCACGCGGATCGTCCATGATCGCGCAGCCGATGACCGGGATCAGGTCGGAGCCGAGATCCCACACGAACACGCGCGCACCGGCGGCAGTGATCAGGTCGATCAGAGAGCGGCACATCGGATCGGTGATCGAGTCGAGGACGAGCCGACGATCGCCGCCGGCGCGACGCCACGCGGCCTCGGCATCGCGCTCGATCACCTCGCACAGGCCGTGGACGATCGCCTCGACGAGGACGTTGCCCGACGCCAGACCGTTCGACGAGATGTCGAAGTCGGGCGGCCTGGTGAACGTGGTGTCGAGAGTGACGGCCTGTTCAGGCACGAGGACGGCGCGCTCTCGCGCGAGGTCCCAGCCCTCGACCCAGCGGCGGCGCGCAGCGAGATCGAGGCGACCGCGGGGGCGCGGCAAGCGGCGGATGTCGACGGCGCGGTCCTTGAGGTCGCGTGCGGAGCCACGGACGACCGGCAGCGCGAGGTTCTCGGCGGTCCAGGTCTCGAGGCTCTCCATCAGGGCGCTGATGCGGGCGGCGTCGGCGGAGATGCCCTTGCCCTGCTGCGTGGATAGCGACCGGCCCATCGGGCGAATCGCGGCGAACACCGGGATGCCGATCGTGTCGAGCCCGGTAAGATCCGCGATCCGCGTGATCCCTGCGCGCTTGCGGGCCGGAGCGAACCGCTTCCAGGTTGCCTCGAGGGTGGACGCGCGGTGTGTGCCGTCACGCAGGACGGAGGCCGCGTCGAGCGTGCGGTCATGGAATCGGAGCGCCATCCGGCGCGCCAGCATACTGCTATGATCACCCCTCGTGCGCCGCAGCCCACTCCTCCTCGTGCTGGTGCTGGCACTCGTGGGGGCGTGCCCCAAGGCCGGCGGCAGCTATGCGCAGACCGATCGCTCCGCGAGCGATATCGATCGGGGAGAGACCCAGGGGCGCATGTTCGACTTCGTCTCGAACAAGCCCGAGGGCGACGACTGGCAGATCCGGGTCCGCGGCTCGTCGATCTGGGCGTCGTACTCGGACGAGGACTCGAGTGACGAGCTGGCGACGAAGAACCTCAGCCGCAAGGAGTCGACCAAGGTCTGGGACCTGATCGATGGCCTCGAGCTGGCCGACCGCAAGAAGGGCAAGAAGGACGAGGACGAGGGCTACGTCTATCTGCGCCTGCGCGAGCCGGGCGGCGAGGAAGGCTATGACTTCTTCGAAGCCTACGTGTCACGCGCGACCGACGACGACCGCGTGCTCGATCTGGCCGACTACCTGATCGTGCTGATCGAGAAATATCACAAGAAGAAGCCCGAGTTCTGAGTCAGTCCGCGTCGGCTTCCTTCTCGAGGATGCCGGACCACCGGAGGTAGAACAGGAGATACGGATCGCTGAGAAGGAGGACGTTCTCTTGATCGTCCCACTCCAGCGACGGGCCGGTCGGCGCCGCGAAGCCCTGCGCGATCTGGCCGAGCGTCACGCAGGTGCGCACGACGCTCGCACCGTCGGGGTTCTTGCCCTTGCATAGATCGTCGAGACGGCGATTGAGCTCGTCCTTGTCGAGCGCGAGACGTGGTGGGTCCATCGCGACCGCGCGCATCACGGTCAGGTAGACATCGCCCTTCCGGCCGTCCTTGTGCGTGTAGACCTGGCGCTCGCCGGGCCGCGCCTTCGGGCCCCCGATCATCGCCTTCACCAGCGAGCGGAAGTCGACCGTGCACGACGTCAGGAACAGGATCTTGCGACGGGCGGCCTCGTCGAGCGTGACAGCGAGAAGCTCGTCTGCCGTCTCGCGCACGCCCAGGTGGTTACACATCCACAGGCAGATCGACTGCATGAGCTGCGGCGAGCCCGCCGCCTCGCCGGCGAACATCACGAGCGACGGCACGTCGACCTGGAGGTTGAGGTGACCGCAGCCGAGGCGCGGGATCTCGAGCAGATCCGTCTTGGTCCAGTAGTCGAGATCGATCGCCAGGACGCGCCCCCGGAGCTCGGGCAGCGCGCGCACGAGGTTATCCGCACGGTGAGGCACGGATGCGACACAGATCCGTACGCAGCGGCTCGCCGCATCCTTGAGCTGCTGCGCGACGTCGTTCTGGATCGCGCGCGGGATGTAGTGGAAGTCGTCGAGCAAGATCGTCGTGGGCTTACCGGCGAGCTCGTCGACCACCTGCGGGAGACCTCGGCGATTCGAGGTCGCCTGGAGCGTCTCCGCCGCGGTCGCCGACGTCGTCGAGGTTCCCTTGGTCGACGCGCCGGTCCCCGTGATCCCGAGGTTGACCGAACGCTCGCGCGTGGAGCCGTCGATGGACGTGTTCACGCTGCTCGCCATCTTGGTGTGCGGCTCACCCCACCAGTCGAGAACGCGCTCCCACAGTTGGTCGGGCGCGCGCACCGACGCGCCACTCACCGTGATGAGGTTCCCCTCACCGACCACGCGCTGGACCAGCACGGTCTTGCCGGCCTTCGACGGTCCCGACAGCGACGCGATCTGCGTGGATGATCGCGTCCACTCGCGCAGCAACCGCTCGTGGTGGAGCTCTGCACGCGCGACGTAGGAGTACGTCGGGTACGAGGTCGGCGTGAACACCTCGGCAGAGGAGAGGCGCGGCATGGCTGGCATCGTACGCCGCCCCCCTGTCCGTGGCACATCGCTTGCTCTCGAAGCTGCGGTGTACCCTCTGCGAGTGAGTCAGCCACCATGCCGGTGACCGAGGACGTCCGCGCCCGCGTGCGCGCCGGCGAGGAAGCCGGCGAGCCCGAGCCGAAGAAGAGCGTCTGGAACACGGTCTTCAACCTCGTGGTGTTTCTCATCGGTGGCGCTGCGCTCGCATGGATGCTGCGGACGACGAGCTGGTCCGAGGTCGCGGAGGTCATCGCGGACGTCGGCGCGTGGTCCGTGGTGATCATCACGCTCGATCTGACATCGCTGGTTCTCGACGCCAAGGCGTGGCACGCGTTCATGCGCCCCGAGGCGCGGATGGTCCCGTTCTGGCGCGTGCTCGGGGCGTGGTCGAGTGGCCGCGCGATCAACGTGCTGACCCCCGGCGGCGGGCTCGGCGAGGCGGTCAAGGTGACCATGCTGGATGGTCACGCGCCTCGCTCGAGGGTGCTGTCGTCGATCGTGCTGCTCAACGTGTCGATGCTCTACTTCTCGGTGACGGTGATGCTGATCGGGATCCCGATCACGCTGCTGCTCGTCGATCTCCCCGACGCGCTCAAGGTGATGATCGGGGCCGGCATCGCGGTGATCATTCCTGCGATGGTCGCGCTGGGCTTCGTGATCCATCGCGGCGCGATGCGCTCGCTCGTCGGCACGGTCAGGAAACTTCGGCTGATCTCTGCCGAGCGCGCGAAGGTCTGGAAGGAGAAGCTCAAGGATGTCGATCGGCACATCAAGGAGCTGCACTCCGATCGCACGTCAGGCACACGCGCTGGCTTCGGCTACGTCCTCGTGTCCAAGATCGTGAACTACACGGCAACGATCACGTTGCTCGGCGCAGTCGGCGTCCCGCTCTCCCCTGCCCTCGTGATCGGCGTCCTGTCGGTCGGCGTGTTGATCTCGTGGATCGCGGCGATCGTGCCACTCGGCCTCGGCCTCGCCGACGGCGGGAACTACGCGCTCTACGCGCTGCTCGGCGCCACCGGCCAGCAGGGGCTCTTCGTGACGCTCCTGGCTCGCGCGCGCAGCATCGCGGTCGCATTGCTCGGGCTCGCGATGATGGCGGGGCTGACGGTGCTCGATCGACTCTTCAAGCGCCGCATCCAGCACAAGATCGCCGAGCTCAAGGCGAAGGCGGCTGCGGGCCCTACGGCTTGACGCCGGCAGCGTCGTACAGCGCTTCGGAGCGATAGAGGACGCCGGCCCGCATCACCATCACGGTCTTGCGAATCGAGGTGATGTCGGCGATCGGATCGCCGTCCACGATCACGAGGTCTGCCCGCTTGCCCGCAGCGAGCGTGCCGATCTTCTTGTCGAGACCGAGGGCACGCGCCGCATCGAGCGTCGCCATCCGCATCACGTCCTTGGTCGGGATACCCGCGGCCACGAACATCCGCATCTCGTTGTGCATCATGAGCCCGCCGATGGCATCGGTGCCGAGGACGAGGCGAACCTTCGCCTCCCACAGCGTCTTCACCATCGCGAGGATCTGGGTCCATGACCGCGCATAGAGCGCGCGCTTGGCCGCGTCCTTCGGCAACCCGCCCGTGATGAAGCCGCGCTGGACCGTCACCGGCAGGCGCGCGACAAGGTCCTCCATGCCGGGCGTGATCTTGCCCTGCGTGCCGAGGTACATGTCCTCGAACACCGAGAGCGTCGGCGTGATGATCGTCTTCTTCTGCTTGAGCAGATCGATGAAGTCGAGCATCGGCTTGCCCGCGAGATCGAAGTCCGCCGCCTGGTCGCCGACGAGGGTGAACCGCGTCGTATCGCGGGTGTCGGTCTCCTTCGTCACGAAGAAGTTCAGGAACAGCATGTTGATGTGCTCGACGCCGTCGTAGCCGGCCTTGATCGTCTCCGTCGCGGTCATGTGCACCGGGACGTGGCCGATGACCTTCATGCCCCGCGCGTGAGCATCGGCCGCGAGCAGCGGCACGAGCTCCGGCCGGATCGAGTTGTAGATCTTGATGCCCTCGTAGCTACGCTTGGCGAAGTACTCGACCGCGGCCTTGGCCTCCTCGGGAGTCTCGGCGGTGACCTTGGATGAGGCCGCCTTCTCGTTGCGGCCCTCGATGAAGCCGTAGCGCACGACGTGCGGTCCGATCGCCGTGCCCTCGTCGAACCGCTTCTTGAGATCGTCGAGCTGGTCCGGATCATTGCCGACGTCGCGGATCGTCGTGACGCCCGCCGCGATGTCGAGCAGGCCGTCGACCGCCGCGGTGTGCGAGTGCATGTCGATCAGGCCCGGGATGACGCCCATCCCGTCGGACGGCAGCGTGTCGACGCCCTCGGGGATCTTGACCTTTCCATCCTTGCCGATCTGCTTGATCGTCTCGCCGACGACGAGCACGGTCTGGTTCGCCGTCCACGTTCCCTTGTCGACATCGAGGACGCGGACGCCGGTGAACGCGATACCGGTCATCGGGCGCGACGCGTGCTGCAGCGCGAGTGCGGCATCGCGTTCGCGACCGAGCTCGTCCTGCTTCTTGACCACCGTGTCGATCACCGGCTCCCAGCCCTCCGGCACGACGGAGTAGTACGAGCTGAAGTCACCGAACCAGGCGCCGCCTTGTTCGAACCAGCTGTACCTCGGTGTCAGGTCGAGCCCCGTGATCCGGTAGCCGATGAGCTGCTTGGTCGCCTTGCCCGCCTGGACCTGGAGCGTCGCGGCCTTCTCGACCACGACCTCACCGCCAGGCAGCATCGCGAGCTTGCCCCCGGCCTTGAGCGCGGCAGGAACGAGGAGCCACGCGACGGGCATCGATGCGATCGGCACGAAGAACGCCGAGCCCTTGACGGTCCGATCGCCCTGCTCCTCGGCGCTCTTCCAGGTCGCCCGATCCCCTTTGCGGGAGAACGTCTCGGCGACGACGGTCCCCATCATGTGCTTGCCGGTCGCGGTGAA
>JANOPP010000142.1:0-12896 GCA_031421915.1 Myxococcales bacterium | reverse complement strand
GCACCGCGACGTCCTCGCCTATCTCAACTCCGCCATTCACGCGGCTCTACACGATCGCAGGACCCCGTCTCTGATCGCCGCGCGGTAGTCCGCCCCGTGAACGGGTACCGCCACGCGGTCGAGACAAGAAACGTCGTCCGTAGTCAACACGACAGTGAATTCCGTAGTGGCGGCGAGGGATAGGGAACACCGGGTCATTGCGTAGCTGCCCAGCGTACCGCCCACCAAGCCAGAATGTAGTCGCTCGAGAGGTGAGCGAAGCCTGACACTCCGCGACTCGGCTACCCGCGGGCGTGATCGTCCTCGGTCGTAGGCGCAGAGCCGTTGCCGAGCGAAGGCCATCGCGAGTCGGGGTTCGCTAACCGGCTCGTGCGGGTCGCCGGCGACACCGTCGAGCGCGTACGCCGAGCTCTGGGTGCACTCCCATTCTCGGACGACTGTGGGAGCTCGGAGCGGGTCACCGCGCGCGACTCTCGACGAAGCGTCGTGCAATCCCCCGAAGGTTTTGCACGCTGAACGGTTTCTCGAGACGTTCGTTCGGAACCCGAGCGAGAAAGCGGCGGATGTCATTGCGCGTAATGTCACCGCTGAGGAAGACGAATCGCTCGGCGAGCTCGGGCCGCAGAACCGAGACCTCATCGTAGAGTTCCATGCCCGACATGTGCGGCATCGAAATATCGCAGAACACGACGTCGAACTGCTCGCCACTCGCGATTAGTCGCAGCGCTTCGCGCGAATCGTCCGCCGTGACGGCCTCGAACTCCCTTCCGAGCATCCGACTCATCGCTACTAGAATCGTATGTTCGTCATCAACGACCAGCACTCGGCCGCGTACTGGAACTGTAGGCTCAACTGATTCAGGAGTCTGTTCGCTCGCGGATGGCAGCTCGACTCGAAACGTGGTCCCGCGGCCCACCTGTGTTGTGCATTCAAGTGTTCCGCCGAACGCAGTCACGATCCCGTGCGAGATGGAGAGCCCGAGCCCGGTGCCAACTCCGACCGACTTCGTCGTAAAGAACGGGTCGAAGATTCGCGGCAAAATGTCTGGCTCGATGCCTGGACCGTTGTCGATGATATCGATCGCGACACTCGCGCCTGCTCTAACCCTCGACGTGCGAACTTTGATTTGATTGGTAGCGGGCGAGCTTGTCGAGAATGCTTGCGATGCGTTGACCAGCAAGTTGACGAGCACCTGCGTCATGCGCGATTCATCAACCCGAACGGGCGGAACGTCGGAGAACTCGAGCGCTACCGTTGCCCGTGACCGCAACTCGTGGTTCGCAATGCTCAGGGCGCTGTCGATGACGCTGCGGAGATCCGTTGGAACGACGTCGGAGTCCGCGCGCACGAGGGCCTTGAGGCCGCGGACGATCCGCTTCACTCGCTCGCCGCCTTCGCGCGCTTGGTCCAACAGGCCCACGACCTCCGCAATTCGCTTGGACGGCGTTCCGCCATCGATGAGCTCGAGCTCCTCGATGGCCATGTCGAGGTTGGCAAGCAGATAGGTGAGTGGATTGTTGATCTCGTGACCGATGCCAGCGGCGAGGGTGCCGGTTGTCACCAAGCGCTGGTGTTGCGAGAGCCGTTCCGCGACCGTGCGTTGCTCGGTGATATCGTGAAAGGTGGTGATCACCGCGTATGGACTTGTCTCGCCGGGCCGATTCAGTGGCCGCGAGTTGATGCTCAGCCAGCGCTGTTGGCCCGTCGTTTTTCGAATGACCGCAACAACGTCGGACTGCGATTGGCCGGTCCGGAGTGCCTTCACGGACGGATGATCTTGGTCGGCGAATGGAGTGCCGTCCGCGTGACTCGCCTGCCACCGGGGATCGAGTGCGATGCGCCCAGTGAGCTCGTCACTCGACATGCCGAGAATGGATTCGGCCGCCGCGTTGTGATGGAGGACCGTGCCCGAGGCGTCGCGGAGGACGACTCCCTCGACCATGCCGTCGAACAGAGTCTGAAGCTGGCGTTCGCGGTCTGCGAGCTGACGTTGTTGTTCCGCCAGGGCGCTGCGCTCGTCACGCAACTGTCTGCCGACGCGGCGCAGCTCGAACAGCGCCATTGCTTGCCCTGCGAGGAGCTGCAGCGCTTCGACCTGGCGCGCGGACGGTTCCCGCGGCTCGTGGTCTATTGCGCAAAGCGTTCCGAGCACAAATCCATCATGGCCACGGAGGGGGATGCCGGCATAGAACCGGATGTGCGGCTCGCCCGTGACGAGTGGATTGTCTGAGAACCGGGCGTCGCGGAACGCGTCCGAAACGATCAACGGAGCGTCCAATGCGACCGCGTGACCGCAGAACGATACGTCGCGCGGGGTCTCCACGACTCCCAGCCCGAATCGGGACTTGAACCATTGCCGATCAAAATCGACAAGCGAGATCAGTGCGATCGGCACCCCCATCACCATCGCTGCGAGCTGCGTGAGCGCGTCGAAATGCGTTTCAGCAGCCGTATCGAGAACCGCGTAGTCCGCGAGTGAGCAGAGGCGCTGGGTGTCGTTCGGCGGAATCGGGGCGTGTCTCACGTTGACCGCAGACTACCGCGCCGATTCCGACGGGCTCCGGTCCAATCGCCCAGGCAGCGTGTAGGAATCTCTCGTATGACGTCGCCGCGCTCGCACCGGTAGGCGGCTCGTAGAGAGCTCGAGGCGCGTTGCGCCGATCGCGAGGGCCTCGTTCCGCCAGTTGCACGTTGGCTGGCATCCTCATATGGCCTTTATCGAACCGGTACTCGCTCGGACGAGGTCCGCTCCTAGCCGTCGGAAGTGCCACGTCTGAAGGAGCTGATGTTGTTGTGCGTCTGCGAGCTGGGTACGAAGGCTCCCGACGAACGCGGCTGGCATCACCGCGATTGCTACATGGGCGATGGTCAGGAACGGGATGGTCACGTTCGCGGAGAGCTCAGTCATTTGCGGCAGCACCTTGATGATCCCGCCTTCAAACATGTACGACGTGGGGATCACGCCAGCGAGCTCGAGTCCTATTGGTAGCACCATGGCGACAATCGCAAGCGCGAGGCCATAGCGCCGAACGCCTCGGTCAGGATGCGCTTGGGTGACGATTGCCCAGGTCGCGAGCATGGTCGGCATCAAGATGAACGGACCGAAGATCCTCGACAGCGCGACTCCGGCGACCATCATGGTTCCAATCATCACGTACTGCACCGGCTTGCCCACGGTGCGCCGGCGGCTGGCAATGAATGCGATCAAGGCCGTAGCCCCCGCAGCCGCCGCGATCAAGAAAACATAGGTCGCCTCCCGCATCCCGGCGATGAAGATGACGGGCATGAACAGGAACCACGACAGCATCGCAGCAGCCGTGTAGCGCATTCCGCTCCGGGCGATGTCCTGCTGCTGTTTCTTCGTCTGGTGAGCGACTGCTGTCGGGATCGTACGCGGCGGTTCCTTCATCATCTCGGCGAGCATGGCCACGTGTTCGTCATTGGTTGGTTCCAGCGCGAGCGCCCGCACGAGATCTCGCATCGCATGTCCCCGCTCTGCCTCGTGATCACTGCTCGGCGACCCCGCTCTGACCAGCGAGGCGCGTGCTGCCGCCGCATGCTTCGCGGCGATCGCTCTGCGCTGCGCGAGCTCGCGATCTCCTTCGAGATAGGCGGCCACGGCTTCTTGGAGAGCACGTGCGCTCGGGTACCGATCCTCGCTCAGCATCTGCGTGGCGATGACACAGATCGACTCGAGCTCGGGCGCCACGTTGAAGCCCGGCACACGGATCGACGGACGGGATTCGGGCGGCGCGAACACCGCTCGCGGGTCGCGTAAGCGCTCGAGCGTCAGGATCTCGAACAGCACCGCACCGAGCGCGAAGATGTCGGCGCTCGGACCGACCTCGGGATCCGCCATCTGCTCCGGCGCCATATACAGCGGGGTACCCATCATCGTTCCCGGCATCGACAACCGGCTGGCGGGCGACGCGACCGCCGTCTCCGAGCCGCTCAAGACCCGGGCGATCCCCCAATCGAGTACGTACACCTCTCCGAAGTCGCCAAGCATGATGTTGGCCGGCTTGATGTCGCGATGGACAACACCTCTGCTGTGCGCATAGTCGATCGTGAGGCAGATCGTGGTGAAGGCTTGCAGCAGCTCGCGCTGCGTCGTCTTACATTTACGCTCGCGGAGGTCGTCGAGGATCGCCGCGAGCGTGCGGCCCAACACGCGACGCATCGTGAAGAAGGTCGAGCCGTCGGCTCGCTGGTCGATGTCGTACACTGGGACGATCGAGGGGTGCTCGAGCTGGCCCTGGATCTGTGCTTCCCGCAAGAACCGCTCGCGTTCATCCGGTGCGAGCTCGTACTCCGCGTGCAGCACTTTGACCGCGACGTCCCGACCGATCCGGCCGTCACGCGCCAGTAACACTTTGCCCATTCCGCCGCTGCCGAGCAGCTCCGTCTCGCGATAGCGTCCGCCGCTCGCGATCGCAGCGTCGACGGCCGACAACCCGAGCGGCGTTCCGCCCCCCGCCCACCCTGCTGTTTGCGAGAGCTCTGCGTAGGACGGAAACGATAGTAGCGTGTCGTCGTGACTTGCCATGCTTCATCATACAGCTCGCGACGACGCAGTCGCGGCGGCCGGCCCGTACCGCCGCGTCGTGCTCTAGCCTGACTCCAATCGCCGCCGCCGGCGTGATGTCGATCGCGCGGCGCTAAGAATCGCGGGCGATGCTCGAGATCAGAACGTGGCGCGGAGGGTGACCGCGAATCGGTCGTGTGCGCCGGTCATCCCGACCGCGATGGGCGGCCGCTCGTGCATGGGGCGATTGAGCGCGACGAGCGACACTCCCAGAACGGTCAGAATTCCGCCCGCAATCGCGCTCGAGACCCAGTACGTATTCCGGCGATCGAGCCGGGTTTCGAGCGCTTCGAGACCGAGCGAGCGATACTGGTCCGGCGAACACCGAGAATGACACTGGTCGACGACCTTCCGCGAGAGTGTGTCGGCATCGCGGTGCGCGCGCTCGCGAATCAGGAATGAGGTCCCACCGAGGACGGCGCCACCGACCACCGCCACCCAAGGCTTCCAGGTCGCCCACCGTGTGCGCGGGCCGAGGTTCATCGAGGACAGGTGGATCACGATGGACTCGGTGGCCCCCCCCAACACGATGACGTCGGACGACGCAGTCGCGAAGGTCTGGCTGTTCCCGACGACGACGTGCCGCCCTGGACGGACTCGAACCGTGGCGGTACCGGGGCACGCGATCCGACGCTCGCCATCAATCGCTACGGAGACCCCCGGTTGGGTGCACGTCACTACGAGCGTCCCGATCTGATTGCGCAGCAAGCGCTGGTAGTTCAGCGCCTCGGCGTAGACCGCTTCCTCGAGTGGAGCATTGCCATATGCGAGCGCCTTGTCGACGCGATCCAGGGCCTCGATCGGGCGGTCGAGCGCGACGAGCGCGCGTCCAGCGTTGAACTGGATCGCCGGGTGATCCCAGGCTGAGAGCGCCTGCTCGTACAACCCGAGTGCCTCCTTGTGATGGTTCGCTACAAATAGATCGTTGCCGCTTTCGAGCAGGGCCTTTGCCCGCGCCTTGCCGTCGTCGGTCACGCCGCGAGTCCATGGCTTATCCCCCGCCGGGGGGTCGGCGACAGCGTGCTGCGGCGATAGGGAGACGCCGAGCAGCACGATGGCGAACGGCCAGAGGCCCACGCCGGTGAACCGCTTCAGCAATCGCTCGCGCATAACGCCTGTCCCTCCAGGAAACGGTTGCACGTTCCATCGCCGCACCGCGGCCGGTCGGGATCGCAGCTCGTCGCACCAGGTACGCATCGCGGATCGCAGCGCGCCCAGCAGTCGGGATCCTCACATCCGATGGCGCCGTCGAGATCGGCATCGCCGCCGTCGCACGCCTCGTCGAGGGTGGCCGACTCCCATCGCAACATCCACGTGTCGTTGAGAAGTCCCTGATCGGACTGTCCGCCGAAGACCACTACGCCATGCCGGAGCGGATCGTAAAACGCCACCCCGGAGTACCTGGGGGGTGGCTTCGGATCGTCGGTTGCGAGCGAGCGCCAGAAACCATCGAGCTCGCGGAGATCGGCCACCGTCGTCCCGCTCCCTGCCAACTGCCCGCCAAACGCGACCGCGTGCTGTCGTGCCGAGTCGTAGACCAACGTGTGGCGCGAGCGCGGAATGCCGGGGGAGTCCTGCTGCCATCCGACCTGCGGATCGCGCCATGTGTAGCCTTCAAAATCGATCAGCCCACCCGAAACGATCGTTGTCCCTGCGAGCGGATCGTGGACCATTGCGCCATACCGACGAGGGGCACTCGGAGCTTCGTCATCTCGAGCGGCGGTCCACCCTCCGTTCGACCACAGCCAGGTGTCACGGAGATAATCAACGCTTCGATCTCCCGCTGACATCACGATCTGGCCTGGCTCGGGCCCTGCCGCGGCGGCGTGCCCGTGGTTACCGGGCGGGGACGCACCGAGCAGTTCGGACCAGCCGATGCCGTCCCACACCCAGGTGATCGCCGGGGTGACGTACACCGTCGTGAAAGCCGTATAGCCACCCACCATCACGAGCCTGCCGGCGAGATCGGCTGCCATCGCATGCCCGCCGAGCCCTGGCGGACCGGGGGACGGCGTCACCATCGACCATTGAAACCCGTCCCACAGCCAGGTATCGCTCCTGATCTGCATGCCAATCTCCACGCCCCCGAACAGGACCGCGCGGCCTCGGTCCGGATCCCACGAGGCCGCCGCGTCGACGCGCTGCGAGGGCGGTGTGGAATCGACGATCTCTCTCCATCGTGGCGTCTCGGTCAGGCAGGCACTCGAACACCCATCGTGGCTGCGCGAGTTCCCATCGTCGCATTGCTCGCCAGGATCGACTGTCGCGTTTCGACAGACCTCGGTCGACGTGCAGTCCGCCGAGCACCCATCGTCATTCGACAAGTTGCCGTCGTCGCAGACCTCAGAACCTTGAATCCGACCATCGCCGCAGTCGCCGGCCGCGATACATCCCGTGGGCTCCCCGCACTGCGTCCCGGATGGGCAGAACGACCCGTCCTCGCAGCGGACGAGCTCAGGCGACACGCAGCCCGACATGACGACCATGATCACGAGAGCACGACTCGGCCACCACATCGCGATAGCTCATCGTACACGGAGATCGTCGCTGCTGCCGAGGAGCTCCGTCTCGCGATAGCGTCCGCTGCTCGTGACGTCGTCGGGAAACACCGCCCCAACATTCGCGAGCTCGCATCTTTGGTAGCGGTGGGCTTGTGCTCCGTGCGCCCTGGCAGCACCGTAGTCCAGTTGGACCGAACTTCGATGAACGAGCCGGGCGCGCGATGACCGTCCCGTTCGATGTCGAGGCGACGTTCGCCGAACCGGTGAGCATTTTCTCGGCCGAAGGGACCTACGTCTACATCAACCCTGCCGGCGAGAGACTTCTCGGGATCGCGGCAAGCGACCTTCTCGGCCGGACCTACCTTCAGGTGTTCCCCGACCTCGCGACGCACGCGTACCACCAAGCCTTCGTGCGCGTGGCCTCGGGCGGATCGCCAGAGGAACGGCTGGAGTTCCACTACGCAGCGATGGATCGCTGGTCGAGCCAACGACTGTACGCGACGTGCGGCCACGTCATCGTGATCTGGCAGGACGTCACGGAGCGAAAGCGGAGCGAGAACGCTCTCCAGGACTCGCTCGCAAAGGTCGCCGAGACCCAGCGGCAATTCCGCCTCATGATCGAGTGGATGCCACAGCTCGCCTGGTGGGCCAAGCCCGACGGCTTCATCGACTACTACAATCCACGCTGGTACGCGTACACCGGGACGACCGAGGCGGACATGGAAGGTTGGGGTTGGCAGTCGGTTCACGACCCGGCCTTGTTGCCGAGTGTGCTCGAGCGTTGGCAGCACTCGATCGCCACGGGCGCGCCGTTCGAGATGGAGTTTCCTCTACGGCGTCATGATGGCGTCTTCCGCTGGTTTCTCACTCGGGTGGCGCCGCTGCGGGACGAGCAGGGAGAGATCGTTCGATGGGTCGGGATCAACACCGATGTCGACGATCAAAAGCGCGCGCTCGCGCTGGTCGGCGAGACGCTTGAATCTATGAGCGACGCATTCTTCCTCCTCGACCGCGAGTGGAACGTAGTGCGCGTCAACCGCAATCAAGAGAAGGTCTCGAACACGGAGAGAGCCCAGTCGCTAGGCCGTCCGTTCTGGGAGCTATTTCCGTCCACCGCTGTGACCACGTCGAAGTATTGGATCGAGTACCACCGAGTGATGGAGGATCGAGTCGCTTCGCACTTCGAGGAGTACTACGCGCCTCTCGATCTGTGGACCGAGGTCGACGCTTTCCCGTCACCCGAGGGCGGGATCGCGGTGTTCTTTCGCGATATCAGCGAACGAAAACGCTCCGAGCTCCAGCGCGCGCAGCTCCTCGCTCGAGAGCAGGAGGCCCGCGCAACGGCGGAGGCGGCTAACCGTAGCAAGGACGAATTCCTCGCGATGCTCGGACACGAGCTTCGAAATCCGCTTGCCCCGATCGTCACGGCGCTCGAGCTCATGCGGCTGCGAGAACCGACAACTGCACAGCGCGAACGAACGGTGATCGAGCGGCAGGTGGCTCACCTGGTGCGACTCGTTGATGACCTGCTCGACGTGTCCCGCATCACGAGCGGCAAGGTCGAGCTGTCGATCACCCGCTTCGACGTCGCGGCGCTCGTTGCACGGGCGATCGATACAGCCAGCCCGATCATGGAGCAGCGGAAACACAGAGTCGTCGCCAAAGTGACGCCTGGCCTCGTCGTCGACGCCGACGTGCACCGGCTCGAACAGGTGCTCACGAACTTGCTCGCGAACGCCGCGAAGTACACGCCCCCCGGCGGGTTGATCTCGGTCGAAGCCGAAGGCACGAGTGACATGATCACGATGCGTGTGTCGGACAATGGCGTCGGCATCACGCCAGACCTCCTCCCGCACGTCTTCGAGCTGTTCGTGCAAGGGCGACAGAGCATCGACCGCGCACAGGGCGGCCTCGGATTGGGCCTTGCGATCGTACGACGCCTCGTGGAGCTACATCGCGGCCACGTCACAGCGGAGAGCGCAGGCGTCGGTCATGGGTCCGTGTTTAGCGTGCATCTGCCGATCGTTCAGCCAACGGCCAGTGCCTCCCTGGCCCCGATCGGGCTTTCCATGAAGTCACCGCGCGCGGTGGACAAGCGCATTCTCGTCGTTGACGACAACGAAGACGCGGCAGAGCTGCTCGCGGAGATGCTGCAGACGATGGGATACGCGACACGAACCGCTCACGACGGCCCGTCGGCGCTGCGAATCTTGGAGTCGTTCACACCCGACGTTGCAATCCTCGATATCGGTCTGCCCGTCATGGATGGCTACGAGTTGGCGCGGCTGATCCGTGATCGCGGGAATCTCGCCCGTCTCAAGCTCTTTGCGCTGACGGGATACGGGCAGGCAACCGATCGGGAGCGCACGGCTGGAGCTGGGTTCGATGAACACCTGGTCAAGCCGGTCGACATCGCTCGCTTGGGCGCCCTGCTGGACAGGACGCTCCAGTAGCTCGTCGTTGATGCGCTCGGCCCGAGAGGGCCGTCCCTACCGCACTCAATAATCGATGGCGAACGTAACCAACGTCGATGAAGCGCTCGACGGCGAACTCGCCGCATTCGGCTCCTGCCTGGGTTCGATCGTCGAAGCGGTTCCAGGGACCTCGGTGATCACCCAAGACCGGCCACTGATGATCCTTCTGAAAAACGGCCACTGAAGGTAGAAGCGCTTGGCCGACTCGGTTGGTTCTTGCGGCGGATCCAGCGGGATCTCAAAGGGGCGGGGATCGAGGTGCGAGGGTCGACAGGCACCGCTGCCGGATCACGCCAGCCACCATCTGGGATTGCTCGTCGAGCTTGAAGATCGCCGCATCCTAGCCTGTGCGATGTCAGGTGCAGTGAAGGCACGAATGTAAGCATCTTGCGCTGGTCGGTGCCGTGTGAGCCATGCACAACTGCGCACGCTTCGAACACCGCGCACGCCTCGATCTCCGCACGTGCCTACGAGCTTCGCACCGCGTCGGTGCATGACCTGCACGTGCTCGGGGATGGCTTTATCTCGATTTCTCGGCCTGACTGCATTCGCAGTATCGGGCGCATGCACAACCACACCAACCGACGTGCTCGTAACCTTGGCTCCGGATGTCGTCTCGTCCCTCAGCGGAACGCTCTCGGTACGCGCGACGGTGGTCGCCGAGCGCGAACCCGTCGGCGGGGAGCCGGTCCAGATCACGCTGGAGTACCAGGACCGCGCAGGTACCCCGCGCGCGATCGCGCCGGTCGAGGGGACCACCGACGAGAAGGGTGTCTTCGAGACCACCATCTCCGGGTTGACCTGGGACGGGACAGGGACCGTGATCGCGACGGGGGCAGGGATCGAAGGAACGGCAAGCTTCGCCGTCCTGGATCGTACGCCGCCGAAGGTCGTCATCACGCCGCCCATCGCGAACCAGGTCAGGCGCGGCCAGGACATCACGGTCAAGGTGCGTGTCACCGACGAGATCGGAGTCAGCCAAGCGCTGTTCGGGTCGAGCGACCAGAGCCGCGATCGTTCACTGATTGCAAGTGGCGCGACCGACGTCGTGCTCGACTTTGACTTCTCGGTTCCCGACCTCGCACCGGGCGCGATGGTGACGCTGTTCGCGCTCGCCGATGACCTCTCGGGGAATCAGGGCGCAGCGACCCCGATCATCGTCACGGTGGTCCCTTGATCAGAACAGCCATGGCGGTCGCGACGCTCGTCGTTGCGGTCGTCCCGGTGCGTGCCGATCCGTCCGCGACGCCGCCCACCTCACCGCCAGCGACGATCACCGCGAGCGATGCGCCAGCGGTTGGTCAGCACGGCATCGCGATCGGAGTGGAGCTCGGCGAGCCAACGTCGATCACGGCCGGATGGTGGAAGGGCGACTTCGGGCTGTCCGCGGCCCTCGGAACCGGGACGCGCGCGGGTGTCGGACTGTCGTTCCACGCCGACGCGCAGCTCGTGGTCGCGCGACTCACTCCGCGGGTCCCCCTGCGCGTCGGCCTCGGTGGTCGATTTTACCACCACGGCTACGACGCGATGTCGTTCGACGAGGTCCCGGACTCCCATCTTGGGATCCGGGCGTCCCTTGCGATCGCCTACGAACGCGGCGCGATGCAGATCTACGCAGAAGCCGCTCCGGGGGTCGACGTGCATCGGACCGCAAGCTGCACGCTCGCCAGTGGCGCCTACAGCATCTGTCCTCACACGCAAGACCGCCCACTCTTCCTCCAGCTCGTGGTCGGCGCGCGCTGGTTTCTCTCTCACTAGGAGTTTCATGCTCAGAACTAGCTTGTGGGTCTCGCTTCCCCTCACCATCGCGGCGTGCACCGGTGCACCCAACACCATCGAGGTGTCACTGGCGCCGTCGCTGATCTCCTCGCTCGACGGCCGCACCACGGTGACCGCGTTGGTCGCCGACGACACGACGCCCCTCCCCAACACGTCGGTGCAGGTCGCGATCGACTACACCGACCGCACCGGTAGACCGCATGTGATCGATTCGATCGACGGCACGACCGACGAGAGCGGCGTGTTCTCGACGACCGTCGCCGGGCTCGCCTGGGATGGCACCGGGACGATCACGGTCACCACCGGCGGCGAATCGGGACAGGCCGTGTTCGCGGTCCTCGACCGCACGCCTCCGAAGGTGACGATTCTGCCGCCGACAACCAATCTCCGGGTCGGTCCCGGGCTCCCGCTCGACGTCCAGATCCGGGTCACCGACGAGATCGGCGTGGGTCAAGTGATCCTCGACGCCACCGGTGGGTTTGGAGGAGACGGCCGCTCGACGACGCTCGTCAGCGGGACGCAGGATGGAACGGCGACGTTTCGCATCGATGTTCCAGGGGGGGCGCAGCCGGGCCCGACGCTCGTGTTGTATGCGCTAGCGACCGATCTCTCGGGCAACTCCGCGGTGGCGATGCCGATCACGCTGATCGTCGATCCGACGATCACGATCGCGACCCCGCCAGGTCTCGCGGGGGCGCTGCTGACCGATGGCAACGTGACCCTGCTCAACGACCCGCGTTCGATCGCGGCCTCGCCCCGAGACGGCAAGCTCTACGTCGCAGACGTGGCCGGTGCGGCCTGCCAGGGCGGCTGCATCTGGCAGGTCGACCCCATGACCGGCATGGTCAATCCGACGCCGATCTTCGTCGGTCAGGGTGAGGTCGAGGGCGTCGCGTTCGACGTCAACGGCGACAACCTGTACTTCACCGATCGCCAGGATCGGACCGGTCGCCTGACGTGGAACGGGACGGGGTACGCCACACCGGTCACGTGCAACAATGTGGGCGCGCAGCGGCCGCAGGATCCATATCACTTGGTGTTTGATCCCACGCTCGGTCTGCTGGCCGCCGATGGAAATCGGCAAGAGCTGGTACGGATCGCCACCTGTAGCCTAGCCACGACCGGCGTCGACTTCACCGCCCACAACTTCGATCAGCTGCGCGGCATCGCGCTCGGACCCACGGGGCAGATCTACGTCTCTGACGAGGCGGCCGACGAGATCGTCCGGGTCGATCGCACCACTGGCGCGACGAGCGTGTTCGAGACACGAATCCAGTCACCGTACGGCGTCGAGTGGCTCGAGACCGGAACGACCGCGTATGCGAGCTCGTTGATGGTGGCGTCAGGCGATCGCGTCATCGAGTCGACCAAGGGCAGCGGGGCGCTCGCCGCGGCCTACTTGCGCAACACGCCGATCGACCTCGCGTTCATCGCCGGTACGATGTTCGTGTTGACCTCTCCTTCCCAGAACGACCGCGGGCGGATCTACAGGGTCAGCGGCTTCTAGCGGTGGGCTTTGGGCGTTGTCGTTACTGCCGGGGGCTCAGGGACCGGTCT